>NZ_CP185386.1:0-365892 GCF_051122765.1 Halorubrum sp. AS12
CGTCTACGAACTGTTGAAAGAGCAGGCATTCCTCGGCGTCGTTGAATCAACTCGGACCGGGGGTGGCCGGGGTGAAGGCAGTTATCTCGAGCACCGGCTGGTTCAGGACACCGGCATCGTGTTGAAATCTGTCCTCCGGGATAGCCGGCTTGAAGACCTAGCCTAGCTCCCGTTTCAGTCGCTGACCACACCCCTGATCACGAGTGTATCTCTCGATACGTCGGAAACGTGGGGTGGGTGATCCGAGATCGACTTCTACTCCCAATAATCGACTTTGGCCGGGTGACGAAACGACGGAAACGTGGGGGGTGTGATCCCCTCGATCGTGGCTGCGTTCCCTCCACCGACCTCCAGTTACGACGGAAACGTGGGGTGGGTATCTTCTCTCCGAGTGTTACCTGTCTAGACTGACCGGACCCATTCACACTGAGGGGTGTGGGGTGGGTTGAACCCATTCACACTCTGGGGGGTGTCCTCTGCTACGCTACTAATTGCGCTTGACAAACCTCCGGCTACGGTTCACCACCGTCTACTCGTCGGGACTGACGGGGCCTTTATACTGGGAACGAACTTTTTCGCCTTCTCGCCACTGCCAGTAGTAGTAGCGGTTGTCGTTAATCTCCTTGATCGTGATCGTGGCCTTCGCCGGGACGTCGTCCGGCAGATCGTCGGGACGTTCTTCGATTTCGCTTTCATCTGAGTCTTCTTCGAGACGTGCCTCGCGAGCTTTGTGCTCAGCTAGCTCTTCAGCGTAGCGGGCAACGTGCTGGAGCTGCTCAGAAGAGGACTCGTTGAGCGTATTGACGAGGTCTGTCGGGAGTTCCGCCGGCGGCGTCGGTGGCTCGTAGGACATCAGCGGTCGCCTCGTGTTAACCAACAAAGACCGTATCGGCATAGATTTGTTGGTTAATAAGATATCGCCCCGTCACGGGCTGAAGAGTATGAATAGCAAACTATTCGGGAATAGAACGTTCCATTAGATGTCGTCGGGACGAAGCGCGTTCTCGTACTTGACCATCTTCTCGGATTTATCGCCGATGGTGTCGTAGATCTGCTGGAGCGTCTCTTCAGCGGCGAGCAGGTTGTGGTCGTTGAGGAACTCTCGCCCATCCTCCGTGAGACCATAGAACTTCCAGGGGTAGCCCTGTCGGCGCTGGTCGTCGTCCAGGGCGACCTCCTTCACGATGCCCTCATCGATCAGTTTCTGGATGTGCTTGTAGACAGTGGCGTCACTCACGCTGGGGTTGAGCTCCTCGAGTTCGTACATCGAAGGAAGCTGCTCGGGGTGCTGGAGGATGTTGTTGATCAGGGCAAACCGCGTCTGCTGAGTGACGAAATGGATGAGTTCCCGTGGTGTCGTGTTCTCACCGTTCCCAAGGCCATCGTCCATATTGGTGTGTTCAATCGAGTACGCCAAAGTAGTTTACCCCAGAGTAAACTACCACCCAGAAGCGACTGAGAAGCAAGACAGGAGCTTACACGTGTGGTGGAAGCTGACCATCTGGACGTGGGACCTGTCCCTGTTTGATTTCGTGATCGACCCGACGCATATGTTTGCAGCCCCCGTCTGGAGCGCGCTGCTGCCAATCGGGACAGGTACAAGATTGCCCGATGATATCGACTTCGTATCGATTTCCGGACGCCGCTTCGACTTCGTAGCGACCACCCTTGGCGAGTAGGGAGACGGTCATCGCTTCCTCGACAGCGCGCTTCGTGCGGGGCTCGAGATCATCAGCTGAGGTGTAGCCGTCTGATACGAGCATTCGGTCGCGGACGTCTCCTGCCTGTCCGCCGTCTGGCGCGACAGCGTCGTCAGTCTCCTGAATCCGGTTTTCCAAGAGTGCTTCCGCAAGGTTCCCCTCCGGCCAGAGAAAGTGACTTCTCGTCGCTCTCGATGGTCGTAGGAGCCACAGGCAGCGGCATTCCCTTCCCAGACTCGCCATGCTCCCAGCGCGGCCATCACGGTGAGGATGACCCGGGGAATCGGCGTTTGGTCCTCAGGGTAGAACACTCGAAAGCGCGTACAGTCGTCCTGTGGCGGTACTGTGTCCCACCACTCGACGTCGGACCCCCAACTGTCGTACATCGCTTGATCTCGGCCGTATCCGACCGTCACGCCATCGACCTGCGGGACCTCTTCGGGGATCGCGTTGGCGTCGCCTTCGAGGAGTCGGAGTACAGCGTACCGGAGATACTCGTGTGTAGGGGAGTTCGTGGTTTGGGCGATCTGGTCGTACTGCTCTGCGACTCGCTCCGCTTCTGCCAGAACGGCTCTGAGATGTCGCTCTGTCATAATTCGGTGAGGCTGGAATGCGCCTCCACCCCTCGGCGGGCGCTCAAAAACTTAACCAACGCACCAGCCAGATATCCCGAATTGTTGGTTAATCGCAGAGCTCCGGATGCGACACTCATCGGTCATCGACACCGTCATCGGCCGTTGCCTACGGCGATCCCTGTTGGGAGATCGCCGTGTCCAACTGCTCCCAGACCATTTCGAACGCCGGCGAATCACCGGTCAGATCCGGCAGCGTGGTCTCCCACTGGTGGCGGATCGTCTCTTGTTGCTCGTCCGGAGTCCGTCGTTCAGATCAACGGTGAGCCCATCGTGTTTGCATTTCGCGTCGAAGGCGGGCCCCACGTCGGCAAAGTTGATCGCGACCGAATCGGTTTCGAGCAGCTGATAGAGGTCGTAGTAGTCACGGGCGGCTCCGCGCTGGTAAATCGCTCGGAGCTTTTCGGCGAAGATCTCCTCGACGCTGTACGCCTGGAGATCGAATTCGGGCACATCTTCGTACGCGTGAGTGTGCTGAACAGGGTCGAAGGCGACGTGCTCGTCGACCATCACGTCGATGCTGGTCGTGTTGGGGTGGTTGAGGACGGCGCGGTACTGAATGCTGATGTCGACGTAGTGGGTCGGGTAGTGCTCCTGCTGGGATTCGTGGTGCTCGCGAATCTCGAATTCGATGCCAGAGCGGTCGGTAATCGTCTCGAGGACCGTTCGAAGCTCCTGTTTGGACCCCTGGTACTCCCCTGCGACGCCAAAATCGAGGTCCTCCGAGAATCGCCACGATTGCGGGAAATACAGCTTGGACAGCGCGGTCCCGCCTTTGAACAGGAGGTTGTCGCCGTAGCCGCTCGTGAAGATGCCCCAGAGGAGCCACGAATTAACGTAGTTCTTCTCGGCGTACCCTTGCCGAACGCCCAGTTCGCGAGCGAGAATCCGGAGCCGGTCCTGAGTGATCATCGCGATCAGGACTCCGCCGGCTCCAGTATGGCTGGCTCGACGTTGATTCGGAGGTGATACGTACTGTCGGTCGATCCGGTGTCGGGCCGCGTCGGGTCCAGTGGGGAATAGCCACTCGTGAACGACGCAACGAGTTCTTCGCGGGCGGGGAGGTCGATGCCGAGCTGGTCGGCGAGGTAGACGATCCGCTTGGTCGCCGCGCCGTTGTCGAGGCGCTCGAGGTACTCGCCGACCGTGTCCCAGTCGCAGCCCCGGTCGTCGGCGGTGCGCATCGCGGTTGCGAGTTCTCGAAGACCACCACAGAACTCGGGGTGGTCCGCACAGTCAACCAGCGTCTTCTCCAGGTCGCTGACCTGAACGGTCGTGCCCTCGACCGATGTCGGCTCAAAGCCGAAGAATTTCCGCTCGGTGACTGTCGTGACGCGGTACGGGACACCGTGGATCTCTCGGCTTTGCGCTCGGGTCGGCGTGACGACGTACACTGTCCGGGGAACCTGTTCGGTCAGCCCGTGGTGGCTGAGGGCGCTGTAGTAGCCGATGTACATTGGCTCGGCGACGTGGGCGGCGATGAGGTACTCGTGGGTGGTGTACACGGCTTCCTCGCCGGCTGTGAGTGGAATGATGAGATACGTGCCCGGGAAGAGCCGGTCGAGCCAGCCCTTCTCGGTGAGTCGGGAGGCGATCTCGCGGGCGGTATTTGGGGGGACCTCCAGTGTCGTCTCGATGTCGTCGACGGAGATGATTTGGTGACCCGCGCCAGCGAGTCGTGGAAGGAGTCGACTTTCTCGAGTCGAGAGACCTTGGCGTATATTTTGCGTTTGTTCTATGGTACTCATACCTGCGTTTCTTACATAAAGTATAAACACGGGCCTGCTTTAGCCTTGCGACTGCCGCGGACGGCGGAGACGAGAAGACTTAACCAACAAAATCGGGGTATAGAACCGTGCGTTGGTTAAGGATTCAAGCGCTGTCTTCGACTACGTCGATGAGCTCTTCTGCTGTGGAACTGATCCGGTCGAGACGGTCGCGAACGATCTGGGATCGTCCGACTCCCACGCGGCCAAGTAGAACGCCGACCCGCTAGTGTCCAACCCACAGTACCGCCCGACGACGTACGCGACGGCTTCGGCCTCGACTTCGCGTTTCGACCGCTCGGTGTCGTCGTCGACGTCGAAGTGGAGCAGGGCGTGGGCGTACTCGTGGATCAGCGTCCGCGCAAGGTCGGCATCGTTCTCCCGGTCACGCACCTCGACACGCGGTTGCATATCGACGAGACTCAGCTGCTCGCAGATGCCTTTCGCCTCGCCGTGCGTCCACTCCGCTTCCGGAACGATCCGAACCGTCACGCCAAGTTCGTCGGCGGCACCAGTCAGCCGACCGACGAGGTCGCCGGCGTCCCCGGTCGCTTCCGTGTCCAGGTCAGGAAGCGGCTCACCTTCGGTCTGGGAGACGTCGAACACCGGCGCGGGCTTGAACCCGACCAGGCCCTCGGACCACTCCTCGGGCGGCGTCTCATCGTAGTCACAGTCGCTGTCCTCGTGGTAGCTCGGCGAGTTCTCGCACTCCGGGCATTGCTTGGAGATGATCGGCGCCCAGATCCAGATGGCCGATTCGCCCTCCTTGACGTGCCGGTCGAACTCCTCCTGCCACGTCCGGTAGCCCGCCACCCGGCTCGCCTCGGGACACTGCCGCTTGATCAGGAGTGTGTTCCGATACGAGTAGTCGTGGAAGCGACTCTGGACGTCCAGCCACTCCTGGAACTCCGCGCTAGCCTGCGCGTCGTCGACGCCGGCGACGAGGTCGTCGATCCACTGTTCGATAGTGCTGTTCATCTCGTCTGATCGCGTGTCGGTCTGGTCGAAGGAGACCGACGAGTCTCTGGTCGTAGACATCGTGATCACCGAATCGAGTTCACGGCGACTGCGTCTGTTCAGACCGCGCCGCACCCCTCAGGGGGTCCGAAAAACCGCTCTGTCGGTCAGCGGAGCTCGTGGCGTTCGTCAGCGAAGCCGACCGTAACGAGGTACTCGAGGAACTCGTCGAACCGCTCAACGTCGCTGGGCGTGTCGGTCGCAAGGTGACGTGTCCACTCGATGGCCCACTGGAAGGCGGGATCTCGTCCCGCCCTTGCCGTGTAGATACCACCACCGGGCCGCTTTGAGAACCACTATAGGATTCGTCGGCGGCTGCTCACCGGCGAGCCCACGGGTGATGGACTCGATTTCGTCGGGGACGTCGGCGGGATTGATCTCCGCTGATTGCGTGTTGTCGATATCGACCGGGATATCGTCGATTGAGACGTTGTCGGGACTCTGTTGTTGACTCACTGGAAGTCACCTCTGAGAGCTTTCGGAGGAGCCCTCGCCCTCTCTGGGGGCACGAAAAACAGGTCGCGAAGTCACGCCGGCGGGAGGTAGACGCTCTGCTCGCCGGAGATCTCCGCAAGGTTTTTCCGGTGACGGTGGCTGTAGTAGCACTCGTAGCTCGGAGCATCCACAGATTGCGCCGGTATCGTATTCGGCGACGTACGGGGCGCGGCGAGTTTGCCAGACGTTCATTCCGCACTCGGTATAGGCGTCTTACTCGTCAATACGAAATTCATCTACAGGTTAAGAAGGTGAATATATATCGCCTTACCGAAGATAGAACGCACGCTTGACGCTGATCTCAACGGACAACGGAGTTAATCAGAGACAGTCAACTATACGCTCCAGCGAAAGTATGGTGTGTTCGTTCGCCCACGACAGTGGTGGGAGAAGTTCCGTGAACTCACTATCGCTCACCTCAGTCAAAACATTGATCGATCATTCTGAGTGGTTTAATCACGTTTGGGCGGTCTCTGGAACGACCTGGTTAAAATATATCTAAACAGGGAAGTTTAGTATTTCATATCTTAAGATATATGTTCAACAGAATTTTATTATCTGTGATCAATCATTTGAAATCAGTGGCTTGCTCGTTGTAGGGCGGCCGCTAAACGTTGTTCATGTTAACTAGAAGTAGGGTGTCAGATATGTCGTGTTCCTCACGGAGTTCTAGTGAAAACTGCCACGTAAATTCTGTTGTAGTGGGTGTAGACTATCTCATGAATAAAAATATTTTTCTTGGGACAAAATCTATGTATAGCTAGAACAACTGTCTGTTGATTCGGGCTGGCGTCGCTAGTGGACTACTGATCGGCTCTCTGAATCTATTCATGAAAGCTTTTGTGAGTTCTCGATCCAAAATTCTACATTTCTTAATAGTATTTGAAAGTGATAGTTTGGGGGATGGGTCTAATACCAAGCCCCCACCTTGCTCGGTGTTCGCTCTCGCCCCATATAACTAGATCCAGTCGCCACGATCGTTGAGGCAAGTGATGTCTGCCATGTACCTGCTGAAGATCACCCCCACTCACTTTTCAGCCTTAACTATACACGATTCTCTCGTAGTTGGTGGTTAATTGTAGTGTTTGGCATTGTGCTATTTCAAATCGTATATGTCTGAAGAAGAGGGCTTCAACAGAGCTGCTGAACACTATATTCAAGTGCTGCCATCAGGGTGATCAGATATGATTAGGCCTGAGCGGATAGCGGATACGCATAACCACACTGGTGAGGGCCCGCTGTGGCATCCTGACCGACAACAGCTGTATTGGGTGGATATTCCAGCGGGTCGCCTCTGGCAGTATGATCCCAAAATAGGCAAACACAGTATTGCCTACGAGGCTGAATCTGGTCCGATTGGCGGCTACACGCTTGAAAACAACGGAGCACTCCTTCTATTCACTCACCGAACCGTTGAACGGTTCGAACCGGATAGTGGTACCTGTTCCGTCATACTCGAAGTTAACTCTCAGACAAGATTCAATGACGTAATAGCCGATCCAGAGGGCCGGGTGTTCTGTGGAACAATGCCTGGAGTAGGGTCGCTTGGCGATCTCTATCGGATCGATCCGGATGGAAGCGTTACCACCGTTCTCGAGGATCTAGATATCCCAAATGGGATGGGATTTACAGGGGACGGAAAGACTTTCTACGTCACAGAATCCGAAGCTCGTCAGGTTTACGCGTTCGATTACGATCCTGAGACTGGCGAACTCACAGACCAGCGTACGTTCTGTGAAATTCCGATAGACGACGGTGTTCCTGACGGAATGACAGTTGACGCAAACAATCACGTGTGGTCAGCTCGATGGAATGGGGGACGCGTCGTACGGTATGCCCCGACGGGAGAACCGGTCTCCGAGATCGAGTTCCCGGCGCGGAAGGTCTCCTCGGTCACGTTCGGCGGGGCCGGGTACGAGACGCTCTACGTGACGACTGCGACTCACCGAGGGAAATCGGTCGACCGAGGGTGATGGCGCGGGTGCCGTCTTTCGTGTTACTGATCTCGACACCGGAGGAGTCCCTGAATTTCGGTCCCAGATCGCCTGATCGGTCGACGGACTATCGATCCTTGGCGGTCGCGACCGCGTCGACCGTTCGGCGCGCGTTCTCGGCGATGGTCTCGTACTCCTCGTTCGAGACGGCGTCGTCGTCGATGATCGCGCTACCCACGCCGACCGCAACAGCTCCCGCCTCGACGTACTCACCGGCGTTCTCTGGGCCGACCCCACCGGTCGGCACTAGTGGAATCTGCGGAAGAGGTCCGCTGAGAGCCGCGACGTGGGTCGGTCCCCCCGTTTTAGCCGGGAATACTTTCACGAAGTCGGCGCCGGCCTCGTACGCGCGGACGGCCTCCGTCGGGGTGAACGCCCCGGTCGCGACCGGCGTCCCGTAGCGGTTTCCGGTCTCGATGACGTCCTCGTCGACCGTCGGCGTGACCAAGAACTCGGCGCCCGAGATCTGTACCGCCCGGGCGGTCTCCGCGTCAAGAACCGTTCCGGCGCCTACGAGCACGTCGTCGTACCGGTCCGAGAGGACACCGATCGTTTTCGCGACATTCGGCGTGTCCGCAGTCACTTCGAGTGCTGTGACGCCGCCCTCTACTACGGCATCTGCCACATCAATTGCGGATTCGGAGTCCACGCCACGGAGAATTGCGACGACGCCGCTCTCGTGGATCTGGTCGAACCGTCGTGAGTACATATGTGTATTCGGGATGGGCGTCGTGATAAATGGGACGACTCATGTTCGACATTTCTCGCTCCGTGAATAGCAATTCTCGTTGTTAGCGGTCGATCTCCCTTCTGTCTTCGCCTGTAACGGCTGCGACTTCGTCTTCGGTGATCACCGCGTGATCTCCGTTAATCGTCCGCTTTACTGCCGCTGTAGCCGCACCCCATCTGAGGGCGGTTGCTATGGATGTGCCTTTGACGTATCGAGAGAGGAAGCCGCCAACGAACGCATCGCCGGTCCCGATCGGATCGATCGTCTCTGCGTTGAACGTTTCCTGTTCAACGATTCCCTCTGTAGTACTCGCGACTGCACCGTCACTTCCCCTCGTCACGACCGTCAGATCGCAATTAAATCGATCCCGAAGCTGATCGGAGATCGACGCAGCATCGCCTTCGAGCCCGAGTACATTTCGCGCGTCTCGCACGGGGGCGAAGAGCAGGTCGACCTCGGGGAGGAGTGTCTCGTAGGCTGACCGCGCCTTCTCAGGAGTCCACAGCTTGTTGCGGTAGTTGAGATCGAACGCAGTCGTCGTCTCCAATTGTAGGAGCGTTTGGGTCGTCTCGAACAGCGTCTCGGACAGTGCCGGCGTGATGCCGGTGGTGAAGAAGATCGACGATGATTGGATTTGATCGCGCGGCGTCTCGTCAGGCATGAGAGTCGTCACGGCGGCGTTCTCCCGGTCGTAGATGACGTTCGTTCCTCGGGGTTCACCGCCCGGTTCAATGTAGTACGCTCCCTGTCGCCCGTCGTTGCTCCACTCGACGAGCGGCGTGACACCGTGGCGTCGCACGTCGTTAACAACGCGCCGTCCCAGCGGAGACTTCGGGAGCTTCGAAATCCAAGTGGCGTCGGCGCCGAGCCGGCTCGCCGCGATGGCGACGTTGCTCTCTGCGCCTGCGGTGCGGAACCCGAGCGTCTCCGCAGTTTCCAACCGTTCTCCTGACTCAGGAGCGAGTCTAAGCATCGTTTCACCGAGCGTTGCGATATCACTCATCGAATCCCCGGACGGTAGTGCCCGACATGTTGACAAACGCATCTACCCAGCGGCCAAGTTAGTTCTGACGCTCTTGCCAATCGTGACGACGTGAAGCATCGACACGGTAAGATTTCACAAGTTATCGGGTGAAAGACACGCGACCGAGGGGAGGGGCGTGATGACCACGAGAAGGGCTCGGTGAAGTGGGTCATGTTATTTTTTATATCATGCCCAAATAGATTGGGTGAAGACCCGTGTCACGAGAGCCAGCCCAACTGGCGGGACTAGACGACTATATCGAAAATCCAGCGCGGATTGAAGAAGGCGTTGAGCCGACACACGTCCCGTCAGTCTCGTACGAGTCAACAGCATCAGCCAGAGACGCCGCCGCGCGGCTGACAGAGCCCGAAACGCGGTGGGCGTCTTCGAAGTACTTCCGGCTCCTCAACGGCGACTGGTCGTTCGCTTGGGCCGAAAAGCCGTCTGATCTTCCAGATAGGCTCGGTGGTGATATCGAGTGGGACGAGATCTCGGTACCAGGAGTGTGGCAGCTTTCCGGGTACGATCGCCCGATCTACCGCAACATTGCACTGACGTGGGAGCAGATTCCGGAAGTGGAATCCATGCCAGAGCCGCCTCGAGTTCCGGAGACATTCAATCCGGTAGGGACGTACCAACGGAATATTGAGGTGCCGGCGGAGTGGGATGGTGAGCGCCACACCTTCCTCCACTTCGAGGGGGTCAAGTCTGCCTTCTTTGTCTGGGTCGACGGCGAGTACGTCGGATACGATCAAGGGTCGATGACTCCTTCGGAGTTCGACCTCACCGAGATCCTCGATCCGGGCGAGTCCCACACGCTCACCGTACAGGTGTTTCGGTTCTCCGACGGGAGCTACTTGGAAACGCAGGATATGGTTCGATTCAGCGGTATCTTCCGTAGCGTCTACGTCTACTCGAAGCCGTCTGTGTTCCTCCGGGACTATGATGTTCAGACCGAACTCCATCCGAGCGGCGACGCGACACTCACCGTCGACGCGGAGGTGGTCGGTGGAGACACAGACGGGTGGCGCGTCATCGGACGGATGTTCGACGGCGAGACCGAACTGGCGACCGCCGAGACCACGCTCGGCGCGGAAGAAGGGGACGCGAGCATCCGGACGACGGTCCCGTCGCCGACGCCGTGGTCGGCGGAGCAGCCGGCTCTATACGATCTCGCGTTAGAAATCCGGAGCCCGGACGGGAGCGTCGTCGAGGTGGTACCCGATCGCGTCGGCTTCCGAGAGTTTACAATCGAGGATGGACAGGTTCTGATCAACGGTGATCCGATCACCATCCGGGGGATAAACCGTCACGAACACGATCCGGAGACTGGTCGAACCGTGTCGTTCGAGCGCGTTCGTGAGGAGCTGACGCTGTTGAAACAGCACAACGTCAACGCGATCCGGACGGCTCACTACCCGAACGACTTGGCGGTGTACGAGCTCGCGGATGAACTGGGTTTCTACGTCATCGACGAGGCAAACGTCGAGACCCACTTCAACATGAACTTCGTCAACGAGCGGCCGGCGTTCGAGACCTCGTTCCTCCGTCGATTCGAACAGATGGTCGATAACCACAAGAACTTCGCCTCGATCTTCGCCTGGAGCACCAGCAATGAGGCCGGACAGGGCGTTCCCCACGAGAAGATGGCGGCGTACGCCCGCGAGGTAGACCCCACGCGGTTCGTCTACCATCAGGGGTCCGGCGACGCGCCGTACGAGGAGTTCCACGAGAGCATGACAGGAACCGCACCGTTCGCCGACATCTCGGGACCGCGGTACGCCGTTCCGCACACCCTCGCCCAACACAGCGCCGTCGAGGACCGGCCCCTCATTATGGGCGAGTACGGTCACGCCCTGTGTAACAGCCTCGGGCTCCAAGATGCGTTCTGGGACCTTGTCAACGCCATCGACGGACTTCAGGGAGGATTCATCTGGGAGTGGACAAATCAGACGCTTGCGGGCCACGTGGTCTCCGATGCGGCGCCGGGCGAGTGGTGGTTCGATGACGACCCCTTCTTGCTCGATGGCACCGCGTTTTCCGATCTCACTCTCCAGCCTGAGCTTCGGCAGGTGAAAAAGACTCAACAGCCGTTCGCGTTCGATGACGTCGATCTGGCAGAGGGCGTGTTCACTGTCACGAACTACTACAGCTCGACGAACCTCTCAGCGTACGAGACGACCTGGGAACTGACGGTCGACGGCGAGCAGATCCAGTCGGGGGTACTGGAACTCGATGTGGTGCCCGGTCAGACGCGTGGTGTAACTGTTCCCTTCGATCTATCGGAGATTCCCTCAGACCGCGAGTGTCATTTGACCTTCCGGGTCCGACTCTCCGAAGAGACGGACTGGGCCCCTGCGGGTCACGAGATTGGGTTCGACCAGTTTTCGATTCCTGTCCCACGTACGGAGACAACTGAGTTCGCCGCAGATGGGGCTCAGGTGAGCCCAGGCGAGCAGATCGCCCTCGAAGAGACGGACGATGTAATCGTTCTCTCTGGCGATCGGTTCCGATATCGGTTTGATACCGGCCGTGGGCGGTTCGACGAGCTTCAGTTCGACGGCGAGACCGTGGCGTCTGATGGTCCGGTTTTCGGCGCGTTTCGGGCGCCGATCGCCAACGAGGGTCACATGGACAGCGACACCGAATGGGGGTACGACAACGAGGGGGAGTGGCGCTCACTCGGACTCCACGCCCTCAGTCAGGTCGCAACCGAACACATTGTCGAACGGGACGACGAGTCGGGGGTCCGAATCACGTGCTCGACAGAGCTCCGACCTCCCGAGAGAGATGCGCTTTTCGAGGTCGATTTCGCGTACGAGGTGAGTCGAGACGGTGCCGTCGACGCGAGCGTCGACGCCCGTCCCACGCCTGCTCTCACAGAAGAGCTGTCGACATGGCTCCCACGACTGGGAATCGAGCTTGAGCTCTCGTCGTCAA
The DNA here is from genome assembly GCF_051122765.1 of Halorubrum sp. AS12. Lineage (NCBI taxonomy): Archaea > Methanobacteriati > Methanobacteriota > Halobacteria > Halobacteriales > Haloferacaceae > Halorubrum > Halorubrum sp. AS12. The sequence goes on from NZ_CP185386.1 coordinate 12,299, forward strand.
TGACCGACGTGGAGTGGTTCGGCCGTGGCCCGCACGAGACGTATCCGGACCGAAAGACCGGCTGCGAGGTCGGCCGGTACGAGGGACGCATCGATGATCAGTTCGTTCCCTACCGGCTACCATCGGACAACGGGAACAAAACTGATGTGCGGTGGGCAAGCACCACCGGATCACAAACCGGCCTCACGATTGCCGGTGAGACTCCGTTGAACGTGCGGTTCGACACGTACGAGAACCTCGCCGGCGCGAAGCGGATTCAGGAGCTCATTCCCGCCGAGCGGACAACCATGTTCGTCGATATCGCTGTCGCCGGCGTCGGCGGAACGCCAGTAAAACCACTGCGTGAACACCGGATTTCTGCGGAGCCGGTCTCGTTATCATTCACCATCCGACCGCACGAGGCTGAGGCTGACCCGGCATCTATCGTGCGCGGTTCCGACCGATAGTCCGTTTCGCTATTCACGATATCCTGGTTCGTTTCGTTCGTTCCATTTAATTCTGAATCGCTTCGTACTGGAAAGTTCTGTTCCTCAGCGACAGGTACCGAATCGGCATCCCGGCGAATCCGTTGAGTGTACGGTGAACTAACCTGAATCGGTATTCTCCCCCAAAAAATACACAAATAGTATACACACCAACCCAAGAAATTACAGTTGTACTATTGTAATGGATATCTAAGGATACACTATGAGTATATCTATTAATCACTATAGATGGGGCTGAAGGGGGCCGAGTTCTCTTCGATGATACGGCATACACGTCTCTCCTGTCGTAGCCGTACCCGAAACGATTAACAGAGATGACTGGGTACACCAAGTTAGGAATGAGTAAAATCGTTGATTACGAGCTGTTCGAGGTGCCACCTCGGTGGCTCTTCTTGCGCGTCGAGACCGCGGACGGGACGGTCGGGTGGGGGGAGCCGGTCGTCGAGGGGCGCTCGAAGACGGTGCGAACCGCAGTCGAGGAGCTGTTTGACACTTACCTGCTCGGCGAGGACGCCGGTCGGATCGAGGACCACTGGCAGACGATGTACCGCGGCGGGTTCTACCGCGGCGGCCCGGTACTAATGAGCGCTATCGCTGGGGTCGATCAGGCACTCTGGGACATCAAGGGCAAACAGATCGGCCTCCCCGTCCACGAACTGCTCGGTGGGCCGGCACGAGAGCGGATCCGGGTGTACCAGTGGATCGGTGGCGACCGACCTTCCGACGTGGCCGAACAGGCCCGCAAGCAAGTCGAATCCGGGTTCACGGCGCTGAAGATGAACGCCACCGAGGAGATCGAGCGGGTCGACGACCCGGCCACGATCGATGCCGCCGAGACACGACTACGAGAGGTCCGAGAGGCTGTCGGCGACGAGGTCGGCATCGGCGTCGACTTCCATGGACGCGTCTCCAAGCCGATGGCAAAGCGGCTCGTCGAGGCGCTTGAACCGTACGATCCGATGTTCGTTGAAGAGCCCGTCCTCTCCGGACACAACGACGCACTTCCGAAGATCGCCGAGCACACGACGACGCCGATCGCGACCGGCGAGCGCATGTACTCGCGATGGGACTTTAAGGAGGTCTTCGAGGACGGCGCCGTTGACGTGATCCAGCCGGATCTCCGCACGCGGGCGGGATCACCGAAGTGAAGAAGATCGCCTCGATGGCCGAGGCCTACGACGTGGCGATGGCCCCACACTGCCCGCTCGGACCGATCGCGCTCGCGTCGTGTCTACAGGTCGATGCCTGCTCACCAAATGCCTTCATCCAAGAGCAGAGCCTCGACATCCACTACAACGAGACGAGCGACGTGCTCGACTACCTCGCGGACCCCTCGGTCTTCGACTACGAGGACGGTTACGTCCAGATTCCCGACGCACCCGGGCTCGGGATCGAAATCGACGAGGAGCACGTGCGCGCGCAGGCCGAGAAGGATGTGGACTGGCACAATCCCGTCTGGCGACACGCCGACGGGAGCGTCGCCGAGTGGTAAGGACTCCACCGGGACGTCCACGCAGGCGGTGATTATTTGACTGGGGCAACAGCAGTAATAGGTATGTCACCAAGCGACCCGATCGAAAATGCCGTCGCGAACAGACACGCGAACACAGTCGCCATCGTTACCGGATCGACTCGCGGGATCGGCGAGGGTGTCGCCCGCCGCTTCGCCGCTGAGGGGGCATCCGTCGTGGTGACCGGTCGCTCCGCCGACAGCGGGCAGGCGGTGGTCGACGAGATTGAGACGGCGGGCGGCGACGCGACGTTCATTCAGGCTGACATGCGTGAGCCCGCAGAGATCGAGGCGCTCGTCGAACACGCCGTCGCGGAGTACGGCAGTATCGACGTATTAGTGAACAACGCGGGCGTCCAGACGGAGACGACCGCGCGCGAGGCGACGATGGGCGACTGGGAGTTCGTCCTCGAGACCGACTTCCGGGCGTTCTGGCTGTGCGCGAAACACGTAGCCGACCACATGCCCCCGGGCGGTACGATCCTCAATACCTCTTCGAACCACGCGTTCCTCACGATGCCGGGGCTGTTCCCGTACAACGCGGTCAAGGCCGGGATCAACGGGATGACCCGCGCGCTGGCGCTGGAACTCGGGCCGGACGAAATCACGGTGAACACGATCAACCCTGGGTGGATCGAGATCGACCGCACGAAAGAGGAATTGGGCGACGACTACGAGTACACGCAGGATATCCATCCGGTTGGTCGGCTCGGTAAGCCTTCTGACGTGGCCGGGCTGGCCACGTTCCTCGCGAGCGACGACGCGAACTTCATCACCGGCGAAAGTATTCTTATTGACGGAGGACGCTCGCAGGTGATGCAAGACGATCTGTACCTCGACTATCGGCGCGACGTGTAATCGACCCGGCTCCGTCAAATGTACCGCTTGCCATCAGACCATCCCGTTTTCCTGTCTCCGCAGAGTGGGATGATCCAGAACATTAATAACAATTGGCACAGACCGCTATACCGTAGCCACCATGACAGACATAGATCTGCCTGAGGAACGTCGACGAGAGTTTCTCAGTGCGCTTGGGGTCGCTGGGATAGCGGGATTGGCCGGGTGTAGCGTCGATACCGGCGGAGAATCGTCGGACGACGCTAGCGGGTCGTCGGACGACAGTGGGGAGTCGTCCGATGACAGCGGCGGATCGGCCGAACCAGAAATGGCCGATTCGATCACCTACTGGGCGTGGAACGTCGCGGCCCGCGCGATGGACGACGCCGCGAGTGACCTCCCGGATGATGTCGGGGTCCCCTCATACGAAGCCGAGAACGAGGGCGCAACGATAACTGTAGAGGAACTGGGCGATAACGTCCACGAGCAACGGTTCCAGACAGCCGTGACGAGCGGGACCGGTGCTCCCGACCTGACCGCGTTGCAAAACTACGATATGCTCACCTACGCGAGTCAGGATTCGCTGACGGATGTCACTGACCGAATCGAGGAGGCTGGAATTCGCGAGGATATCGTCGCAGGGAAGTGGCGAGCAGTCCAGTACGGAGGGCAGGACTTTGGTCTCCCGTGGGACCTCGGCCCAACGGGAATGTACTATAAGCGGGATCAGTACGAGGACGCCGGAATCGATCCCGACGCGATCGAAACATGGGACGATTTCATCGAGGAGGGACAGAAGCTCCCGGACGACGCGGCGATGATCAACCTGCCGCAGTCCGACGAACTCCCGCAGTTCTGGCGTATGTTATTCCGTCAGCTCGGTGGGCAGCCGGTCACCGAGGACGGAGCGGTCAACATTCACAGCGAGGAGAGTGTTCGCGTGGCGCAGCTTATCGCTGACCTCCAAGACTCCGGGATCACCCGAACGGTCGGGATGTGGTCGAGCAGCTGGTTCACGGCGTTCGCGGAGGGGACGATCGCTACGCTCCCCTCGGCCGCATGGATGGACGGAACACTTCGCGCTGAGCTGCCGGACACTGCCGGAAACTGGGGCGTGTACAAACTCCCCGCGTTCGAGGAGGGGGAAACCGTGCCTCCAACCGTGGGGGATCGAACGTCGCGATCCCCGCACAGATCGAAGACGAGGGGAAGGTAAGTCGGGCGTGGGATTACGCGCTGTACGTGATGACGACGCCGGAAATTCAGAACTACATGCTCGAAGAGTACGGGCTGTTCCCATCGCTCAGCACCGCGTACGACGCGGACCTCTACGAGGAATCGCAGGACTTCTACGACGGACAGGCCATCTATAGCCTCTTCGCAGAAGTCGCCGAAAACATCGAACCGTACCGGTATAACGAGATTCAGACCGAGATCAACAACGCGATCTCGACTGAACTCGATAACCTGCTGAACGGCGACAAGAGTCCCGAACAGGCGATGCAGGATGCCGCTGAAACCGTTGCGGACCGGGAAGACCGGGACCTCGCGTAACCAGCACTCACCACCCCTTCATGGCTACCAGTATCAGATCCGAACTGCAGTCGTCTGAATCGTACCAGGAGTTGTCGGACCGACTCCGGTTTCTGAGACAAAACGTGTCGAGCGTCGTACCGAAGATTCCTGGACTCCCGTATCTCTATATTTCGCCGTTTTACCTATTGTTCTCGGTCTTCCTGCTATTCCCTACGCTGTATACGATCTACCTATCCGTTTTCAGTTACGAAGGCCCTGCGAGAAGCGAGTACATCATTTCAATCCAGGCGTGGATCTTCGAACTGACAATTCCGAAGATATCGAACTTGGAGTTCGTCGGATTAGCGCACTACGAGTCCCTCATCTTTAGCGACTCGGTGTTCCACCTGTCGCTTTTCAACACGGGGTTTATTTTCCTGATCCAGGTCCCTCTGATGGTGATCCTCGCGCTGGCGGTCGCCATTGTACTTGACTCGAAGTTTATTCGAGCCAAGGGCCTGTGGAGAACGCTCATCGCACTCCCGGTCGCAACCGGGATGGTCGCGTATTCCACGGTGTTTCTGTTGCTGTTCGAGGGTGATGTCGGAATGATAAATCAGGTGCTGATGAGTGTCGGTCTTGACGCGGTTCCGTGGCTCACAGACAGGTGGATGGCACGGATCACACTTGTGATCGCGATCACATGGCGGTGGATGGGATATAATATGATCATCCTGTTGGCGGGCCTCCAGACGATTCCGCAACAGCTGTACGAGGCCGCCGAGATCGACGGAGCAACGATGTGGCAGAAGTTTAGATTCGTCACCGTTCCACAGCTACGTCCGGTGCTATTGTTCGTGATCGTCTCTTCGACGATCGGGACGTTTAAGCTGTTTGCTGAACCGTTCGTGATCACCGGTGGTGGCCCAGCGAATGCAACGCTCACCGTGGTACAGTACATCTATCGGCAGGCGTTCGTCCAGCTCAATCTGGGTTACGCAAGCGCCGTGACTGTCTGTCTCGTCGTAATTGTGAGCGCAATCTCGATTGTTCAGGTCCGGAGAGGAGGTGCGGCACAATGATGGACGAGCCCCAGCGAGAGACGGCCTTGAAGTTCGGGAGCTACGCGTTCCTTCTCGCCGTCGTAACGCTGATCGTGGTGCCGCTGTACTGGATGATCGTCGCCGCGACGATTCCGCAGTCAGAACTATTCTCCTCGTCGATCCCGTTCCTCCCAGGGACGCAGTTCCTGACGAACTTCGAAGCGCTCCAGAATCGGCTGAATTTCGTCCGCACAATCTGGAACAGCACGCTGATTGCGGTGGTGTACACCCTACTCTCGATGCTGTTGTGCTCCATGGCGGGCTTCGCGTTCGCGAAGTACGAGTTCAAGTACAAGGAGCCACTGTTCTACTTTGTGCTCGCGACGCTCGTGCTCCCGATTCAGGCACTCGTCGTCCCGCTATTCCTCTTGGTATCGACGCTGGACCTGCTAAACACGTATCTCGCCGTGATCCTCCCGTGGGCGGCAAATCCTCTCGGGATATTCCTGATGCGCCAGAACATCGCAGTCGCTGCCGGACGCCCTCCTCGAGTCGGCGCGGATGGACGGCGCGACGGAGCTCCAGATCTTCTACAAGATCGCGCTCCCGACGATGATCCCGTCGCTGGCTGCGTTGGCGGTTATCCTGTTCATCAATCAGTGGCGGCTGTTCCTCTATCCACTCGTGGTGCTTCAGGAGGAGGCGATGTTCACGATCCCGATCGCCCTCTCGCAGCTCGTCGGCGCACAGCGGGTCGCCTTCGAGCAGATCATGGTCGGGACGACGCTCGCGATCGTCCCGATCGCCCTCCTGTTCATTTTCCTACAACGGTACTTCATCAAGGGAATTCTCGCGGGGTCGGTCAAACAATGAGGTGACTACACATGGCACAAATTGAGCTCACAAAGCTACGGAAGGAGTTTAGCACGGAAGACGAGCACATCGTCGCCGTCGAAGACATGGATCTACAGATCGAGGACGGAGAGTTCCTGGTCTTCGTCGGTCCATCGGGCTGTGGAAAGACCACAACGTTACGCTGTATCGCCGGTCTCGAAACGACGACCGACGGACAGATCACGTTCGACGACGTCGACGTGACCGACCAGCGTGCCCGGGACCGCGACGTGGCGATGGTCTTCCAGAACTACGCGCTGTACCCGCACCTGTCCGTCAAAGACAACATTGGATTCCCGCTGCGAATCTCGACAAAGCTGTCGTCCGAAGAGATCGACGAACGGGTGATCGAGACGGCGGAACTGCTGGGGATCGAAGAGCTGTTGAAACAGAAGCCGAAGGAGTTGTCCGGCGGACAGCAGCAACGCGTCGCGCTCGGTCGGGCGATCATTCGCGACCCTGAGGTCTTCCTGATGGACGAACCGCTGTCGAACCTTGACGCCAAGCTCCGGTCCGATATGCGCACCGAGCTCCAAGAGCTCCAACAGCAGCTCGACGTGACGACGGTGTACGTCACGCACGACCAGACTGAGGCCATGGCGATGGGCGACCGCATCGCGATCATGGATGATGGAATGCTCCAGCAGGTCGGCACGGCGGACGACGTCTACAGGCAACCGACGAACGAGTTCGTCGCCGGGTTCATCGGCAGCCCGAACATCAACCTCTTCACGGCCGATGTTGAGGGAGAGACGCTTCGCGGGCCCGCCGGATTCACGTATACCCTAGACGATCCCTCGATGGTTGAAGGCCGCGAGCGTGTCCGTGTCGGCATTCGACCGGAAGATCTCTACGTCGCGTCCGATGGCAGCGTTCCGAGCGAGATCAAGGTTGTCGAGCATATGGGGAACGAGAACTTCCTCTACGCCGAAATGGGTGACGTGGAGCTGACGGTACGGAGCGGGAGCCAAATTCGGCCTGAGGAGAACTCAACAGTTATCTTCGGCTTTGATGAGGAGGACCTCTACCTCTTCGATGCCAACACGAAAGAATCGATAAAGACCAAAACGGGTGAGACAGCGCTGGAACATGAACAATTCGAACAGGCACAGCAATAGAGCCTGAGTGTAACTGGGCAGGAGACGCTGCGGCACTTTCGTTTTAAGTCCTGGCCAGTTGCAGAACTGGGCTGAAAGCTGAACTGATAGCTTTAGTTGGTTTTATATAATCCATCAGGAACTTTTATCAATATCCGAAAACAACTGGTTGTTGGGTACACACATGCCAACAGATAGCAATCAAGGAGATGATGGGGCGGTACCGCTTCGCCGTCGGACGGTTCTTTCCGCAATATCTGGAGTCGCACTCGGTTCTGCGCTCTCAGCAGGGAACGCAGCCGCACAACTGAGTGACGAGTATGATGAGGTCGCGTCGTCTGCCCGGGTCGTCCCGGGCCCGGGTGAGACCGACGTCGGGGAACAGAATCGCTTAACGGCAGGTGGAGGTTTGCACTGGCTCCGGGAGATGGTCCCCCCTCTGAATCGGGGCGGCGCGTAGTTCCTGACCAATCCTCGGCGGGCAACAACGGGAATCTCAGGAATGACCTGGAGACGGTCACCGATCCCGCTCAGCAGGCAGTTGATCTTACCGACAACGGATACGTGGCAGTCGGTGATACAAAGGGGGTTGATTTCACTGAACCCGGCTTTACACTACAGACGACATTCAAGTACACTGGTGATGGTCCAATCTACTCTAAGGGCGGAAGTCAGTACTCGCTTGGTGTCTGGGGTGGCCAGCTGTCGTTCTGGACAGAAGGAGGCGGCAACTGGCCGGGTATCGACGCCGGAAATCTCGTTCAAGGACAATGGTACACGACGACGCTGGTCGTTGCTGCGAATGAAATTCGACTCTACGTTGATGCTGAAGAGATCGGATCAACGCCGCACGACTTCGCGTCACTCCCAACTACTGACTCCCCGCTACACCTCGGATATGATGCCGGAAACGACGACAGCGGATCGCCGACAGTCGACTCCTTCCGCGCGTTCGAGACGGCACTCACCACAGATCAAATTACCAGCGGATTCGCTGAAATCCCGGACGACGCTGTCGCGTGGCTGCCGTTAAACGAAGCCACTAACGGAGTGGCACCCGACGAGTCAGGGCAGGGGAACGATGGCATTCTCCAAAACGGTCCGTCGTTTGTCCCCAGCCCTGATGGACAGGGAATTGATCTTGCGGAGGACGGGTACGTTATTGTCGAAAACGACGATTCGCTGGCGTTCGATTCCACCGGGTTTACACTTCACGCACGGCTGAAATATGATGGGGGGAGCGGACTGGTTCTCGATCGGGGCAGTAGTGCTATCGGATCGGGGACTGAGCAGTTCGGGCTTGGTATCTACGATGGTACGCTCTCATTTTATATGCAAACAGCGGACGGGACGTATCCAGAGACGCTCCAAACCGATGTGGAATCAGGTACGTGGCACAGCGTAACAATCGTCGGTAACCAAGGCGAGAATCAGCTGTACGTCGATGGTGACCCAATCGGAACTATTGAACACGAGGCGACTGGACCCGCCGAGAGTGATGGACCACTCATCGTCGGTGGAGGCGATCTCGATGTAGCTGTCACGTCGACATGGGCACTCCCCTCTGCCCTATCAGCGGAACAGGTAAGCACCGGATTTAGGACTGTCCCAGATACCGCCGTTCTCTGGTTCGACTACGCGACCATCGAGGACCGGAGCGTTGAGTGGCGTAACGAGACCGTTCCTGGTCAGTGGGGTTATGACGGCTATGAAGTACCTGAAGATTCCGCCGACTGGTATCCTCCAGGAAACCAGCGCGGCTGGTACCGTCGTGAGATCGATGTCCCTGAAGACTGGAGAGAAGGTCGTGTATTGCTACAGTTCGGTGCAGTCTACAGCGAAGCGTGGGTGTATGTGAATGGGTCCCTTGTGGGGACCCACGTGGGCGGTCACACTCCATTCGAGGTAGACGTTACCGACGAAATCGAACCCCAGGGGTCGAACACAGTGACAGTCGGTGTCGCACAGGTGTCTGAAGCCGATGATATGGGTTGGCAGAACGTCACTGGGGGTATCCCGCGTGACGTAACGCTGATCTCGGTCCCTCAGGTTCATCTGGCCGACTGCGATGTACGGACTGACCTCACCGATAACGGAACAGCGGCAACCGTTCACGTCAACACTATTGTTGAGAATTCGGGAAAATCTGAGACGACTGCTGAGTTATCTGTCTCGCTAACAGATCCTAACGGAACTGTCGTCGGTTCCGACAAGGCAGTCCTTGATGCTATTCCTCCCGGAGAAGCCCGTAGTATAACCGTTGAGATGACCGTCGATGATCCCGAGACATGGAATCCTGAACAGCCCCGACTCCATGATCTCGACGTGTCACTCGATGCTGGAGGTGTCACAGAGGAAGTGACTGAGCGGATTGGGATTCGAGAGATAGAGGTTGACGGGCAGGCGTTGCGTATCAACGGAAAATCGGTCACACTTCGGGGAGTCAACTGGGAAGAAATTCACCTACCGAAACACGGACACGCCATCCCAGCAGAGATCACTCGGGAGGATGCGCGCCGGCTGAAAGAGGCGAACATAAACTATGTGAGGGCTGCTCACCACCCGACATCTGAAGCATTCCTTGACGCCTGTGACGAATTGGGTCTCGTAGTGGAGGTAGAGGCACCACACATGTTCATCGGCCGCCAGCGTGGCGATCCGTACCCAGATGTGGTCATCGAACAGACCCTCGAAATGGTTGAGAGAGATAAGAACCGTGCCTCTGTCTGTCTCTGGTCAATCGCCAACGAGTCTGAGTGGTACGAAGCGTTCGAGACTGTTACCGCTCTTGTGAAGGAAGCAGATCCCACTAGACCGCTAATCTTCAACCACGACGCGTACGATGAGTCGGACCCATGGCACGAATCCTACAGCTTGCGAGCGCACCACTACCCCGCGTTACGTACTGACTCGACCGTTACAGCGTATGGGGACCTCGATGCGCCGACTCTCTTCGACGAATACGCACATACCTACTGCTACAATGATCAGGAGCTTGTGACTGATCCCGGGTTGCGGGATGAGTGGGGGAGCGTCTTTGAACTCATCTGGGAGCGGTGTCGGGATGCCGAGGCAGTTGCCGGTGCTGCTATCTGGGCCGGTGGCGATCACCTTGAGCAATGGGGTGAATATCTCTGGGGACTGCTCGACCGAAACAGGCGCGCCCGTCCCGAGTACTGGCACGTCAAGAAAGCGTATTCACCGGTTCAGGTAGTTGACACGACGTGGCGCGGCAACGGAAATGTCGTCACCCTTACTGTCGAGAACCGTCACGAGTTTATCGACCTCACCGAGCGGGCGGTGTCATTTGAAGGAGCTCGCGGACGCGGGAACCGTGAGCTTTCAGCCCAACCTGGAGAGCAAGAACAGATCACGGTGCCGGTTGAAGACGGTCGCATAGAGATGACCGTCACCCATCCCGAGGGTCACGTGATCCAGCAGGTTGTGTTTACTGCCGATACGCCGAGTACCAGACTTGATTCAACACCGATTACGGAGTCAATCTCCGCAACCGACGAAACACTGTCAGTGGAGACGGACACGTTCAGCCTTAGTGTTGACCGGGGCACCGGAAACGTTGTAATTGAAGGAACCGACGGTAACCCGATCGTCTCCGCTGGTCCGGAACTCGTCATTACTCCAACCCAGAACGCAACGGGACGTGCGTACGAGAATGCTATCGATCACCGACTCTCTGAACGGACAGTTACCGATGTTCGTCGTGTAGACGGTGAGAGTGCGATCGCTGTCGATGTCACGTACGACATCGCGGAAGGAACCTTCGTTATTTATCCACAAGAGCGTGGGATTGACCTGTCGTACGACTTCAGCATTCAAGAGGCGATTGACGCCCGAGAGGTGGGTGTCGCCATGCCGCTGAATCGCGATTACACGACGCTCTCGTGGACGCGTGATGGTCAGTGGACCGCCTATCCGGAAACACACATCGGACGGGAAACTGGCTCAGCACAAGCGTTCCCCGACGGGTCTCGGCCGAATCACGAGGGGATCCGCATTCGAAGCGATCAGCCGTGGAAAGACGACGCGACATCACATGGTTCAAACGACTTCCGGGGGACGAAACGCAATGTCTATCGAGCGGCTCTAACAAACGAATCGGATCGGGGTTTCCGTGTTCTCGGCAACGGTGAGACTCACGTACGGGCACAGGTCCGCGACGAGACGGTCGATCTGCTTGCTATCGATCGCTCGCTTTCCGGAACCAACGCCGACGAATGGTTAAGTCGACATCAACCGGTCAATCAGGATCCGACCATCGGCGCCGATGAATCAATCGACGGTCGGGTTGTCTTCCGCGTCGCTAACCCGGAGGAGGATGGAGACGATTCGAACAAGGGTCGCGATAAACGACCGGGGAACGGTAACGGGCGTGGGAAAGGTAACGGCCGTGGAAACAGAAACGGCAACTGAAAAACAGGAACGTAACTGAGAGTGGCTGTCACTGTATCAGCCACCATGTTCTCATAGAACAAACATAGAAAATCAAACTAGTATTAAAATACGTCAGATTTTATAACAGCACAACGGTTAGTTTTCACCGATCCGATCCGGCCAACATCTCGACGCGCATTCGGTTCGCGGTTTCGGTGAGGAGGCCACTGATGTTGTTTTTCACGTCGATGCCTCGCGCCCGCTCTGCCGGGATGACGACTTCTAAGGACGCGATCGGTTCGTCTTCCGGGTCTCTGACTGCGGTCGCTATCGAAACCCACTCCGGCGCAAAGGAGAGCGGCTCTTCCAGGAGGCTCCGTTCCCGGATCGTTTCGATCTGCGCGGCGATTGTTTCGTCCCCATCGACGATCGAATCGCGCCGATCAGACGGCAGGTGCGCCAATATCGCCTTGCCCGCTGGACTCTCCACGAGCGATTCTGTGTCTCCTCGCTGTCGTGGATACTGATCTCGTTCGTCGCCGACGGTCGTGTACAGGCAGTGGCAATCCGGGGTACTGTAGAACCATAGATTCGTCGGCGCGTTGAGTGAGCGAGAGAGTTTATCGACTTTGTCACGTTGGGAGAGAACAGGCCGAGATCCGGTCACAGAGAGACCGTATTCATTGAACTTCGGGCCGATCACGTATGTTCCGTTCTGGTTCTCGACAGCGTCCACGTCCATCAACGTTCGGAGATGTTTGTAGACACCCCCGCGTGATAAGCCGGTCGCGGCGATCAGTTCGGCTGCCGATGCGCCTTTCAACTCATGAATTGTATCGAGAATATCGAAAGAGGTTCTCGTCGCCTCAATTCTATCGCTCTCGGACATATCCAGTTATACCCCCTCACCACCAATAAGTATACAGATAGTGTACTCCTCGGTATCTCCACAATCAGATCTGGCTGACTGGTTGGGAACTCATCGGGAAACACCTCACCACTCGACGAAGCTTCCATCGTTGTATCGGCGGACTGGTGTCCGCCAGTCACTTCCTTCACCAGCGTGCTCTCGTACGCCCTTTTCATTCACCTCGATACCGAGACCGGGCTTCGTAGGGAGTGTTACATGACCCTCCTCACTATGGAGATTCTCCGCATTATCGACGTAAGCGTCGATGTATCTCTCTCCGATAGTAGGCTGTTGAATCGCGTTCGGGAGGTGGTGACTCAGCTGCGTACTTGCTGCGTATGCGATCGGTCCGACAGAGCAGTTCATCATCAGTTTCGCCCCGTACGTCTCAGCGAGTGAGGCAATGTTCTGAATCTCAGTTATTCCGCCTGCGTGGGAAACATCCGGTTGTACGATGTCGAGCCGTCCTGCTTCCAGATGTGGCTGAAACTCCCACCGAGAGTACAATCGTTCGCCGAACGCGATTGGAATATCGTATGCCGCGGATCGATCGAGCATGGAAAGATGCTCCGGCCGAACAACCTCCTCGACAAACATCGGATCGTACTCTGCTAGTCGAGAAAGCACCCTTGGAGCCATGCTCGCGGAGATGTGCCCGTGAAGGTCAATCCCGATATCGACCTCCCGGCCGGCAACCTCGCGTGCCGTCGCAAGGTATTTACAGATCTCGTCAATATCAACTGTCGACTCGATCGGCGACGTTTGATACGTCGTGAGCAGTTTGAGCGTGTCGAATCCGTCTGAGACGGCGTCCTCGACGAGAGACGAGACTTCTTCGACGGTCTCTGGTACCAATCGTTTGTATAGTGGGACGTGTTCGCGTGTCCGTCCCCCGAGCAATTCGGAGACTGATTCTCCGGTGTACTTCCCCTTGATGTCCCAGAGCGCTTGGTCGATCCCAGCAATGGCAGACATCAAAACTGGACCACCTCGATAGAACCCTCCTCGGTACATTGTCTGCCAAAGCTTCTCTATTTGGCTTGACTCTTCTCCGAGTAGATATCCCTCCATCAGCTCGTTGACGGCACTTTTGACGGTCTCTGCACGACCCTCTAATATTGGTTCTCCCCAGCCGACCGTCCCATCGCTGGTTTCAATCTTCAAAAAGAGCCAGCGTGGTGGTACCTTGAAAAGCTCATATTCGACAATCTGTGTCATATCGAATTGACAGTGGCCGCTGACGTTAAACATTGGCACCTTCATCAGACAGAATCTGATTGATGATTTGGCACCAAAGCATAATATTTGTTTCATATATTGATGGTTGATATGAATCAACAAACCACGGAGGACGCTTGATCAGAATCACGCCATGAGACCCACACCGAAATTATCACAAGGATTTGAGCTCCTCATTGATCGCTTCGGGTCGAATAGTACACTGCCGACAAGGCGGCTATATTGATTGAGTGGGGAGATAACAATTTCTTGTAACCTCTAACCACGACGATTTGTCAGTTACCGTGTTCGATATATTCGCCTTCCCACGCAGTCCGCGCCTCAATCTCCCGTGTACCTCGCCGAGTCGTAGTGTACTCGTTGGTCCGCCGGTCGCGCTGGCTCTTTTCGACGAGTCCCTTCTCGACAAGCGTATCGAGATTTGGATAGAGGCGACCATGATGGATCTCTTTTTCGTAGTAGTCCTCAAGTTCGTCCTTGATTGCAAGTCCATGGGGGGCATCTAAGCCGGCGATTACGGTCAACAGATCTCGCTGAAAGGCTGTAAGATCGTGCATGTCTCCATCTTACGTATTCATGTTTTGAAATACTATTGATTCCCGATATGACACTACAATATCACGAAGACTGCTGCTGAAGAGACTCGCCCCGTGTATTCGCATTAAACCGTGTCCTTGGATTCACTGGGAAGACCATCTTTATGGCGGCGTTTTGGTCGTGGAGGTCGGGCAACGTATTTGAGTCTTGTAAGATTAGTACCAGCTAGATCCGATGGCTGTACTGGACGATCTCTCGGGGTTCGAGTTCGAGGACGTGATGGAGGACGTGTTCCGCAATCTCGGCTACGAGAACGTCCGACAGGCTGAAAAGACCGCCGACGAGGGGCGCGACGTCATCATGGAGGAGGTCGTCGACGGCACGCGGCGTGCGATCATCGTCGAGTGTAAGCACACGGGGACGGTCGGGCGGCCGGTCGTCCAGAAGCTCCACTCCGCCATCGCGACGTTCGACTTCGACGGCCCCAAACGCGGAATGGTCGTCACGACCGGCCGGTTTACGAACCCTGCTCAGGAGTACGCCGACCGACTCCAGCAGAACGACGACCCACACCCAATCGAGCTACTCGACGGCGAGGACCTTCGGGAGTTCGCCGACGAGATCGGCCTCGACCTCTACAACGGGCGCATCGAGATTCTCTGCGACGAGACGCTTCGCCCGTACGACCCGGCCGCCGACGTCGACGCACCCGTCACGGAGGCGTTCCGTGAGATCGAGAACATCGAAGCTGCCGACCTCCCAGACCCACACTCATCGGTGACGTTCCGCCCGGTGGTCTCAGTCACCGCGGCCACGAACGCCGTCTTCGAGACGTCGGTGGGCGTCATCCACCGGATCAACGACCGGACCCGATTCTTCGCCCACGCCGAACGTGGGCAGCCGCAGGTCGTCGAGGAGGACGTCGCGACGCTGGTCACCGAGAATCTCCACGCGACGGTCGACCTCGATGCCGAGCAGTTCGGAGAGGTGTTCGACGACGTCGAGGAGCGGCGGTTCGGGCAGACGCAAACGGAGTACAAGGAGTGGGCCGTCGAGCGCCTCCAGAAGCATCACACGACGACGGTCACCTACACCGGCGACAACAACGTCACGTACAACAAGACCTGTGAGCCGAACCGCTCGGACATCTCTGTCCAGTCGATCGAACCAGTTTACCTCCCGGAAGTTCGGCACACTACCGACGTCCAGGAGTACACCTACCCCTACGAGTACTACGCGGCAGGCCCGTCGAGAGTGACCGCCGAGGACGGCATCCATCAGTGCGTCCACTGTGACACGAGTGGCGTCACCGAGACGTACACCTACTGTCCGAACTGCGGGGCCATCGCCTGCTCCAGCCACACCAAAACGGAGCGGCTGGAAGGCGAACCGGTCTGTACGGGCTGCGCGGTGACGGAACGGTTCGCATTGAAGACGAAGTACTTCTACGACGAGGAGAATCTCGAGGCCTTCCGCGAGGAGTACGCCGCGATGCCGATCCACGAGAAGGTGATGGAGAACAAGTGGCTGGCCGGGGGAGCGTGGTCGCGACCCTGCTACTGGTCGTCGGCCTTCTCGTCATCGGCGGCATCATTTAGACCGGTTGCGTTCTCACGCGGATAGATACAGAGGGCTAAACTACTTCAAACAGCCCTCTAAATCATAATCAAACCAAGAAGCCGAGTATGGATATCCACTTTGCCCCCGTTAGATCGACGAGTCCTACTGAGGATACGCTAAAGGTACAGATTGGGGGACAGGAAGTTGTTGTTGAAGATAATACTGAAGGTGATAGATCGGTTGGTGACCTAGTTGAAGTCTGGATTACTCAAGACCGAAGAGCGGCGGCTGACGCAATTGGGCGGGCATCCCCTTCTGTCGGTATTATTCGAGAGCGTGTCAGCGAAAGCGAGTACCTCGTTGAGCGAAATAGTCGTGTAGAACTATGTGACTCTCTTGATTCTGAAAATCCAGAGAGTGGTGAGACGGTTAAGATCTATGGAGGTATGATAACCTCAACAATCTCAAGTGAAGCGGTTGCGCCAAAGGGAATAGAAGACCGGTTTGAGGAGAAGAGCAGAGCAGAATCGTATTTAAAAGAACCTGGAGAGATTAGTGAGGTTGATTCAGGGTACGATGATGTCGGGGGATTAACAGAGACGATAGAGGAGGTAAAGGACGTCGTCGAGATACCACTGCGAGAGTCTGATAATGATATAAATAGGTTTGAGAAGCATGGGGTCAAACCTGACACAGGAATACTTTTCCACGGACCTCCAGGGACGGGAAAGACCCTGCTCGCTAAGGCTGTAGCTAAAGAAACAGAATCTAGTATCTATCTCGTCAATGGACCGGAGATCATCAACAAATGGTATGGAGAAACAGAAGATATTATACGAGAAATATTTTCACATGCCAAAGAACAAGAACGTGCTATCATCTTTATGGACGAAGTTGACAGTATTGCTCCAGATCGAGGAGATACAAAACAGTTTCAGCGCAAAATAGTTGCCCAACTTCTCACAGAACTGGATGGATTCGAACCACTGAATGATGTTGTCGTAATTGGTGCAACCAATGCCCTTGATGAGGTTGATCCTGCCATCATTCGACCAGGACGCTTTGATCGGAAAATCGAATTCTCGAAACCGGAACAATCTGAGAGAAAAGAGATTATCGAAAAAATCACTAAGGATGTCGATTTCAGCGAATCTGTTGACTTAGAATTACTTGCCCAATCTACAGAAGGATGGACTGGAGCAGACTTATCGGGGGTCATTAGCCGTGCCGTCACAATATCGATTAGGCGAGAAGGGGATCTTGTAACTCAAGATGACCTCCTTCGGGCTGTTGAAGCAACAGGTGAATGATATGGGTGTGATAGATTGGATAAAATCGAGATTCTCTGAGGAGAGTGATGATGACCCTGAACCACTTCGCGAATTCATATATCTTGATGAAACAAGCGTTGTGAGTTTACTGGCCTCTTTGGAGGGCGAGATCACTGAGAGCCTAATCACTCGTTCAGAGTCCGTAAACCGAGAGCTCGGGAAGAGTGATAAAGGCCTCTCGTACAAAGGGACCGGCTATAATCGAATCAATGAGTCGGAAACTCTGGAGAGGAGTGGCTCTGAAACTATCCAGAAGTCCGTAATTCAATCCCGATTTGATGAACTCTATGAATCACGACAAAATCAGCTTCTTCTCCCTTCTGAGGAAGGGCTGGAGGTTGAGGAAGTTACGAGAAGTGAAATCATCGAATTGGATGGCTATGTAAATGTAGCTGAGTCGTATAGAGTTTTCAAAATACTTGAATACATGACTAATACGTTTGAGGATATTGAGGAACTGCAAGAGTCTATTGAGGATATTCCACGTGAGGAGGTTGACGCTGTTTCGGGGTTCCTCTCTTCACTATTTGGCAATCAGGTTCCAGTAAAGATTGATGCCGCCAACTACAGGATAGTAGAGGGCCATATTCAACATATACATAATCTCAACTCTGCTGAAGAAGGTAAGCCAATTTCTATCGTAGCGTATCTCAATCGCGACTCCCTTTGGGACGACCCATTAACAGTGTTTTCCGACAATACGGAGTTTACAATATATGGGCGCGTGATCTCAAATGATGTGGATTGGACCCCTCTTAGACTCACGCGAGTTCTTGAGGACCATTTCCCTGATCAAGCAAGACAGGTAAATATGGCATTAAAAACTGCCCTGCTGAACTTAGAAAAAGAGGGCGGAAAATCCGAGGTGTCAATTGATGTTGAGAAGAATCTCGAAGAGCTATTATCTGATCTGGAATCGGGTCTCGAAACCCGAGGATATTCTCTTGTGGATTCTGACCTTACAACATTCGCTTCGGATGACGTTACAGCTGATAGCGAGTTTGAGGACTATACTGAGGCTCGTGATGAGGTAGAACATGTATTAGAGGAACTTGATGCCGATGTAGATAGTGACGATAAAGCCGAATTGCTCTGGGAGACTATAACGGGAGAGGAAGACCAGGTCCAGAATGACGAGGATGTGGAGTTTGAAATCAAACCAATTGGGATCTATTGGTAGATACTACGCGAGATGCGCCACCTCGTCTGACTCCTCAACGTCGTCGAATTCCCCACGCTCGACAGGCTCCCAGTCCTCACCTGGCTCCGGACTCCACCAGTCGACCTCGTAGGCGCCCGATGCGCCGAGGATCTTCACGCGGGCTGACCCATCAGGCAGGTCGCGACGTAGCTTCTCGTCGACGTGGAGGTTCCAGGTCGTGGTAGAATCGAAGCAGGCGAGCACGGCCTCCTCGTAGCCGCGCGTCTCTCGGGATTCTTGGAGTTCGACCTGGGTGTTGGAGTTCTTCGAGAACACCCCCTCGAAGGGGATGTGAGTGAAGACCTCCTGCCCGCAGACGGGGCACCAGAGGAACTCGAACAGTGCCTCGCTGTGTCGGTCATGTACTTCGAGGGTCATTGGTTGACTCACCCGGTCGTACCGGGCCACCATCTCGTGCCCGGCCGAAAAACAGCGCCCACCGCTCACTCACTCACCGTTCGGCGCCGTAGACGATGCGTGAGGGGGCTTCGTACCCACAGTCGGGGCCAGTCTACCATCGCTGGATTTTCGCCCCGTCTGCTGCCTTCTCGCCGACGCGAACGTCGTCGTTCGGACACTCCGGGCAGTTAAGGCCCGGTGCGGGCCGCTCCCGGAGCTCGTCACGGAACGATGTCGCATCCTTCGTCTCGTATCCCCGCGACCAGACCGGGTAGCCGTCGACGAGAATCACCCCGCGCCACTTGTACCGGTAGGAGTCCGGGGCTCGATGCAGGACGGCTCGCGCACCGGTCTCGGTGTTCCGATACGCGAGTGTCGGCGAGCGGCTCTCGCGTCGCCAGTTGGTGATGGGAGGCATTATTCAGAAGTGGACGTCAGCGGGTACGATCCAGAGCTCTTCACTCTCCTCGAGGAGTCGGTCCAACTGTCCACGGTGGCGAATGCCGGTTCCGTGTTCGGTGTACAGGAAGATCGTCGGGCCGTCGTACGCACCGACCTGGTGGAAGGCGTGCCGGGCGAGGTCCTCGTCGCGCATGATCTCCTCGTCGGAGAGCTCGTCGATGGCCTCCTTCACCCGATCGAGATTACGCTCGAATTCCTCCTTCGTCGCCTCCCAGCCACGCTCGAGGAGGTCCTGGCCGTCATCAGAGTCGACGGGGGCTGCCGTCGGCAACTCCCCCCATCGTGCCTTCCCCGCAACGGACGTGTCCTCCTCGTCGAAGGTCACAAAATAGTCGAATACTGCGCAGGAATGCGGCTCAGCCCCAACCAATCGATTGAACACCGTTTGCCCTGCAGCCAATGCTTCGTTTTGTGTCGATGCCTCGACGAGCGCGTAGATGACCATATGCATCTGAACCACTCCAACGCCCGTCGGTACAGTCACCGACGCGCGCCACTCTCTCGCTGGCGCGAATAAACAGCCACCAGAGGGAGGGATAATTCAGGTGGCCATACGAAGCAAATCTCACTCAGTACGATAGATCCGTACAGTACAAGGATTTTCCAGTGTTCGAGGACGTGGAGATTGGGGAACGCGTGTCAGTGGACTTCCGACACGACGAAATCGTCGCCGTCGACGACTAAAATCTGCTAATCAGTTTCGACCGCCGATAGTGTACCCTTTCCCTTCGGCCATCGCTATTTCTGCCTCTAACTGCTTGCGGATGTCGTCAAACGTCGCGATGACTTCGTGGGTCAGATTGATCACGGACGTAGAAACAAGCGACCACGTGACTTCCTCCCGATTGAGTAGCAGGGCCTCGGTGACATCGGCGAGCATCAACACGGTGAATTGCGCGGGGTCTGTGAACCCGGTATTCGTCGGACCAGTTGCCATCACTTCCGTCTGAGTATTGGGAGTTAACCCCATCCGGTACAGGGTGCCTTTCGCACCGCCGTGGACGGTATCACTTGCGAAGGCGAAGTAGGGCTCGTACTTATCCAGTCCGACGTCCTCGGCGACAGTACGTCGAGACGGGTTTTCATCTAATTCCACGTGTGCCCATCCATAGGATTGCTTGAACGCGCCTCCATACTTGTCCACTATCTGTTCTAATCGGTCTTCGATAGCATCCATTTCCTCGTCTGAAAACGATTCAATACCGAGTTCCTCGTAGTGTTCCTGAAGCAGCCGGGCTTCAAAATAGTCGTCGACGATTTTGTGGTGGAGGAATCGCTCTGCCGTATCCGCACCGTGTTTCGAGATGAATTGGGCAGAGATTGCGATCTCATAGAGTGCGCGCCAGCGGGAAAATGCGCCGTCGGCGTATCCAGCTCGTATCAACGCCAACACCTCGCGTGAAACCTGACAAGCCCGTGCGTGAAGCCGGAACAGTGCGGAGTAGAGCGGGTCTGTGTCCGACAACTCGTCGTCCTCGATAAGGTGTTGTTTGAACGTGGAACCTGCCTCGTGGTTCAGCAGGATGAAGAACTCGAGGTTGTCGAAGGCTTTTCCCCATCGGTGGTGTAGACGCGTCTCGAATCCTTCTCGGGTGGCGGACTCATCGTCCATCACGGACGGGTATTTTACCGCGTATTCGGCGAGGAGTTCGTCACTGTACTCGAATACCACGTCTGCTATCTCGTCTGCGTCGGCGACAACGTCTTCGGGGTCGGTGCTTAATGCGTTCTCGACGGCCTCCTCAAACCAGTTTGTGTCCTCTGCGTCGCCCATACTGGCGTTCTTGACAGTGTGGGCAAGTAATGCTTCCCACGGCTTCACATTCTTGTAGAATCAAGGACTCTGGCAGGGAAAATCCCTATAGGCGTTAGTCGTCGGTGAGCACACTCACCAAACGGCTATTTCAGCGTGGAAGTTATCGAGACAATTGGATTTCAACAGAGCCAATCCAGCGCATCGTCGTGTGTCGATGCCTCTACGAGTGCGTGAACCGCCTCGAGATCAAGTCTTGAGGCTTCCTGTTTCGATGACGCGACTTGCAGGAACCGACGAAGACGAGACTCCATCGGTTTCCACAGCGGTCGCAGTCTCCACAGGCGTCACTTCGGTCTGTCCCAGACCTAACCGCTGAAGGCCCCGAGCAAGAACGTTGTACGACGCATTCGCGTCCCTGTCCGCCTCGAACCCACAACTCGGACAGCTGTGTTCCCGCACCCACAACGGCTTCTCCGTCTCGACACCACACTCCGCGCACTCTTTGGTCGTCCCCGCAGGGTCCACTTGGACGACGTGCGTGCCGTACAGGTCACCCTTGTACGCCAACATTTCGATGAACCCACGCCACGCGGCATCCTGCTTGTTCCGCGCATTACCTTCGGACTGAAGCATCCCCGAGACATTCAGGTCTTCTACGAACACGGCGTCATACGTCGAGACGAGCCACGTCGTGAGCTTGTGCTGGAAGTCCTCGACCTTCCGCTTAATCCGACGCTTGATCGTAGCGACCTCTCGGCGTTGTTTCTCCCAGTTGTTGCTCCCATGTTCCTTGCGGGAGAGACTGCGTTGCTCACGGCGCAACCGGTCGTACTCCCCGGAGAGGTCGAGCCAGTCTACGCTGTCGCCATCACTCGTGTAGATGTAGTTGTTGATGCCGAGGTCGATGCCAACGCAATCCTCAGCATCCAAGTCATCCACGCCGGGTTTCTCAGGGAGCGCTGTGTCCTCAATTTCGAGGCCGAACGTGACGTACCATTCACCCGTCGTCTCCTTTTTCAGGGTTACTTCTTTGATGATGGCGTTGTCGGGGATAGGTCGGTGGTAGCGGATGGGGATGTCACCGATTTTGGAGAGCCAGAGCGTCGCGTGTCGGCCACTCGTGTTTTTGAGTTCGAAGCCGGACTGCGAGTACGTTACGCTCTGGTACTCTTGTGGTGCCTTCCATTTGAGCCACCCGACGGTGTGCCCGCTCTGCTTCTTCTCGGAGAGGGTTGAAAGGTTGTCGTAGAAACGTTCGACGGTCTTCTGTAACGCCTTTGAATGAACTTCCGAGAATACGGTCCATTCCGTTTTCCACTCGGTGAGGCGCTTCTGGTGTTGGTACGCCGAACCGATGTTGTCCTCGTCGGTGTCGAGGGTTTGGTATTCGTAGCGGGTGTGGTTGTAGGCTTGGCGGTGGATGTCGATGTGACGTTCCACTTTCGCAGCCACATCCGTCCGGTCGGGATAGGCGCGGAAGCGATAGTCGTACCACATCGCTGTACTGTGATTATCGGCGTGTTGCCACTTGATGATTAGTGTCTCGGAGTGTCGCGTTCGACCCCCCGAGCATTCGCCTCGATCGCCTGTATATCACCATATGCATCTCGAACACCTCGAAACGCCGACGCACCGGGAATCGTTGCTCGCTCCAGCTGCGCCGGCACCCATCGCCGGCGCTCGAAAAACTCTCCTCGTGACGGCGGATTCTCAGGATTCGTCCGCTCGTTCGACAGTAATGGTCAGGTCGCCCGATTCGTAGTCGGCCTCGAAGTCGACGACGAATGCGTCCGACTCGTAGGCGGCGTGGTAAGCACGGTGGCGTTCGAGCGAGCCTGTCGCCTTGAAGTGGAAGAATGCGGCCGCCGTGTAGGGCTTGCTCTGTGTTTCGACCTGCGACTCGACGGATGCGGGGAGCGCGATCTGGGGCGTCTCTGTGTCGATACTCGCAGCGAACTCTTTCGCTTCCTCGACGGTTGCTTGCGAATGTGCCGGTGTTTCGCCGGTGAGCACGTTCACCGGGGTTTCCGTCTCGTTGGTGAACAGGACGTCTTCGAAGGTGTGTGTCCCGAGGATCGTCTCGGGATCCAACTCGCAGTCGTGAAACGGGTCGTCCTCTGAGGCCATCGAATCACGAGCCTACGGCGGGGCTCACCCATTCCGACCCCTGAAAAACAGGACCTGCCACGAAGCAGATCGAACTTGGAGTGGTTCAGGCTCGCCTTCTCGAAGGGTGACTCTCCGATCGGAATGAGCAGCTCCTGTCGGTCTCCGACTCGCTCGGCCAGCTTCCGTTTCAGGTACTGTCTCGACGTCGACGGCGTGAAGACGCCCTTGTCGAGCATATCGCCGACGACGTCTTTGAGGGCCGCGAACTGTCCCTGCAGGTGGCCATCGCCGACCGGCTCGCCGTTGTACCACCGCACCGTCGCGAGCGCGCCGTTCCCGACCGTCTCTCCCTGTTCGACTGTCTCCGAATCGTACTGGAGGCCGAACCACAGCGTCCGATAGGCGGTCACCTCGAACGTCGTCGATACCACGAAGAACGCCTCGTGGTGGAGGTAGTCGAGATGGTCAGCGACGATCTCGTCGAGGGTGAGCCCGGTGGCGCGGGGCTTCGGCTCGACGACCGTCGACGGTCGATCCTCGTCAGCGAGGTAGCCGTCGACGGCTTCTGCCTCGAGGCCATCGGCCAGTTCCGCCAGCAGCTGTTTCGCCCACTTGGAGTCGGTGTCGTCGCCACCGAACGGCGACTCAGTCGAAATTCGGTGCTTGAGCTTGAGGTTCGCTGCGCCCCAATGGCTGTAGTGGAGCGTGTACTGTCCGTCTGTGCGTTCGTACGCAACGAGTGCGCGGTGTCCCATCGAGCAATCACCTCACGGGGCGACCGCGACTGGATCCCCCCGCACCCCTCCCGGGGGACGAACGACGCTACTGGTCGATCGGATCGGGGGAACTGAGGTCCGCGTGGAGGACTTCGCCATCGCGAACGACGTACCGCTTGGCCAGGACTGGGAAGCGGCACTTGGTGAACCCCGCCGTCTGGATATCGAGTTCTTCGTCGGCTTCGAGATGGTCAGCGAGTTCTCGCAATAACTCGTTGGTTACGATGCTTCCCTGAAGTAGAACGGTTCCGGGAAAACTGGGCAATTCTACGGGGACAAGGGATGCGTACCCACGGGCACTGGTGGCAATCAATAAATGGATGGTGTTATATGAGTTAGCTATGCCTGAGACGGATATCTGTTCTCGCTCTCCGGATCTGATGCAGTACCTTGAGTCAGGGAATCTCGTGTTCTTTGGTGCAGCTGATATCGGGAAGTCTACTGTTATCGATGAAACGGATAACGTTCAACAGATTGAGCGACTGGCTGATCTCAGTGATCCGGTTGCTGAGTACGTAGCTCTGGACGATATCTACTGTCTCTACCAAGAATATCGATCATCGACAAATGACGAGCTAACAGAGCAGTTTGAGGAGGTGCTAGCGAGAGACTATGGTGTCTGTTTGGTGACGCGGCCACGAAGCTTGGACTGGCTCTTCACACATTCCGATTTTACTGATGTAGCTGAGATAACCGAATTCACATTCTTAGCTCGGCAATTCGATGAAGGCGAAGCTATTGAAACAGCCGCAGGCCTCGCATCCGACCTCTCCGAGGAGGAGATCCAAGCCAATATCGACCGACTTGAGTACGCCTACACCTTCGAAGACGATTCACTGGAGGATTATTCCTCCTTTGTGCCTTTCATCGTGCTCAGGTCGTCAGTTCTTGGTGAGAGTGGCGGTATCTTCCCCGGTGACTTGCTTGACCTTTCGGAGGACGGAGTCCTTACTTCGCTCCGTGGATTCGCTGGCCGATTCAGCGAAAGCATCGGATTCAGAAACATCACACTTCCCTCATCCGATGAGCTCACTGCTGCCGGGTCAGACGCACTGGAATTCCTCCAAGACTACGACCAAGCGTATCAGGACACTATCCAACCGATTCTTGAGCAAAATCAAGAGAGCATCCAAGCAGCGACGGCAAGCATCGCTAGTGGAATCGGTGCAAGTGCCGCTCCGATTGTCGGCCCACTCCTCGTTGGTGCCCTTCTGCGGCCAGATGGGACAGCACAGTCCCGTGATGCTACTGCCGACTTCTTCGGCGAGTTACTTGACGACGAACTGCTTCCCCCAAGTCGCTGTGCGCTCGAAGAAGAAATGGGCGTTCCGCCGATGACGCTCGAATATCTACGAACCATTACGCGCCCTGAATTCCACTCACAGCTCACCCAACTGCTGGAAGCCGATATCGACCATTTGGAAACCATCGCTACACAAACACAAGCAGAGGTCGAAGAACTCCAAGAGGATCTGGATCAGCTTTCCGACCGCGTCACGGTTATAGAGGAGTTCATCTCGGCCAGAACACACGACGCGGTCACGTCACAAGACACACTCCGGACAGAGTTGGAAGCTTTGGAACGTCAGTATCTACAGGTTTCTGGGTCGATATCGATTGACGAC
This sequence comes from Halorubrum sp. AS12, assembly GCF_051122765.1. NCBI lineage: Archaea > Methanobacteriati > Methanobacteriota > Halobacteria > Halobacteriales > Haloferacaceae > Halorubrum > Halorubrum sp. AS12. The sequence continues at coordinate 37,977 of NZ_CP185386.1, forward strand.
CTAGAGTTGCAGAACGTCGATCTGGATCAGCGGTACCGCGATATCCTTACTGGGTCCAGAATTCAGGTCCTTCGGGGACCACACGGAACCGGCAAGACAACACTGTCATATCGGCTCTGCCAACAGTTCGCGGCTGACGAATATACTGTTCGCATCCCTCAGTTCAACCAAGAGTCACGTACCTTTGTGAAAACGGCTCTTGAGGCCGTTCAGGGGCCGTTAGTTGTCTTTACAAGTTATCGTGTGGGTGCGTTTGCTGTTGATGATGCGTCCCAGATCTCCTTTTTGCTTGAGCTTGTCGACGACGGGATAATCGATAAACTACTGATTGAGTGCCGTGATGAAGTATATGGCCAACTGAACGATGAGATGCAGAGTCGGACAGCGAATGAACGGGTAGAATCCAGGAAAGATGAGCTTTGGCGGTTTAGTGATGTATTCGAACTCCCAGAAATTGACGAAGACGGAATTCGGGCGATCGCAACGTGGGTTGGTGATGTAAAGGGAGATCAAGAGACTGTCCAGAAACAACTGTCTTCAATTATCGACATCGCAGGGCAGAATCCGGAGGTTGCGAAAATAGCCGCTCGCATGGTCTGTGATGGTCAGGATCTCACGAGTATTCAGACTGAAGATGAGTTAATTTGGCACGATATTCAGAACCTGACATCGGCCAGGAGTGACCAGATCGAGACTGCGCAACGGAGAATCGTTAAATGGCTGGCAACGACCCGTGGATTGCCAGAGGATGAGTTGGAACAGCTGACCGATATCTCGCGAGGTGTATTTGCGGAGGCACTTGACAATCTGTCCCGGTACTGGCAGACGTCGGAGAATGGAACGTTTCGGCTTATTCCAGATGTCTATCAAGAGATCATTTTCCGCGAGGAATGTCTTGAGCAACTTGACCGATATGTTCCGGTACTCGCTGAGCAAGGATACGAGTCATATTTCTCCGATGTTGCATTAAACATCACTATCTGCGCGAATGTATCCCACCGGGAGCAGTATCCTCGACTTGAGCAGAAGTGTCTTGACGGCGCCGAGATCACTCTTTCAACTATCCTAGAGACAGATGATACGGATCAATTGTATTACCGATCGGTAGAGACATTATCTACTACGGATCTACCACTGCCCCTTGCAACGATCGAGGCGAACGAATTAGTCCAGGGTATCGTAGAACAGGTTGACGCGGAGGCGAATAATGCCTATCAGCGAGGGAGAAAAGTACATACGACCGAACGTCCAGAGTATTCGTCGCTCGATATCTTATCTAGAGTTGCTGCGAATCATACACTTGCAGCGGAGTATGATGAGGTCGATGATCTAGTTGGGGTAATGATTGAGGCATACCGTTTGCACCAGGAGAGTAGTCCGGATGCTTCTTGGATGCTTCAATACCGAGGCGACACCGTCTATGAGTACGAATTTCAGTATGTTATGGAGTGTATTGGCAGTAGCTTTGAACGGGTAGCCGCCTACCAAAATATTGATGATTTAATGACAGACAGCGAGGAAATTCTGGACATCATTTTAGAATATCAAGAGGGCGATCTCCAGGTCCCTGATCGCGGTCTTCCTGAAGGATCTCACACTTTACAGACGACAGTCTACTACTATAGTCAGCTAATTGCTGGGGTTGCTCATGTTGAGAATGAACCAACCAATATCGCGTCACTCCTATCAATCATTCATGATCATCTCAGACGGAAGTTCGATGATATTGACAGTGAGGGGTCGTCGCTACAAGTATTCAGTGAGGTAGAATGGTTGATACAGGGGTATCCACTTTTCATCAAATCATTACTGTACCATCACGAGTTTGATTTGGTCGATAATTGGCCGGACGTTATCGAGGAGCATGTGAATGATACTTTTGAGCCAGAGAATCAGTGCCAGTTCTACAAGTCCATCGTGGAATGGGCCGCTACCCGGGCAGAGATGGAACCGCGACCAGGATGGCTCATTTGGATCCTTTCCCACGAAGGAATCCTCTCAATCGCACTAGATGACGATCTCCATTTCATATGGTTTGAAAATGACTATGAATTGATGAAGTCATTCCTAGCAGCTTGTCTTGGTGTGAATAAGAGCATCAACCTTCCCAAAGAGTCCGCAAAGCTCCATAATCTCTTAGAGGCGCGAACTGACGAACTGGAAGGAAATTATGCTAGGATCTACCAAGCTGTCGTTGAGGAGTTAGGAACAATTGACGAACTGTTCCACAGGTAGCAGGATGTCTCTGACTGTTGTAAGTCGATGTTGAGTTCTTCTTTGACGTAGGTATTGGCGTCGGGGGGTGTTGGTAACAATCTTGTAGAGCTCGCGGACAGTCTGCGGATCCGATACGATCGCGCCGGTCGACGTCTTCGCAGCTTGCAGTGTCACCCCGTTTAGACTTCACGGGTCGCCCCCGTACCCGTGTCGGGGGCGATAAACCGACACGAGAGGTACCCCACGAGGTGTGGCCGGCGACTCCAGTTAGGAGTCTGCGTGGGCGTCCGCCCCGGCTCCGTCGCCCGGCCGCGTGAGAAGGCTCACCTCTTCCAGGAGGTCTCTCGCGGTCTCGACTCGCTCTCGATCCGCGTCCTCTAATCGGCCGACGTCGAGTCGGTTGAGATTGCTGAGTACACGATTGATCCGGTAGCCCTGTTTGAACTCTTGCTCCATCGGAAGCGCCTCACCACTCGCTGGCGTGGAAAGACGCCCCATCGAGACTGGCGTCGGGCTTGGAGGAGCTCGCGGCCTTAACCAACGAACCTCGACGATACTCGCAGGTTGTTGGTTAATCGACGCTCAGCACTAGGGCTACTCGAGGCTGGGTCCGTAGCGAGCCGAGCCACATACCCGGCACTCCCAGATCGGTTGCCCCGTCCACGCTTCATCCGGGACCGACTCGTGGGTCTTGAACCGATGGTCGGTCGCCCGTCCACAGGTTTGACACTCGAGTTCCTGCGTCGTCGGTACCGACGACTCCTGCTGATCAGCCGCAGCCTCGCCAGTGGATTCGGTCAGCGCTATCGCTGGCACCAGCCACACCGCGTCGTCGGCGTCGTCGAGGACCGTGTTGAGACGCGACGCGCCGCGGATGCCGTCCCCACGCTGGTCGTAGAGCCGCGTCGGGGCCTGCTCCTGACGCTCCGATGCTCCCTGCCCGTGCCACCCAGTCCGGTCACTGGCAGCACTGAGAAGCCGCTCTCCCTCCGCTGACGCCACCTGTACCGCGTCGGGGAGTGAGGGCCATTGCTCGGCCAGCTGGCGCGCTGGCGCCTCGTCGAGATCGTAGATGAGCGTGTAGTCGCCGACGGCCGGCTCCGCCTCGTTGGCAGAGAGGAGGGTCGCCGCGGCGCCGCCTTTCGCCACGGCGCCGTAGAACGTGGTCGACTCGACGACCAGGTGGATGATGCCCAGGAACGTCGTCGACGCTGTCTCGTTCGTGCTAGTGGCGTCACTTCCGAGATGGTTGGTGAGACAGAACCGGCATTTCGTCTGGCCGTCTGGGACTGACGCCCCACAGGACCGACACTCGCCGTCGGTGGCCGTCGGCGCATCAGGGTAGCTATCAGAGTTCGTCGCGACGCGTTGCCGTCGGGGGGCACTCTCACACCCGTCGTCCAGCCTCGTGTCCGGAATGTGGGACGCCTCGCCGGTCGGCCGCAGTTCCTCAAAGTCGGAGTAACGACCGTTCATAGAGCAGTCTACAGAGAACATGGTTCGTCTTCGTGTTTAAATCGTAGCGTGGATAGAGCGATGTGCAGTACAGACGGAGAGACCGTGATCTGCCTCAGGCGACCTGTTCCTCCAACGTATCCCGGTGTGCCCGGACGGTCGCCTTCGAGGCGTTCGCCACGTCCGCGGCCTCGGATTGCGTCAGCCATCGCCCCTCCTCGCGACCGGCCTTGTAGAGACAGGCCGCGGCGAACCCGGCCGGATGGACGCCCGTCGTGACGCCGCGCTCCTCGGCCTGTTCCGCGAGGGCTCGGGCCCGCTGTCGGATTTCGTCCGGACACTCGAGGTCCGAGGCGAGTCGCGGCACGAACATGCTGGGGGAGACGGGCTCAGCGGGAAGGCCCAGCTCTTCGTTCAGCGTTTTGTACGCGTTCGTGACCCGCGACTCCGCGACGCGGGCCATCTCGCTGACGTCATCCACCAACCGCGAGCGGCCGTTGCACCGGCAGGCCCCGTAGACGCTGGCCGCGGCGATGGCCTCGATGGATCTGCCACGAAGCAGATCCTCGTTCTGGGCGCTCCGGAAGAGCTGGCACGCCTGGTCACGGACCGAATCGGAGAGGTCGAGCGCGCTGGCCAGCCGGCGCACTTCGCCCAGCCCGTGTGCGAGGTTCCGTTCCGCTTTCGACTGAAACCGCCCACGGGTCTGCTCACGGCGCATCCGCGCAAGTCGCCGTCGCTTCTGCTCGGAGATCTCGTTCCCCTTCGCGTCGGTGCCGCGACCGATCTCTGTCGACAGGCCGCGATCGTGCCGGGCCGCAGTGAGTGGGGCACCCGTCCGGTCGCACTCCTCGTCGTCGTACGCCCGCCACTCCGGCCCGTGATCGATACGCTGTTCGTCGATGACCAGGCCACAGTCCTCGCAGACCGTTTCGACCGCGTTCGTAGTGACTCGGCCGTCGCATTCCGGGCATTGGTTCGTACTCAATTCCGTTCGGACGTCTTCGTCGAATCCGCTCTCGTAGATGTCTCTGGTTGCCATCGTTCTCACCTCTGTCTGGGACACCTCCTTTTGAGGGCCCCACCCATCAGGACCTGACAAACTCATGCGCTGCTCTTCGTTTACTACCTAATCTTATCCGATCCGGACCCAATCACGCGTACATGACAATTCAGCGCGATACTGAGGATCTCCTGACGGAATTTGCTGAAAATCCTGGGGCTGAGCACTCTCGATTAGAATTCAAATCGAAGGAGATTCTTCAGACGACAGGGCAAAAGAAGAAAGTCGTCCGTATCCTGTCGGCGATGGCCAATCAAGCGGGGGGAACGATGATCATCGGAGCTCGGCACCAAGATAGTGGCTTACTATACCAAACATTCTCACCGGACGAGGAACCCCGTCAAGAACTCACCCATATTGCTCAGCAGTACACCAGTCCGCAGCTACAGAACTTCTGGGACATCTCATTTGAGGAGTGTATGGGACATCGGGTCCTCCGTATCGATGTCGACCAAGTTCAGCAGAGACTCATACAGGTTGACTATGAGGGAGAATACCAGGTCTGGATTCGGGATGAGGATGGGATGCGAGAAATGACCTCTGGCGAAATCGATCAGTTCTATCAGCGACGGGCACAACGTGAGGAAGCAGTCCCGAGTTCGCTGGTTAAACGAACTGAGCATCTGAATTTTACTCCTGGACCTCTTTCTGGTGACGATAATAGGTCCAACCTCTTCGAGCGACGCGCCACCATTCGCACCAACGACACCCATACAGCCGTGTTCGGGTTTGGGTTCTTCCACGACTATATTCGCAAGTCCCACACGGTTCGGCTCCGAACCCAGTTCCGGTCAGACTGGATATCCAGATATCCCAGACGTTCTTGAAGCTGCTGAGGAACATCTTGGTGGGAAAATAGGGCGCCAATTCGGGTACTCGATTCGAGTTGCCGATGTTCATCTTATCGGTCGGGCTAGCGAATCCCTTTATACGGATCTCGGTCGTCTTGATAATATCTACACCCGGCTTGATGACGCTACTGAGCGGGGCTGGAACTATGGACCAGTAATTGCCGGTGTTCTCCCTGTTGATTACGGACTCCTTTGGTTTGAGCTACAGCGTGAAACAGAGAGTTTCACTCGCTCAAATCTTGGTCTCATTCTCCAAGACATCCCGTTCGATGATAGCCCACTCAAGGAGTTCTACGATGAGATTGGGACATCTCCCCCAGTATACGACCATAGACATGGTCTACAGTTCGTGACGTTCCAGGGTAGCCAGGTAGAACCGCTACAGAATCCTACGCTCGCCCCGTTAACGGAAGGTGATCTTCTTCGGTCCATTGTCGCTAGTTGTCCACTCTCTCGATAGCGGCGGCAGCAAGAGGCTGGTCTGACATGGTGAGAGCGCCGAAACGAGACGAAGGACACTTTTGGCACTACAGAGACTGGGAAAAGAGTCAAAGATCTGGTTGCTTTCCGCTGTGGCCATCGCTCAAACCGCTCTCAGAAGACAGCTGTTGCTCCCCGCCAGCCTCGCTTCGACCGAAGCGAGGCGGCTCACCCGAGTCCGTGCTCGTATCCTGGTGGCAGTCCCTCCCCGTTTGTCCGATGCTTGGTCTTCCAGCCGAGCTCGTCGTCCAACACCCGTTCGATCCCATGGAGAAACGCATCACTGAACGTGAACTCTACCAGGCGTGCTCGCCCGCCACGCCGTGGCCGGGCGAGCACTGCCCACTCGCACCACCAGCCACAACTGCTCTAACAGGAACCCTACACCCACGTAGAAGAGCCGAATTGTTGTCGATGGCGTCGTCGTAAGGGCCCGCGCTTCCCGGAACTTCTCGTAGCTCTTCTCGATCCGTGAGCGGTTGTTGTAGATCCGCGCCACTTGCCGCGGCGTGCGGTCTTCCAGACCGTACGCCGCGTATCCAGTCTGTTTGAGTCCTGACTTCCCGCGATCACCGTTCTGGTAGGTCACGTTCACCGCCAGCGGAAACGTCTGTTCGTGCGCTTTACCTTCACAGATCGTTTCTTCGGTCATGTACGACGCTGTCGCTGAAAGTTTCTTCCGGAGCGAGTCTTTCCCGGTCTTGACCGGGAAGACTGGCGGCGCTGTCGCCCGAAGCACGCCGATCACCTCGCCGACGTAGGCTGCTCGATCCATGAGAATCCGCTCGAGCTCGAACGGATACAGTTCGACGCGGGCGAGCACGCGCTCGACCGCGTCGGCTGCGCTATCGTCGCCAGCAACCGGTTCAACCGCCAGCGTCAGCGGCTTTCCCTGCGCGAGTACGAACGCCGTGCGAGTACCGATGGCACTTCGTCGTGCCATCACGCGCTTGCATTCGCCTGAACTCGTCTTCGTCCGCTGGGTGCCCGTGAAACGGGTTGTCCATGAAATCGATGCAGACGGTTCTCGACCGCGACCGGTCGAGAACCGACATCGCCAACGTCGCGAGAATGTCGTTGACAGCGTCCAGCATCGGCTCTTTGTCGAGAGTATGGAGCCAGTCCATGACGGGTTCTCTGTTGGGTGTCTCGTCTGTGTTGGTCGTGACCCCGTTGACCGAGGTTGTCCCGACAGCCGCACGGAGAACGACTTCCATGATATCGCCGGAATCGAGGGGCGACCCCTCGATTCCTGGCATCGGAATCAACTCAAGCACCTCCAGAGCAAGAGTCTTGAGTTGGCTGTTCGTAATGAACTCGTCCGGATCTGTAAGCACCTGCTTGAGTTGTGGAAGATTCATTAGGTGCGTATCCGGACAGCGGATGAATCAGGTTCCTGATTCACCCGCTTCCTTCACTACAACGTGTCAGCTTGTGAGCTGCTGAGCCAGAGTGGACAACTAGCGAATATAGTCACAGACTACGTCGAGCCCGGAGACATCAGCCTACAATTCCGTGCGTTGGCCTACATCGACGGTGAGCCATTCCTCGCCTCTGATGCCCCTCGTGCCGCTCAAGGTGGTCTCGGTGTCTGGAATGTAGCTCCTGAAACCTACTGGCGATACCACGAATACGTCTTCGCCAATCAACCACCGGAGGGTGAGGAATGGGCAACCACTAACAAACTCGTGTCATTCGCTGAGGAGGCTGGAGTAACGGAGACGGAACAGCTCCGGACAAAAATTCAGGAACAAGCCTACGAATCACCGGTTCGAGAGACGAGTCAGGCAGCAGCCGACGCCGGCGTTTCGGGAACCCCCGCCCTTGTGATCGATGGTGAAACAGTCAACCCGCTGAGTGACGAACAACGAACTCGTACCCTTATCGAACAACTCGCAGATGGATCGTGATCGGATCTGGCTCGTATTGGGTAGTCGCAACCCTCATCGCCGGGATCGCAACAGCTGGGAGTCTCTGGTTTAGCCTCGGACTGGTACCGTGTGACCTCTGTTGGTACCAACGAATTCTGATGTACCCACTAGTAATGGTTATGGGTGTCGCAGCGATCGAAGCTCGCCCTACTGTTTGGCGGACTAGTATTCCCTTGTCAGTTCTGGGTGGAGTGATCGCAACGTATCACACAGTGTTGCAAGCGCGACAACCACCTGCTCCCTCAAAGGACCGTGTGCCGCTGTACAATAGCAGTTCCTGTAGAAAAGATGACAATTCTGAATCTCTCACTTCTGGCATTCACGCTCATTACAGCCGCAGGAGCTATCTGTATAATTGTATCTGTGAGACAAACGAAGACAAAACCACGCAACCAATGATCAAACCCAATTTACAAGCACAACCCAGTATCAGAACTCGACGTATCGCTTTCACAGATCGATCAGTGACCAGTATTTTCAAATGACAGAATCAACGACACGGATTCAGTCTGTCGGGAGTGCAGTTGGGCTCACGTACGGCTCAACGGTTATCGGGTCGATAATTGTCACCATCGCTGCCGCACTGCTGGGCGCATTCGGGGTCGATGTAACCGCTCGTCCATCGTTGCGCCTCGTAATGAGCACGATCCTATTACAGGGGGTAACATTCGGAGGGCTCTCAATCCTCTATCTCAGATTTCGCGATCTCGACTTCGAATTCGTTTCGCTTTCGATTCCGGACAGGCGGGATATTGCTGTAATCATCGGGGGAATAGGTACACTTCTCGGATTGCTCATTGTCGCATCACGCGTTATCTCCTCACTCGGACTGGAATCGGCGGAAAACCAGGTAGTAACAGTTGGCCAGCAGAATCCGACAGCGTTTCTGATTCTCATCCCTCTATCGTTTCTGCTAGTCGGTCCGGGCGAAGAGCTGTTATACCGAGGACTGGTTCAGGGAACACTTCGAGAAACGCTACATCCAACCCGTGCAATCGTTCTTGCGAGTGCCCTCTTCGCGTCGATCCATCTCTTCTCGTTGAGTGGAGAAGGAAAGCTTGTGTACGTCGGTATCGCATTCGTGCTAGCTCTAGTACTCGGTGCGACCTACGAGTACACCGATAACCTCGTTGTTCCGGCTCTGATTCACGGTGCGTATAATGCGATACAGTTTACGAGCGCATATTTGACGGCCACAGGTGGAATGTAACTGTTTGCTACCCGTTGACCCCGGATACTAGCTCTCGTGACGGAGAACTAAGCGTTTGCTTGCCGGATCCGTCCGGCTGTTACCGAACATGTTAGCGTGCCCTCTCACAGACAGAGATTCTGCAGTCTCCCTTTATCGCGACAGCACAACGTCCAAATGGACCATGACCCGATCTTTCGGTGCCCCTGGAACTGGACTGTCCCGGCGGGAATTTCTCGCTGCAACCGGCGTGACGGGTGTATCGGCGTTGGCAGGCTGTTCATCAAAAACAATTAACGCGCCGACGGCGGCCGCGAACGCCCCGAACGAAGGACAGACGTCGTCTGACCTTCCCTACACCAGTCCTCCAACGGTGGTCAACGTCGACGAGCAGGGAGGTTCCGTAACGATGGGGACGCAGCCGGCGCGACACGCCGTCCACCCGCTCGATTCAATGGGTGGCCCGGTCGAGTTCCCGCGCGTCTGGGCGTGGCAGGCCGACGACAACGACCCGAGCGTTCCGGGCCCGATCCTCCGAACGACCGAAGGTAACGACATGGAAGTGACGCTCGACAACACGAACGGACGCCGGCCGCACACGATCCACTTCCACGGCGTCACGAAGACGTGGAAGAATGACGGCGTTCCGACGTCGACCGGCATCCAAGTCCCGGCAGGCGAGAAACACACGTACGAGATCCCGGCGAACGTTCCGGGGACGCACTTGTACCACTGTCACCTCCAGACCCACCGCCACATCGATATGGGGATGTACGGGATCTTCCGGGTCGACCCCGAAGGCTACGAACCGGCGGACCGGGAATACTTCATGACGATCAAAGACTGGGACTCGCGGGTCCCGAAGAAGTGGGCCGGTGAAGCGGACTTCACGTACGACACGGCCTCGCGCAATCCGGACGTCTTCACCGTCAACGGGAAGAGCGCACCCCGAACCCTCCATCCCGAACAGGGCTCTCCGATCATCGTCGATAAGGGAGATTTAGTCAGAATTCACCTCGTCAACGGCGGGTACATGTCCCACCCGATGCACATCCACAACCACCGCTTCCAGCGCGTCGAAAAGGACGGTGGAGTCGTCCCGGAAGCAGCCCGACACGACATCGACGTCACGAACATTGCCCCCGCCGAGCGGCACACGATCGAGTTCACGGCCGACGCGGACCCCGGCATCTACCTCATGGACTGCCACAAGGTCAACCACGTCATGAATGGGACGTTCTATCCCGGCGGGATGCTTACCGGAGTCGTGTATCGCTCCGTCATGGATTCGGACATCTTCAGCCAGCTCATGGAGTACGCCGGATACGAACCGAACTGATAAGATCGGACATTTTCACAAAACAACCTGATCGGGCTCTCTCCAAAACGTTTTGCCCGGACGGAAATTTCCGCGGAGTCACTTCAACGATTTCGTGAGGGCCGAAAGAGACAGATAATTGTATGCGGATCGCTAAACTTGGGTAATGCTTCCGAGAGGACGCCAACAGGATACAGACGGTGACAGAGAGGGCTCTCATCGAAGGTTCTCCCGCTTATGTATCCTGTTTTCAGTCGGGGTTATCCTCCTCTCTCTGATCCCGACCGTGGCCGCTCACGGTGGCTCCGAAGCGTCAGGCCTCTCGCAATCGCACGGACTGGCGATCGTTCTGATCGGCGTCCTGTCAGTCGGTACTCTCGTACTGCTCAAACGAAGCGGGCGAATCTCTCCGACAGCCGCTCTGTACGGGATTGCGGTCGGCATCGGGATTACTGTCGCCGGAGCGATTCTGTTCGAGGGGCTGGCCCCGGACCCGACGTATCAGGCCAGTTCGATGCCGTTCCCCCGGTCGTGGTATCAGCCGCTCGCGATCGTAACGGGTCTTTCGGTCGTGGTTGTGAGTTTCATCGTCGGGGTCGTGCGTTGGACAACATGTCCCCGGTACATGGTTCTCGGAATGATACTTGGAGGATGGATACTGTATCCGTACCTACTTCCGGGTTTTAGCGGCTACACGAATCCGATAGGTTACGGGATTGTCCTCGCAACACCACTGCTCGTTGGATATATTCTCTGGAAAGATGTGGGCCCGACGCTGTCCGTGATTCTTCAGGATCCGGTAGCACGTCGGTTCGGATTCGGTATCGGAGCCATGGTGAGTATCTTTTTTATGGCGACATCGGGGTATCTGTCGTTCTTCAGTGAGGAAGGTGCCCCCGAAGAGACAACTGTGGCCGTCTTATCCGTACTGTATCAGATCGTACGGTGGCCCACACTCGAAATACTCCTTCCGGACGTTCCGTTCTTCATCGCTATCTCTCCGGGAGTACTACTGGTACTCGGATCGCTTGGCGTTCTCGTGGGCCTGAATGCGGCCGCCGTTGCTCACTCTTGGCGTCTCAATCGTGAGGCAGGAGCGACACAGGGCACCGCCGGGACGGCGACGGTCGTCGGTGCGTGTACGTGTGGATGCTGTGGGCCGCTCGTCTCCCAAGTCGCAGTAATCGCCGCGGGTCCCACGATTGCGGCGCCGATATACTGGATCTTCGTCGATTCGGCGTCGCCGCTCAACTCGATATTCCTCTTGGGTAGCATCGCGCTATTCACCGGGACGCTCATCTATTCGATCGATTCCGCTACACCTACCCGAAAAGACGTGTTTGAGGTTAGTGCGGATTAGATAGACTCAACTACATCTGTTGATATCCTCTGTCGGTGATTGTTCACCGAGGTCTTGTTGAAATAAAGAGCGTATTGATCAGCAATATCAATCGGATAGAGACAACGCAGGGCGAGCATGGATCTCGACCCTGTGAATCTCACGGACTGGGCTGTACCACTACGGACTAGCGCGGAACTCACCGTGCTTCATCCCGAAGAAGAACGCGATGACCGAGAAGACGATCATTGAGGGGAGGACCATCATGAAGACCGTCGAGGGGGTCATCATAACCGTTAGCGCGACTGTTGCGACGGCGACGATCACAGCAAGTGGAATCACCGAGCGCGTGAAGTCGAATTCCATATCAGGAATGGTGGCTGGACAAACAAAGTGTTTAAGAAAGCAAATCTGATGATCAACTGATTTACAATTATCGCCGTGAAATCACACTGGCCGAGTGCTACATAGATCCTCTGATGGCACCGTAGAAAGGGGTGTTCTGACGAGAACACCCCGGCCCGATCACCGGTGATTCTCTCATCAAAACGGAGCCGTCACCACACAGGGACCAGCTGACAGCGACAAACGACACTTCTTGCCCGGCTATCCTGTCGATTTCTCTTGCTTCGCCTCCGATTCCAGGAATCTGGAGGCTCGCTTCAGGTTTCTCCCCATTGCTTTCGCTATCGAGGCGTTTTTCACCTTGATTTTCCCCGTGAACTTCGTTTTCTCACCGTCTTTGTGATACATCTCGTTCATCAATGACTCAACTCCGGCACGTAAGTTCAGGAACTCCTGTTCCGCTGGATCATCCAACCGCCTCCGTCGCTGAGCCACTTCTACCCGCCGTTCCCTGAACCCGTAGCTATAGTGTTCTTGCTGTTCCTCGACGAAACAGTTCTCTTGGTGCTGGCAGCCATCACAGAACTTCTTGTCCATCTTCCCCGAGATACGGCCGGTCTCGTAATGGTTCTGCTCGAATGGTTCGTGTCCGGCAGGACACGCAACCATTCTCGTCCCATCCCACTCTGGGGCGGCAAGCGACATCTTCTCCGCCGCAGGCCGTTGACCCGTGATTCCTGTGAAGTGCTGCGTGATCTCCTGATCACGGCAGCACTTTTCTACTTCCTTGTGCGTGTACCCACCATCTACGAGCAGGTCACGTAATCCCGTTTCCTCGGCGAGATTCCTCGCGTCTTCGGCCAAGAGGTCTCCATCATCCGTGTTGTTCGTATCGACTCGAACCGCCGTAATTAGACGAAACGGATTTTCACCATCGCATGTCTCAGCGATATTCGACTTGTAGCCGAAGTAATCTTCCGCGTCCTTGGAACGATACGTCGCTTCGTCGTCGTGAGGGTTTTGCAGTGAGCTGCTGTCGATCTCGTCGGACTCTTCCAGTCCGATGTGATCGTGTCTGTCTTCGGCGTCTCTTTCTAACGACTCGGAGTCGGGTTCATCTTCGGCAGTCTCTGTAGAGTCACTTGAAGAGGTGTACGTTTGGAGTGGCTGCCAGCCCGGTGACTCGTCACCGGGATGGCCCTGATCAGCAGAATCCTGATTATCGTCATCGTCTTCGAGATCAGGAATGCGATAGCATTGTTCGTCGAGGACACGCTGTAGATGAGCGAAGCTGTTCAACCCGGCGTATTCATCCTCGTCTCCGAATCGATCAACAAGCCACGCAGTATGCTCGGCGAGCGTTTCCATCGTTGCGGGAATTTCGCCCGGTTCAAGATGATAGGACAGCTCTAAGTTCTCGATGTCGGCGAACTCGTCATTCCAGCAGGAAGTTCCTGTGCGATCTCCCGAAGGAGATCGCACAGGAAATTGTGAAGCACTTTAGCGAGGAGATCGACACGAGACAGTTGCTTGATGTTGGCCTCAATGAACGTCGAATCCATCCGTTGAGTACTCGCATCAATCTCAAATTCACCCTGAAAGTAGGTACGGTGATTCTCGAAAACCTCGTTTAGCAGGTCGTGACCGGTCTCTTCTTCGTATTCCATCAACCGACGGCGGAAATTGGTGAGTGTCTTCTCACAAATATTGTCTCCGAGTGTCTCCTTTCCTAATACGTTCCTGACGCGAAAGTCGAAGACGTAGGCGTGTTCGAGCTCTTTGTCGGACATACCGGCAGGTGTTAGATAATCTCCAAGGAGACAAGCTCGTTGACTGGCTTGTTCGGACGGCTATACCCGTCGTGGTATAGCCGTTCGAACTTTGTTTCATCAATTTGGGTGAAAACATGTTCGCAGAAGTGAGTAGACCAGTGATTCTGCAGTTTCTTTCGTATCCTGCCTGAAAGGTCTTTCAAAGGCGAAAAGAGCATCTCTTGCTCATGTTCAGTATTTTCTCTAAACACGTTATTACCCAATTTATTGACTTAACGAAACTCTGATGTAAATAACTTACAAATATTATTTTAGACACCTCAATTGAAGTCACATAGAAAACTCAGGTAACTCATCAATACACCTTTCTACGGTGCCGTCATCCTCTGAATTTAGCACGAAAAATCTATCAACTCCTGAGGATTTCAACCGAGCGACTCAACTCTGTTCTCGTCTTGGCTCGTACATGCTACTGAAGCAACTTTCGTCGGGTGTTCACAGCGACTAGACCGCCGCCGGCAATGACTGCGATCGCTGCTGACAGCGGATTGAAGAACCCGACGGCCAACGCCAAGAGAGCGATTCCGTTGTAGGAGAACGCGAGGAGGTTGTTCTGTTTCACGCGACGACGAGCCGCACCCGCTAGGTCGAAGGCGGTTTCGACGGAGCGGATGTCGTTGTCGACGATAGCGATATCGGCGGCGTCAGCAGCTAACGCCGTGCCGCCGCCCAACGAAATACCGAGGTCGGCGGCTGCGAGTGCCGGGGCGTCGTTGGTACCGTCCCCGATCATCGCGACCTGACCGTCTGATTTGAGTCGCCGGATCGTCGCCGTCTTTCCTTCCGGTGGAACCTTCGCGAAGACGTGCGTCACGGCTTCGTGCTGCTTGAAGAAGTCCGTCGCTTCCTCGTCGTCACCGGTCAAGACGACGATGTCCGTGTCTCGTGCTCCGAGCCGAGAGATGGTGTCGTCCCAGCCGTCCCGCGGCTCATCGCCCACGACGATCAGCCCCTCTGCTGTCCCGTCGCGACCGACGACGACCGAAAGCTGACCGAAGCCCCGAGCGTCGGCGACACGAGACCGGATGTCGTCGTCCACGGTCCACCCCTGTTCCGCGAAGAGATCGAGGTTTCCGACAAGATACGGAGTTCCATCGATCACCCCTTCGATACCGGACTGGTGATTCGTGAACTCGCTTATCTGGCCTGTTTTCTCTGTCTCATTACCGTTATTGTCCGAGTTCGATTGATCGTCAAGGCCTTGGTCGGTCGCATTCCTGTGGGCGAAAGCCGTTGTGATGGCGTTTGCAGCGGGATGTGATGCTCGTTGTTCGAGCGCTGCGACGGCGTCAAGGAGGTCCGCAGGAGCGTCCGCTTCGATCACCTCCATCTCTCCGGTCGTGAGGGTCCCCGTCTTGTCGAAAACAACGGTATCGATGTCTCGGAGTCGTTCGAACACCGTCTCGTCGAAGATAATGATCCCCCGACGGAGCGCACTTGCGAGGCTCTTCGCGACCGAGAGCGGCGTCGCAAGTCCGAGGGCCCACGGCGAACCGGCGAGGAGGACCAGCAGTGCGAGGAGGATCGCGTCCGGGATGCTCATGTCGAACGCGATTACACTGGCACCACCGATCGCAACGGCGGCTCCGACAACGAGAAGTACCGCGTACGACGCGAGTTGGTCGGCGTGGCGTTGGACGCCGTGAGTCGCGCTCTGGAGGTCCCACACGGCTGTGGTTATCCGATCGATACTGCTCGTCACGTCCGTGCCGACACGAACCAAGGCCGCGCCGTCCGTGACGATCGATCCACCAATGATCTCGTTGCCGGCGCGTTTTAGCACCGGAAGCGACTCGCCAGTGACGATCGCTTCGTCGACGGTACAGCTGTCTTCGACCAGTTCACCGTCTACTGGGACTCGTTCACCCTGTCGAACGAGCACGACATCCCCTGAATTGAGGTCCTCCACGCGAACTTCCTCAGTCTTCCCGTCCGAGTCATACGTTCGTGCGCGCTCGACTTGTGATATCGTGAGTTCGGTGAGGCGATCAAGGGCGCGCTGCTTGATCGACGACTCGTAGAACACCATCGCGGTGACTGCGGCCGTGACGACGATCGCGAGGTCGTAGAAAATGTCGTTTTGTCCGAGGATGACAGCGGCCGTACTGTACGTGTACGCGCTGATCGCGGTGATCGCGACCAACAGGTCGGTGTTCGGGCGTCGCATTTTGAGACTGAGGTATGCGCCGCGCAACACCGGGAGACCGGTGAAGAGGAGAATAATGCCGGTCATCACGAAATACAGCCGGAGGAAGACGAACGCTCCCTCGCTATCTAGACGGAAGGCACCCTCGAATATTTCGAGCGCTTGCCAGTCAAATATTGACGCAAGGTGAGCGGGATAGATAATTGCGACGTACGGGACCAACAGAAACGCACCGAAGAGGAATCCGACGGAGTATCGCATTCCCAACAGCTGGTCGTCTCGACGCTTTCGAATTCCACCCATCTCTCGTGCTCGGCGCGTCGTCCCACCGGTTTCGCTCACGTCTGACGAGGCATCCTCACGGAGATACGCCGTATACCCGAGGGTACTCAATACATCACGCAGCGACTCCTTCGAAACAGTGTCTGGGTCGTGTTCAACTCGGATCGTCTCGGTGACGTAACTCGCCTCGGCACTGATCACTCCCTCTTGTTTCTCAGCGAGAGATTCAAGATACGCCTCACACGTCGCGGAGTACATGCCGTCAATCCGGAGGAACGTCCGAGAACGATACTGATCGGGAGGAACAGTGTCGTCTCCCTCATCAATCTTGTTCTCAGTTGTGGTCTGGGTGACATCGAGAGAATCGGGAGCCCCAAGCGTCGTGTGTACATCGTGGCACCCGCTCGAACAGAACGAGCGTTCACCATCAGCCTCGAACGTGGAAGACTGAATCTCTCGACCACACAAATAACATTTTTCAGTCATATATTAGTGGGAGTGGTTCATGCTGTCTGTCTGAGAGCACACCGGTCTGAATGGACACTATGAACCATGTTTTTTATAGAACGTATTCGGATGATAGGGTGTCTGTCGCTTATGATTCGGTAAGTGGGTCGTGTTTATGTGGTTGTTGATACTCTCTGTGGTGGATCTGTGTCAATCAGTCGTATCCACACCTACGTAGCATCCTCGGAAATATGCGACCACCACCCTCGCTCGCTGATCGCTATGTGTACTTGAGCGATGATCCCCAACAGGGGCAGTTCCAAGAGCGGACCGATCACAAGCGCCAACGGAATGAGTGGTTCATTCGGGAACGCGACGACGGCGATCGCGAGTGCAGTCGGTGAGTTTCGCGACAGGATAGTGTTGTTGAAACACACGAGTTCCTCGTACGAGAAATCAAGCATACGACCAATAGCGAATCCGACACCGAGGTTGATCACGTAAAAGGCGATCACGGGAATCGCCATCACAGCGAGCAGTCGCGGATTCTCGACGATTACCTGAATTGAGGCGCTAAGGCCCCTTCCTCATTCGTCTTTAGTTAATACTCTTAGTAATACTTAGTAGCTTCATATTCGATCCAGATTCGACACGTTCGTGCCGGCAATAGGTGGAAAATGGCGGTTTTGAGGGTTGCTTGTCGTTCGATATCAGCAACAACAGAATCTCAGCCGTGATTTCTACTACATCTAATACTCTTAGACATAATTTAAACTCAAGTATTACTACTGGGCTTAACTAAAGACGAATGGCCCCTTCCTCAACGAGCGACCGAAGGGAGCGAGTAAGGAGGGGATACAGCGCCGCGGCTCTGTTGAAATCCTCAAAGAGTTACATGTTTAGCCTGTAATTCGACGAAATGAAGGCCCTCCCGAAGTCGCAGATTCTCCGTTTTGCTGAGAAGGCGATCCATCTGGCGCGTCGAGCGGTCTCCCGATACTCCTCGAAATTTTCTAAACACCGCTATACACTTCCCCAACACGTTGTTCTGTTGTGTCTCAAAGTTCAAAAGAACACAACCTACCGTGGCTTGCTTGACGAACTGATCGAGATGCCACGCATCCGTCGAGCTCTTGGATTAGCTGAACTTCCTACTCCTTCAACGCTCTGTAAGGCGTTCAATCGACTTGATATGACCGTATGGCGTATCATATTGACTCTCTCAGCGACGCTACTTCCGACGAGCGGAGTTGTTGGAGTTGATCGGATCAGGGTTCGACCGCAGTCACGCTTCGAAACACTACACGAAACGCGCCGAGCTCACGATTCAGCAGCTCAAAGTGACGCTGCTGGTCGATGCGAAGGTGAACGCAATCCTAGATTTACACGTGACGACGACCCGGAAACACGATAGCCAGGTTGCGCCGTCACTGATCAAACGCAATCCCGAGAATATCGACATTCTGCTCGGTGACAAGGGCTACGACGACCAGAAGATCAGGCGGCTTGCTCGTCAACACGAGGTTCGTCCACTGATCAAGCATCGTGAGTTCACATCGCTCCATAAGGCATGGAACGCGCGCTTAGATGCTGATCTCTA
This sequence comes from Halorubrum sp. AS12, assembly GCF_051122765.1. Lineage (NCBI taxonomy): Archaea > Methanobacteriati > Methanobacteriota > Halobacteria > Halobacteriales > Haloferacaceae > Halorubrum > Halorubrum sp. AS12. The sequence continues at coordinate 56,472 of NZ_CP185386.1, forward strand.
TGGCCAGCGGAGTCAATCCGAGACAGTCAACTCTACGCTCAAGCGGAAGTACGGTGCGTTCGTCCGCTCACGACGATGGTGGAAGCAGTTCCGTGAACTCACCATCGCTTGTCTCAGTCACAACATCGACCGATCACTCTGAGTGGTCAAGACATATGATTCACAGACCGCTCAGGATCAGGGAGTAATGATTCTTGCCAGTCTTCATTCAGTCTCTGCTAAACACCGTTGCTGGATCAAACGGCCACCACTCGCGGTTTCGGATCGCCAAATGGATTTGTGCAATGAAGCCTAACAGCGGAAGTTCCAACAGCGGCCCAATAACCAGTGCGAGCGGGATGAGCGGCTCGTTCGGGAACGCGACGACGGCAATTGCGAGGGCCGTCGGTGAGTTCCGTGAGAGGATCGTGTTGTTGAAACAGACCATCTCCTTGTAGGAGAACGAGAGTACTTGTCCGACGCCAAACCCGATGCCGAGATTGATCGCATAGAAGACGAGAACGGGAACCGCGAGAAGAGCAAGTAATCCGGGGTTTTCGAGGATTAGCTCCCCCTGCGAAGCGAACATTGCGCCGATGGCGAGACTGAGGAAAATAATCTGGAGCGGACTCAATTTCGGCAGGAAGTGCTGCTTGAACCACTGCGTCCCCTTTTGTCGGGTCAATGCCCACCGAGCAAGTCCACCAACCACAAGCGGGACGACGAGTACGAGAACGACGCTTTCGATCAGCAGCTCCATCGGTAACGCGACCAGTTCGCCCGCGAAGACGTACAAGTAGAGTGGAAGCAGTATCAACTGGAGAACGAGGTTGTACGGGAGAATAGAGGTAGCCAGCGGAACATCTCCGTCCGCAATATCGGTGAAAATGAGATACCAATCCGTACATGGTGTCACCATCAGCATGATGAGTCCGACCCACAGGGCAGGGTGATCTCGAAGGAAAACCGCGCCGAGTGCCACCGCTAACAGCGGACTCCAGATGAAATTGACCAGAAGACTAGACCCGACTACACGACGATTTCCGAACGCTGCCCGGAGGCGAGAGAGTGGGATTCCGGTGAACGCGGCGAACAGCATCACCATCAAGAACGGGAGAATGAGTGAGTCCGCAATCGGCGGAACACCAGCGATCTGACCGAGCACTAACCCACTCAGAATCGCAATAATAACGAATACACTCTGGTACTTCTCGACGAAATCCATTCTGTTGCGTCTGTGTCGGGAGCCATCCTAAGGATGTTGCTTATTGTAATGACACTAAAGAGATAGATTGGGAATACAATAGACAATTTTGTGACAACGTGAGACAGTCACTGGCCATTTCTGGTCCATATGTAGCGAGTGAATTAGTCTCAACTGGAGAAGATCCCACGAGCGCAAAACCGAGGGGGAGAGAAGGAGACACGTGGAGGCTCTCGTCGATGGCGACCGCGTCGAAATGGTGGTCGTTGATACAGTTGGAACGTCGTTCATGAGCTGGAATACAGTCATATCGAACGCGCGACGGAAGGGTATCTGTCTCGGTTTCGGATGCGTGTCTGATTGCGCAAATCGTCTGTTACAATCTTGCTCTGTCGGCGTCGCCGTAACGTCTCGTCCGAGAGTTCGGTGCGGCCATTCTAGCCGGACGATACAAAATAATAAGTGTACCCTCGTGAAGGGGCGCGCAAGAGTCGAAAGGCAAACATGATAGATCCAATTATCCTGCAACAGGGGAGCGACTGGCGCGCGCAGGCGGAGGTCTTCGACGAGATCTTCTTCGTCTTCCTCGCGCTCGGTACGCTCGTCGGCACAATCGTCGTCGCGTACACGCTGTGGAACGTGTTCAAATATCGCGACGACGGCAGTGAACCGAAGGAGGACTTTGACGCGCCGATCGTCGGTGAACTCCCGACCGGACAGGGCGGTCCGAAAGCGAAGAAGCTCTTCCTGTCGTTCGGATTGAGCGCGATCGTCGTCATCAGCCTTGTCGTGTACGCGTACGGACTCCTCCTCTACGTCGAAGAGGGTCCAGACACGAGCGACGCGGGGAATATCGAAATCACCGTCGAGGGGTACCAGTTCGGTTGGGAGTACATCTATCCGAACGGTTACTCCACGAGGGGCGAGATGATCGTTCCGGCCGATCAGCGGATCGACCTCAACGTGACTTCACGCGACGTGTGGCACAACTTCGGCTCGTCGGAGTTACGGATAAAATCCGACGCCATCCCCGGAGAGTACAGTAGTACCTGGTTCTCCGTGAGTTCCGAGGACGTTGAAGCACAGGGTGGCGAAGCAACTTACCGAGTCGAGTGCTTCGAACTCTGCGGCGCGGGCCACTCTGCGATGACTGGTCAAATCACGGTGCTCCCGCAAGACGAGTGGGAAGAATGGTATGCTGGAACCCAAGGTGAAAACACTTCTAGTGTCGACAGCGCTGGCGCCGGAAATGCCTCCAGCGTTGACAACGCAGTCATTCGAGGTGCCCCCGCATGAGCGAACTCCCGCCAACGACTTCCGTCAAACGATGGCTCGTCACGACCAACCACAAGGACATCGGCATCCTATACACGATTACTGCCCTGTTCTTCCTACTGTTCGGCGGTGTCCTTGCGCTGCTGATCCGTGTCCAGCTCTGGGACCCGATGAATCAGATCCTGTCTGGGCTCGCGTACAACGAGGCCGTCACGGCCCACGGACTGATAATGGTGTTCTGGTTCCTCTCCCCGTTTGCCTTCGGCTTTGCAAACTACTTCGTGCCGCTCCAGATCGGTGCCGACGACCTTGCGTTCCCACGGCTTAACGCGCTCTCCTATTGGATGTACCTGTTCTCCGGCGTACTGTTGTCAATCAGCTTCTTCCAGGGCGGCACGCTGAGCGCTGGCTGGACGATATACGCTCCGCTCAACATACCCGCGTACACACCGAGTATCGGCTCAACGGGAGCGATACTGGCACTCGCGATGTTCACCATCGGAGTCACCGCCTCGTCGGTGAATTTCCTCGTGTCTATTCATCACTCGCGTGCCGAAGGAATGGGGATCATGGATATGCCGATGTTTACCTGGACCATCCTCGCGACCGTGTGGATGATGCTGTTCGCGTTCGCTCGCATTGCTCGCTGCGGGACTCATCCTCGCGTCCGACCGCGTGCTTGGGTCGGTGTACTTCTCCGCAACAGAGGGCGGGTCCCTGCTATGGGGCCACCTGTTCTGGTTCTTCGGCCATCCGGAGGTGTACATCGTCTTCTTCCCGGCTCTCGGTGCGATGTTGGAGCTGTTCCAGACGTTCTCAGGGCGCCGGCTCGTCGGACGGAAGTGGGTGATCATCGCCATCTGTCTTGTCTCCGTCCAGTCGTTCCTCGTATGGATCGATCACATGTTCCTGACGACGATCAACCTGGAGATCAAGACGCTGATGATGGCGACCACTATCGGGATCTCCTTACCCTTCGACCTGATCGTGTTCTCGCTGATCTACACGCTCATCAAGGGACGAATACAGTTCACGACACCGTTCCTCTTCGCGTTCGGGGCGCTACTATTGTTCATCCTCGGCGGCATCACCGGAGTGTTCCTCGGCGCCATCGTCCTCGACTACGAGTTCCGTGGCACCTACTGGGTGGTCGCGCACTTCCACTACGTGATGTTCGGGGGGGCGACAGCCCTGATCGGCGCTGCGTACTACTGGTTCCCGAAAATAACCGGGAAGATGTACGATGAACTCCTCGGGAAGATCCATTTCGTGCTGTTCTTCATCGGGTTTAACGCCGTCTACTTCTCGATGTTCCTCGGCTGGGAGACGCCGCGCCGTGTCTTCGAGTACAACCCCGAACTCCAGATCTATCACCAGTTCGGGACGATCGGTCGAATTCGTACTCGGATTCTCCTTCTTCATCATGTTCTACAACTTCGCGAAGTCGTACGTTTCCGGCGAGCCCGCCGGCGACAACCCGTGGGACTACTCGCGGACTGCCGAGTGGGCCATCTCTTCACCGCCGCCGCTCCAGAACTGGCCAAACCGGCCGTCCTACGCGTCCGGCAAGCTCGAATTCGTGAAGGATTATGTGCCCGACAGAGGTCCGGCAGTGAAGACCGACGCCAACGGGAACGGGGCGACTGACGGTGGTGACACCCACTCCGAGCACATCAAGGAGTACCCGTACTGGGACAAGCACCCGAGCCACGCAAGCATATGGCCGCTCACACTCTCGTTTGCAGTTGGTGTGTTGTTCCTCGGGCTTACCGGATTCCGCGATAACGTTGTCTTCGAGGTCGGCGAGTCGCTCGCATCGACGAGCGTGACGATCTCGAATCCGGTATACCCGATACTCATCGTTGTCGGATTGGTCGGACTCGTCTGGACCGGGGTGAAGTGGAGCCTCGAGGACTTCTATGCCCCACCGACCGAGTTCGCCGAACGGTGGCCGTTCGAAGGTGTCGAGAAAGTCAAGCTGGGGATGTGGTTCTTCATCGCGTCGGACGTGATCGTCTTTGGCGCGTTCCTCTCCGCGGCCATCTTCGTCCGGTACAACGCCGGCTGGATGACGTGGGAGCCACTGGCCGAACCACTACCGGGACTGATCAACACGTTCGTGCTGCTCACCTCATCGTTCACCGTGATCTTGGCGCTGGTCGCTGCTCGCCGGAAGAGCCGGCAGGGCCTGCTTGCGTCACTCGGCGCAACGATAGTGCTTGGGTTCACATTCCTGGGTATCAAGCTCTGGGAGTGGAACAAAGAGATCTTCGAGCGGGGCGTGACGATTTCGGCGAACGCCCACGGTGACCCAATCCAGGCGTCGATCTATTACGTGACGACGGGGCTCCACGGGATCCACGTAGTTATCGGCCTCGTGATCGCCATCTTCCTGTTCGTCAGGGCGTATCAGGGGCACTACTTAGAGGACGAGCGGCCGATCGAGTACTTCGGCCTCTACTGGCACTTCGTCGACATCGTCTGGGTGTTCATCTTCCCGCTGTTCTACCTCTTCTGAGGACAGCGGCGGAGTCACCGTATTTGACTGTGTTGAATCACCATACAGCAGCGGGGTAGGCCACTAAATCAAAGGAGTTGAAGCGGGAAGATCCGGTTGCCTGTGACACAAATCTCCCGCTTCATCGGGGAAGTTGTGCCGGTTGCTCAAAGAGTTACTGGCGATGGAGGCGAATCTGCCGCCCCGGAAGGCGGCGGCGGATTCGCCGACTATCGGACTCGTTTCCCTTCACTGTCTGCGGATTTACCTCGATTCATCGTACCGCATTACGATCGACCTGCTCAAAGAAATGCCACAAATAACCGGAGAGATCGGCCTCAACGCGGCCGATCTCCCAGCGCCGTCCACGTTGTGTAAGGCGTTCGACCGGATCAGTATGAGCGTGTGTCGAGTGCTGCTGCGCCAGTCGGCGCAGCTGCACGATCTCTCTGAACACGCCGCGATCGACGCCACGTTCTACGAACGCTCAGCAGCGAGCCGCCACTACTGCCAGCGAATTAGCTACCGCGTTCAAAAGCTCAAAGTCACGAAATTAGTCGATACAGCGTCTTAAGCCGTCCTTGACGTTCACTGCTCAACGAACCGGGAAGGAAGCGACGCAGACCTTGCTGAGCAGATCGCCCGCCGGAACGCGGGCGATCTGCGGTCTCTTGCGGCCGATAAAGGCTATGACAAGCAATCGCTTCGTGAAGGATTACGCGACCTCGGGATCAGACCGCTGATCAAGCACCGTATCTTCGCTCCGTACGACCACGCACACAACGCCAGAATTGACGATAACAGCTACAATCAGCGCTCTATGACCGAAACCGTGAACTCGGCTGTGAAGCGCTCGCTCGGCTTCGCCGTGCGAGCGCAGACGTAGTTTCGTGAGTTCCGAGAAATCGCTCTGATGTGTGTCGTCTATAACATCAAGCGCTTCGTTAAACAGTGAATCACTACGCCTTACAGCGATTCAACACAGCCTGTCTAAGTTAACACGACCGTCATCTGCTGGGCGAACGTCACGTATCTGTCTGGCGCAGCCCCGCCAGCCGGCGTCCAACAGTGCGTCGAAGACTGCGTTCGTGAACACCCTGCCGTCGAAGGTGTCCACGACACTGCCGTCTACTATATGGGGGCTAATCTCGAAGTTGAACTCCACGTCGAGGTTCCCGGAGACTACACACTTCGCACTGCCCACGAAATCGAAACAGTGCTTATCGACAGGCTTCGAGATCTCCCCGCCGTCGGCGACGCACACGTCCATCTTGATCCGGCAGGAACGGACGAGTGGAAGGACGCCGACGAGGACGGCTCACCCGTCGAGTCTGACGGATCCGGAGACCAGCTCCACGACCAACGCACGAATACAGAGATACGCCACACTCCTGGTGTGTAATCAGTCGGCCGTCTGATTATCGTGGTCCGGCTGAAGGAACATTACGTTGACTCTCCCCACAGCGTCGAAATCGCGAAGCTGGTAGACGAGTTCGCGAATCCGTCCAGCTGACCCCTCACAGAAGATTGTTTCGAGACACCACTCGCCATGATGCGATATGCTGAGTCGTCCCGATGATATCATCAAACTCGTGTTGGACAGTGTGGAGATCCCCGATGACGAGCGTGTGCTCGTAGTCGAAGGCGAGCGCAGCGACTGCGGTCCCGTCAAGCCCTTCGAGGGTGGTATGACGCTCTATATACTCTTGGATCGCCTCCCGAACAGCACGCGAGCGCGATTCGAGTCCTTCGTCTTGCCACGTTTCGTCGAACGACTCGAGAATTTCTCCGGGAATATTCAGGCTGGTTCGCATTAAGGGAATGTTAGCCGGGGACGCCTATGAAACTCATTATTACGGGATCCCCGAATCGGCCATAACAACCCCTATCAGTCCGTCAGTCTCGTATTCTTCTATATGGTGACTGGAGTACTTGGTCTTGCACTCGGGGCGAGTGTGCTCGGGCTCTCTCACGGGCTCGCCCCGGGCCACGGGTGGGCAATCGCGGCGAGCTATGCACTCGACAAACCGAACAAGTGGTTCTACGGCGCTGCATCGAGTCTCATCCTCGGGATCGGCCACCTCATCAGTAGTATAGCGATGGTGGTGGTCTACTTCTGGGCGCTTTCGTACTTCGGGCTCACACAACTCAGCTGGATGAATTACGTGGCGGGCGCGCTACTTATCGGGCTCGGAATCTGGCAGTATTTCAACGGGCATGACCACGGTACTGGATTTAATCACGACGGAGAAGAAGAGGAAGATAAGCACGCCCATGATCACGCGGACGACCACGAGCACACACATCGCACTGAAGAGACGTCCACGTGGGGGGCTCGCATTCGACGCGCCCTCCCATTCGTCGGTGAGTCCAGCCACGACCACTCGCACGGTCGCGTCGACGAAACGCCCGAGCGTGGCCTCTACGGGATGGTTGCACTCGCGTTTGCGCTTGGCTTCACACACAACGAAGAGTTTGACATTATTGCCATCTGTACCGGCTCGGCATACTGTCTCGAGTTGATGCTTCTCTACTCGCTCGCCGTCATCGTCTCCCTCGTCGGAGTGACTCTCCTGCTTGTGGCCGGCTATGAGCGGTACGAAGAGCGGCTCGAAGGATATGTCGAGTACCTCCCTACATTTACGGCAGCGATCCTCATCGTGATGGGGATCGGGTTCATCCTCGGGGTCTTTTGAAAGGACTGAATCTATACTTCCACGATGCGCCTATCGCAGGGTTATGTAGACGGTCGGTCGGACACTGTCCACCAAAGAATTGGCAGTGAAATTCCGGAAAGTGATACGAAGAGTGGATGTCCGAAAGACACTTGAGAAAGCACAGGAGAGCTCCGGGGTTGCCCCTGAGTGGATCCTCCTAATACTGCGCGTGGTGATCGTCGCGAACAGAGCTGTAGACGTGACAGTACTCCTTTCGACGTTCCTCGCACCGACGTTTCTCATCCAGCTGGTTAGCCCTGTCTTCCATGATGAACCTGCCGAGATTACGGGTTCCTCGAAATCGCACGCCTCGAGGAGATAGCGACTGCTTCGAGTTAGATTTTCTGGAGCGCGAGGCAATACCCAAACCTGCGATGAAGCTCGGTATGTGCCCTATTTAGCTTAAGTGAATATAGGAAATTGTTTTTATACAACATACGGTGAGGTCAACCGTTGTCCGTCAACCATCCACAACTGGGTACTGAAGACAGATCTCCAGTCGCTCGATGGGGTAAATCCGGATCACGTTGCGGTCGACGAGACTGTGATCCACTGAATGATAACCGAGAAGGGCTTCGTTGAAACCAAAGACGTGGGGCGAAGGACGGACGTAGATCTTACCGAGGAGGGGAAAAATACACTCTCCGCGTTTAGGCATCTCATCGAAAAGTGATTAGTATAGTTAGCGCTCAGTCGAATCGACCTCTTCCAGAGCTTCTGTAGCAACATCACCTAACTCCCCTGCCTCGATATGTGAATACCGTTCTCGAACCATCTCTTCGGAGTTATCGAGATACCGGGCCGCCACCGTGTACCCAAACGCGCGGACAAGTACCTCGCCCATTCCACGTCGACCACCGTGGGGCGCGAGATAATCGTGTTTCGGGTGGTCGATATCGACCTCTGCGGCCTCCGAGAGCCGTTGGAGAATCGTCCGTGCGCCGTCCGTCGTAATCGACGGCGGCCGAATGTCCTCATCGAGCGCCAGCAGTAGATCGCGAGCGTATTCTTCACGGCGCTCAGTAATTGCTTCCGGGAGTTCCCCTCGTTCGGCTAGCTCATCCTGGATGAGTCCTGCGAGCGTCCGTTGGTCGAACGTCGGGAACACCGGCCAGCGTTCCGTCGGTGGGTCCATCAGCCTTCGATAGCTCCGCAGTGGAGAGATTACTGGGTCGGGGAGACTGGCGGCGTCCCATTGCTGCTTCTTCCGGTAGACATCCATACTACCGTCGTCGAGCGAAATTTCCTCCCACCGGACGCCGCGCCGGCGTGGGTCGTTCGGATCCCGGAGCAGTTCCCCGACGCGGACAGCGGTGTACGCGAGAACGAACACCAGCGCCCGGTCACGAGCCGCCTTCAGCGCCGCGTAGCGCGCTCGCTGTCTGTCAAGAGGGTCAGTATCCCCCGGGAGTGTGGTGAACGTCTCGATGGCGTCACGGGCTCGCTCGTCGACGTACCGGGTCAGGGCGTGGCGCTGCTCGGACGTCCAGGCCTGCTGATCACCGGGCTTGCGACCGTCGTCCTCCGGCAGCGGCGCCATCGCACTCGCCCGCTGCGCGTAATGGGCTTCGAGATATCCCTCGTTGACGCACCACCCGCACCACGCGGAGATATAGCGATAATAGGTTTGTACGGTATTCTGTTTGAGCCCGCGATCGCCGGCGAGATGCCGGGCGTACTCCCGGAAGACGCGTTCATCGAGGTCTTCGAAGGTGGGCTCCTGGTCGACGTCGTCGGATACGATCCCGGTCCAGTCGTCGGCGCCGCGGTCGCCGGCGGCCCACTCGGCGAACCGCTCGAGCTCGCGCTGCAGCGTTACGTCGGTAGTTCCCGCCGTCGCCACCGCGGCCTTTCCCCTTATCCTGGAGGTAGCGCTCGAAGAAATTCTTGAGTGACTGATCGGCGCGTTCTCGGGGTGTCATGGTTCCTCGTTCGCGTACTGGTAGGTCGGACGGACGTCCTCGAGGAGCTCTTCGACGATTTCCCAGAGAACCAGGGAAGGGGTCTCGTGTTCGAATGTAATCTCCCAGCGATCCTCCGTATCGGCGACTGAGTACTGGAAATGCGCCCGTCCGAGATCGGGATGGTCCTCGTCCTGGTGCCAGCCGGCGTGAAAGCCCGTGTTCGGGTCGGTGTAGTTGATACGGAACCAATCGTGAGGGTCCTGCCGATACCACTTGACGGTCAGCTCCGGCGAATCAGGGCCTGTCGGGGGATCCAGACGGGCCGGATCGAAAATCGCCCGCAGCTGCTTGGCCTCGATATCGTCAGGAACGTACTCGACGGCCGTGATCTGGGGAACACGGTCGAGGACGTCCCGCTTCAATTGGGTGTAGAGGTTCGCGTTCGGATCACCACCTGGATGCGGGACCGACATTCGTTAGCTGCTGGCCTCAGCGGGCTCTGTCGTCGGAGCGAGGAAGTCCCATTCGCGGATGGCGAAGCCAACGATCTGGATACGCCGCTGAAGGTGCTCCCACTCGCGGGCAATCTCACGGCGACGATCTTCCTCCTCAGCGTCAAGAGACTCGTCAGCGAGCGTCCCGCGAAGCTGGTTCGGTGACTCGACCTCGAATTCATTCTCCCAGTCGCGAATCTGCGTCTTCATATCGGCGAGACGGTCCGTGAGTTCCTCGACAGTGTGCCCGCTGTCTCGAAGCCGCATCGCCTCCTGCATTGCTTGGCGGCGGTAATCAGGGTAATACGTGGTGTGAGTCCCGCTTTCGTCACGGTGGAGGATGCCATCGTCGACGAGCCGATCGAGGACGCGTTTGGTCGGCTCGTGTGACCAGCCCGCTTCCGAGGCGATCCAGTTCGCCGTCTGAGGCTCCGAAAGCTGCCGGGCGGTCATCCTCACGCGGTCTTCACCCGTGGTCTGGCGTTCCATCAGGCCCTCGGAGTTCGATTCGTCTTCGGACATACAACACCGTTCGCGCTTTATCTTAATATAGGTTGAGGTCATTAGTTCTATATCGAATGCGTTTCTTCGCCATCGCCTCGACCTCGGCTGAGGAGAGTCAGAGAAATCTCAAACCCCGTTCTTGGCAGTTCTACCCGGGGGAAGCGCCGTCGTGAGGCGGTTGCAGCATTCGTGCTTCACCGACGGCGGCGGGGTACTTCAAACTGGTCGTGATTACTGGTATAATCACGACCAATAGGGAAAGAAGTCTCATCTCCGATATTCCTACGATATAAGGGTTCTACTCACCAATCATCGAATCTGAGTTGATAATAAATCGTATGCCGCTATACCAAAATCGGAACCGGAAGGTGCCACAGTTTCGGAGGATAGGTTAGTTTTGGATCAAATCTCCATCAATTCGTGGTGATTGTCAGCGGTCGAGGATCGATTTTGAATCCTTACTCTCGAGCTACCGGACGAGCGTACGAAATTGCGTGGATTTTGGCGCTGCTGAATACGGTTGTCACTCTTGAGCGGCGGACCCAGCGAGAGCTCAGCCGATTAGTCGTGCGGGATCAACGCCGAGGCAACGAGCTCAACACACTCGCCCGCAGTAATCACAGGTGAGTAGTCCATCTCGCCGTCGATGTCCGCTTTCAGCAGGAAGTCGGTGAGCCGCCAGATATTGTACAAGAGGACCGCGAACACGAAATAGAACAAGCGAACGCGGTAGTCTTTTGAGGAGGTCTTCGCGAGAAAATCACCTTTGATCGATTTGTACTCACTCTCGATCTGCCACCGGCGGCTGTAGCGCTGACAGAATGTCTCAGCTTCCTCGGGACCGACTCGTAGATTCGTCGCGAAGACGGCCGTTCCCTCCCCACTCGTCGACGGCACGTACAGGAGTCGCATTGGATGCGATCCAGATTCCACGTGGACAGAGGCCGACTCCACAGCGACTTCCTGGTCGTCTTTGTCCATTTGGTCAAGCACCTCCCGTTCGGAGCTGGAGACCCGCTTCGGAATGAGGTAGTTCACATCGAGGTTTGAGAGCGTCTGGAACACTTGTATCGAGTCAAACTCTCGATCACACAGCACTGTCTCGATTGGAACGTGCTCTTTTGCTCGTCGAACGAGCCGTCGCACAGTACGATGGATCTGATTCGACGGGTTCTCATCCCACTCAGAGCTCTCTCGAACCGGTTCCACGGCGAGAACGAGCGGGATATTCTGTCCAATGATCGAGAGTGTTGCGAATTTGAACGCTCGACCGTCTCTGTCCTTGGTCCCGCTGACCATCGGCATCTCTTCGACCTCTCCGTAGTAGGGAATAGTCGTGATGTCGATCGCGGCTGTGACTGGACGCCGGAACGATGCTTTAGAGGCGATCACCGAGAGTAAGCGATCCGTCGTTTTGTTGAATCCCCTCACGAGTTCTTCGGGGCCAAATTGTTTGACTGCGCGGAGGTGGGTATCACCATGCGGTCCGTACTCTTTCCCGCGCCGATATTGGAAGCGAGTCGCTCCCTGCGAGGTGCCACAGCGGACCATCCCCATGAACGTCTGTAACTCGAAAAATTGCGTGTCCTCGTACGAGGCGTTCGACGCCCGACCAGAGTCGAAGTGTCCATAGGCGTGATCACGCGCGAGGCGCGTTGTCTGGACAATCTCGTCCTGTGAGAAGGATTTGTCTTCGGCTGGGTCTGCGTCTTCTTGCGTATCGTCGACGATCTCTGCCTTAGGCCGCACCTCCGGCGCTGAGATGCTGCGATCATGGACTTCTTTGACAACGAAGTGGGCGGCAGCTTGGATGTATTCGTGGGTCGCGTCGTCGAATCGATTTCGCCACGCACGAGAGAATGCTGATTCGTCGGGCACTCGACTGAAGCCGAGGATAGTCGCTACTTCCGGTTGTCGGGTGAGTCGTCGAGTGAAGTTGGCGTATGAGTCACCCGTTATCTCCATGAACACGAACGAGAGCACCATCGCGCGAAACGAGAGTGGCGCAGGATGCCATGCTGGATAACCGTCGTCGATCGCGTCTATCGTGTGATCGAAATCCTCGAACACGGTGATAAGATCGGTTTCTTTGAGTTTGTCCCGGATGGTAATCCCGAGCTGGTACGCTTCGCACAGAGACTCCAGACGGGGTTCATCTTTGGAAGGAGGACTGCCGGAACCACTCATTTAGAAAATGGTGAGGTCGATAGCAAAGTTACCACACCGACATGACTACAAACATATTCTCTTCATCGTCAAATGAATTGTAAGCGTGTGGTGAATGGGTAGTTAACTGTCAGTCATCAGCCGTGGAGCTTGAGGATCCATCTTCAGTCGTGTCGTCTAGCCGCCCGGTTGTGTATCCCCGCCAGTCGTACCGGTCTTGGAGATACAACGCGACCTTCACCAAGGCGAGCAGCACCGGTACCTCGATAAGCGGGCCGATAACGGTGGCAAACGCGACACCGGAGCCGACACCGAACACCGCGACGGCGACGGCGATCGCGAGCTCGAAGTTGTTTGAGGCGGCGGTGAAGCCGATAGCCGTCGTCGTTGAGTAGTCGGCACCGATTCCACGGCCCATGCCGAAGCTGACGAAGAACATCACAACGAAATAGATCGTCAGCGGCACCGCGATGAGTAGGACGTCACTTGGCTGCGCGACGATGCGCTCACCCTGCATCGCGAACATCACGATCACTGTAAAGAGCAGCGCGATCAGCGTGAGCGGGCTGATCGTGGGTTCAAACGTCTCTTCGTACCATTCAACACCTTTCACCCGCGTGCCGACGAATCGGGAGAGGATGCCGGCGGCAAAGGGAATTCCGAGGAAGATCGCGATCGCCTCGAAAACCTGTATCGGTGTAATATTGAATGCGGAAATGCCGGCAACGAGCGATTCCATGCCCAGAATCGGGGGAGAAATAGAGCGAAGAACCAGATGTACACGCCGTACGTAACGATCTGGAAGACGCTATTGAACGCGACGATCCCCGCGGCGTACTCGTTCGAACCCTCGGCGAGCTCGTTCCAGACCAGTACCATCGCGATACAGCGGGCCATCCCGATGAACACCAGTCCGAGGAAGAACTCAGGTCGGGCAGGCAGTCCAGGGACGAGACCGCTGAAGAAAATGACCGCCAACCCGAACATCAGTGTGGGGCCGATGAGCCAGTTCTGGACGAGGCTCAGCCCGAGTACCTTCACGTTCTTGAAGACAGCGGGGAGTTGCCCGTAGTTGACCTTCGCGAGTGGTGGGTACATCATTAACACGAGGCCGATCTCCACGAGGTGGAGGTCCTGAATCGGACCGGTCACCGACGGCGCAACGTAGCCGAGGCTGATCCCGATCCCCATCGCGCCGAAGATCCAGACGGTGAGGTACTTATCGAGGAAGTCCATCGACCGGGGATCCCGCAGGACTCACAGTCGCAGTTCGGGCCGTGCTCGTGAGCGGCGCCGCTCACGCCACCGTCACCCCCGTCGTGTTGGGTGAGTCGGCCGTAGAGCGATACCGGTGCGTAGGCGGATAGTTGTTCATAATTGGTGTGTCGGCAGCAGTGGTTACTCTTCGGCCGCGATCACGTCGAGCTGGACGTCTGCGCCGCCCGGGAGCGAGCAGACGCCGACGACGGTCCGCGGGGAAGTTCGACGTCGTCGAACCGGGACTCGTACACGTGGTCGATCGCCTCCGCGGCGCTCGGATCCGTGAGCTGAATTTCAAGCTTCATCACGTCGCCGAACGTCGCGTTTCGGTTGTCGGCGAGTGCGGCTTCGAGGTTGTCGAGCGCGGTCGAGAACTGCTCTTCGATTGAGTGCTCACTTAATATTTCTCCGTCGATCTGAGGGAGTATCCCCTCGAAAAAACGTAGGTCGGACGAGCCCGTTCGCTTTCCGAACGCACCGATGTTGTCCGTCCCTTCGCGCTGGCGCTTGCTCTCCTTACTTAGTGTGGGATCGATATCCATCTCGGTACGCTGCTCCGATTCCGGTTCGACCTCGGTTGTCTGCTGCCCCATAATAGATGAACAGTTGTTCATATATTAAAACTCTTTGGAGCAAGTCGGAAACTGTGATCGGAGTCCGGCTTCGGGGTGCGGAGCGGGGGGTCCAGACTCGTGGTGCCCCGACGACATCACAGCAGACGGTACAGTCCGGCCGCGAGAAGCGCCCCGAGGAGCGGTCCCACGATGGGCACCCAGGAGTATGCCCAGTCCGACGGTCCCTTGTGCGAAAACGGGAGAATTGCGTGGGCGATGCGCGGTCCGAGGTCGCGTGCGGGATTGATCGCGTATCCGGTGGGGCCACCTAACGAGAGTCCGATACCGAGCACGACAAGCGCGATCGGAAGCGCCGACAGTGCCCCTAGACCGAAGCCCACCGCTTGGCCGTCGATGGTAATCGACTGAAGCACCTCACCCGACTGAGCGTCGAAGAATCCGGCAGAATTCAGGTAGAGGACGCCGAATACCAAGACGAAGGTGCCGATGATTTCGGTCAGCAGATTAGCCGAATAGTTTCGGATCTCAGGGCTGGTCGAGAAGATCGCCAGCTTCACCTCCTCGTCTTCGGTCGCGGCGAAGTGGTCTTTGTACGCCAGCCACACCACTACGCCGCCCAGGAATCCGCCGACCGTCTGTGCGGCGACGTACGCCGGAACCTGCGCCCAATCGAACAGCCCGGCGGCAGCGAGGCCGACCGTCACGGCGGGATTGATGTGACCGCCGCTGACCTGACTGACGGTGAACACGCCCATGAACACTCCGATGGCCCATCCCCACGTGATGACGATCCAGCCGCCGCCGTTCCCTTTCGTCTCGTTGAGCACGACGTTGGCGACGACGCCCCCCGCCGAATATGATGAGGATCGCTGTTCCGATGACCTCGGCAATGTATGGATGGATTCTGCTACTCCAATAGATTTATATCTATTCATCTATTAAAGTGAATTGGATCCCTTACACCGAAGATTTTTATTTAATGTGGAATATACGGTCGATAAAGACCAATTAGACAAGTGTATTTTCCACAATATACAGTTTGGACACCAATACGTATGAATAATAACTAAATCAAATGTGCTACAGTAAAGGAGTTTGGTAGCATTTTCTGTGGCTCATTTCGAGATGGATAACGTCGAGAGAGGACTCACAGTAACTCAAACTTTCACGCAACCAGATTCATCCACCCCGTCTCGGTTCCGCTCAACGGTGATTCCATTGCTAGAGTTAACCTCTGTCTGACCTGCTAGAGAACGTACAATTACTGATTTATCGCGTCCGATCAAGTGCCTCCACGAGCGCCTCCGCCCGTTCCGTGGTCGAATAACTGCGCGAGCGTCCATCTTTTTGCTTTTTTACGAGTCCGGCATCACACAGAAGCGTCAACGCGTGACTGACAGCGCTGTCGCTTATGGACACGTAGGGCGTGATCTCGTCGAACCTGACCGCGCCATCCGCGTCGACCAACAGGCGGACGAGTCGATATCGCGTCTCATATCCGAACGCCGACAGCGCTTTCACGTCGGCGGTCGTCGTCGCGTCGTCGATCAGTGCGTCGAGATCCGTGCCAGGAAGCGGGTCTGAAGAGGAGTCGGGCATAACTGACGTATTCGCTGCGACCGGAATAATTGTTCTGTCGGGCTTCAAAACGGCAAATACGAGCGAAATGCTTCTATTATCGAACTACACGGACAGCTACGGTTACTCTTCGGCGGCAATCACGTCGAGCTGGACGTCCGCACCGCCAGGCAACGAGCATACACCGACGACGCTGCGCGGTGGGAACGCCACGTCATCGAATCGCGACTCGTACGCGCTGTCCACGGCCGCCGCCGCACCTGCGTCTGCGAGCTGAATCTCGACCTTCATGATATCCGAGAGCGACGCGTTACGGTTTTGTAACATGAGTTCGAGCCGATCCAAGCACATCTCTATCTGCTCGTCTATTGGCTCCGATCCTCTTATCGTCCCGTTGATCTCCGGGAGAATACCTTGGAAGAAGATCAGATCCGACTCACCGGTTCGCATGCCGAATGCGCCGACGTTGTCGATACTGTCGCGCTGACGTTTGCTCTCCTCGCTCAGCGACTCGTTAATCGATATTTTGTTTTCACGGTCCGTCCGATCGTCTTGAGCCGCTATCTGCTGCGACATACAATTTAGTATTCCCTCATATGTTAAAGGTCCTTTCGGTTCTACTGTGTTGAGATCGAGGTAATCTACTCGGTACTAATATAATCTGTAATAGATTAATACCGGTAAAGCACAGTATGATGCTTGAATAATCCGGTTTTCCACACTATCTTGTGTGTATATAGTTCGGTGGAAGAACTGCGTCAAACAAACACATCTGAATATAGATCCGAGTCGAGTGCTCTCTCGAGTCAGCTGAACACCTGACCAAATGAGTTAAGTCAAATCGGATTATATCGATATGTATGTCGATACTCGACCGACTGCTCGGTGGCGAGTCAAACGACGATGAGAGCTGCTGTGACATGCAAATCGAGGAGGTGGACTCGGACGAAAACGAGGCGGACGCGCCGGACGAGCGCGCCGACCGTACGGAGGACTGATTCATAATGTCGCAGGAACAGAACGCGGCGGCTCAAGCGGGCTCCGAATCCGCGAGCGGAACGCTCCGACGGATGGAGGAAGGCGTCTGCTGTGACGGGCCGTTCCCGGAGACTCGACGGGCGGACGACGCGGTCGTCGAGGCGGAGCTGTCGGCGTTCAAGGCGCTGGCCAACGAGAAGCGACTCGCGGTCGTTCACGCGCTTCGAGAAGGCGAGCTCTGCGCCTGCGAGTTGGAGACCGTACTCGACGCGCCCCAGTCGACGGTCGCGTCACACCTCAGGAAGCTCCGCGACGCCGGCATCGTCGCCACGCGCAAGGAGGGAAAGTGGACGTACTACCGGATCGCGGACACAGCGAGCCTCCAGCTGCTCGATCTGGCCGCGGCGTTAGGTGAGGACCGATGATCCCGCCGGGGACCGAAGCGGCGCTGCTCGACTCGTGGGACTACTTCCTCCACCTCGCGATGGTCCTCACGCCGCTGTTCATCGGTGCGTCGTTCCTCGTCGGGCTCGCACAGGAGTACCTCCCGCCCGAGCGCGTCGAAGAGATGCTTCGCGCACGCGACCACGGCAGCGGGAACGTCCTCGCGGCGGGCCTCGGCGCGGTGACGCCGTTCTGCTCGTGTTCGACCGTCCCGGTCTTGGCGGGCCTGTTGGGGGCCGGCGCCCCCACGGGCATGGCGTTCTCGTTTCTGCTCGCCTCCCCGATCGTCAACTGGATCGCCGTGTTCCTGCTGTTCGGGCTGTTCGGGACCGGCGTGACCGTCGCGTACGTGACGACGGCGCTGCTCGCGGCGATCGTCGCGGGACTCATCATCGGGACGTTCGAACTCGACGGGTATATCAAGGACGTCCGGATCACCGCGGGCGGTCGTGAAATCGCGACCGACGGCGGAGCGACTCCCTCGGACACGTCGGGGGCAGCCGACGCTGGCGGATGTAGCGAGTGCGGGACGACGGCGACGAACAGAACCCACAAGGAACGCGTGACTGCCGCGGGGGAGGGCGCGCTCTCCTTCTTCCGCGACACACTCCCGTACATCGCGGTCGGGATCGCGATCGGCGCGCTGATCCACGGCGCCGTACCGGCGGAGCTCCTCCAGCGGATCGCCGGGCCGGGGAACCCGCTCGCGACCCCGATCGCCGCACTCGCCGGTGCGCCGATCTACGTGAGCATCAGCGGAATGCTGCCGATCGCGCACTCGCTCACTGAGGCGGGGATCCCGATCGGAACGGTGATTGCGTTCGTCATCGGCGGGGCGGGGATCAGCATCCCGAACCTGATCCTCCTGAACAAGCTGTTCGAACGCCGGCTGCTCGCGATCTACGCGACGACGGTCGTGACGATCGGGATCACCGTCGGTGTGCTGTTCAACACCGTCTTCGCCGGGCTACTCTGAGCCGGGAACCTTCTTACAGCGACCGCGACCCGTCGAGAGCGACGAGGACCGCGTTCGCACGCGGCGTGGCGCGATACATCCGCCACTTCCCTTCCTTCCGGCGCGTGACGAGGCCAGCATCAGTGAGCTGCGAGAGGGCGTGGCTGATTGCGCTGTCGCTCACGTCCAAGAGCGGCGAGAGCTCACACACGCATAGCTCCTCGTCATCAGCCGCGTGAAGCATCCGAACGATCTTGTATCGGGTCTCGTTGCCGAGCGCCGACAGTAGCTCGATATCGGTCTCCAGGTCCGACCCGCCGACGCTCTCGTTCAGTTCTTCTAGCTCCGCTAACCGGTCGGCGAGATCTTCATCTGTACAGGAGCCACATTCGTCGGCGACGTACCGCTGTAAACGCTCGGTAGATGACATACAAACAATTGAACCAAGCTGGGATTAAACGTTGCGGAGCGCCGTCTCAACTGATAGCTGGACAGCGAAAACAATATAGTAATCTCTCAAATATTGTCTCGTGTGAAAGAGACGAGACTTGTGGCAGGTGTCTGGCGGTCGACAACGACCATCTCGGCAGGCTCGAGCAACGATACGACCGAATGCGCCGCTACAGGGTGTTCGCCGTGACCGGTTCCTACAAACGGGTCAATTACACCGACATCGAGACCACCTCGGGCGCGATGCGGCCGCTTACTGACTCGCTCGATAGCGAGCAGGTCGGCGTGTCAATCGCGCGCTGTGAACCCGGATGGCGGAATAAGTCGCATGACCACGCCGCGGAGGATCACGAGGAGATATACGTCCTCTTAGAGGGTGAAGCTACCGTCGTTATCGACGACGAATCCGTCGAACTCGAAGCCGGCGACGCGGTTTGGATTCCGCCGACTGCGGCGCGGCAGATCCAGAACGGTGATGTCGAAAGTGCGCTCGTCCTCGTGAGTGCCCCGGCGTCGAAGTGTCGAACCACGACGTGTGTCGACGACCCAGGATCGTGGGCCACCAACGGATTTATCGGGTGATCGGGGGGTCTGGCCGTTCAAGATGAAATGACTGTGCGACCGATGTGGAGATATCCGACCGAAGAGCTTATAATTGTATGAGAGTTTGTTCAAATGAATCGGCCACAGAGAGGACAAACAAACGTGTCCTGCTGTGAACGATACGTCAGACGTACGACCGCGATCCGACTCAATCATGACCGAACTTACCCTGTACGAAGAAGCGATGTGTTGCTCCACCGGCGTCTGCGGTCCCGACCCCGACGACGAACTCGTTGAGGTCAGCGCGGCGCTTGACCAGCTCGAAGACGCGTTCGACGAGCTCGAAGTCAACCGGGCGAACATGCAGCACAACATCGATCAGTTCCTCGAAACGCAGCGGATCTACGACCGCGTTCAGGAGGACGGACCGTCGATTCTCCCTATCACGGTCGTCGACGACGAGATCGTCGCCGAGGGCGAGTACCTCTCGTACGACGAACTGACCGCGGCCATCGACGGCAACGCCGCGCCACAGGAGGCCTAATAAATGGCACAATCACAGTCGACAGCGACGAGCGCGCGTGAGGTCGTCGAACCGAGTAGCGACGAAACCGAGTTCGTTTTCTTCAGCGGGAAGGGCGGCGTCGGCAAGAGCACGGTGAGCTGTGCGACCGCGACGTGGCTCGCCGACAACGACTACGAGACGCTGCTGGTGACCACCGACCCCGCCCCGAATCTCTCGGACATCTTCGGGCAGTCGATCGGCCATGAGGTCACCGCGATCGACGGGATCGAGAACCTCTCGGCGATCGAGATCGACCCGGACACCGCCGCCGAGGAGTACCGCCAGGAGACGATCGAGCCGATGCGCGAACTGCTCGGTGAAGAGGAGATCCAGACGGTCGAAGAGCAGCTCAACAGCCCCTGCGTCGAGGAGATCGCCGCCTTCGACAACTTCGTCGACTTCATGGACAGCCCGGAGTACGACGTCGTCGTCTTCGACACCGCACCGACGGGCCACACCATCCGGCTGATGGAGCTCCCCTCCGACTGGAACGCCGAACTCGAGAAGGGCGGCTCGACCTGTATCGGGCCGGCGGCCTCGATGGAGGACAAGAAACAGGATTACGAGCGCGCGATCGACACGCTCCAGGACGACGAGCGCACTTCCTTCGCCTTCGTCGGCAAGCCGGAGGACTCCTCGATCGACGAGATCGAACGCAGCGCGAGCGACCTCGGCGACCTCGGGATCGAGTCGCAGCTGTTGATCCTCAACGGCTACCTCCCAGAGTCGGTGTGCGAGGACCCCTTCTTCGAGGGGAAACGCGCGGACGAGCAGGCCGTTATCGAGCGCGCCCGCGAGGAGTTCGACGCGGACGCGACGGCGACATACCCGCTCCAGCCCGGCGAGATAGCCGGGCTCGACCTGCTCGCTGACGTGGGCGGTGTCCTCTACGACGGCACGGAGGCGACCGTCGACGTCGGGACCGCGACCGACGTGGACGCTGACGGTGCGGTCGAGTTCGATTCGATGGCGGACGCCGACGCGGTTGTCGACCAGCTCACGCCGGGCGAGGAGACGGAGTACCTCTTTTTCACCGGGAAGGGCGGCGTCGGCAAGAGCACGGTCGCCTCGACGGCAGCGACGAAACTCGCTGAGGCGGGCCACGAGACGCTTGTCGTCACGACCGATCCGGCCGCGCACTTAGAGGACATCTTCGGTGAGCCCGTGGGCCACGAACCCACCTCGGTCGGCCAGGAGAACCTCGACGCGGCGCGAATCGACCAAGAAAAAGCGCTTGCGGAGTACCGCGAGCAAGTCCTCGACCATGTCACCGAGATGTACGAGGACAAAGAGGACACGCAGATCGACGTCGACGCCGCGATCGCGAACGTCGAAGAGGAATTGGAATCGCCCTGTGCCGAGGAGATGGCCGCGCTCGAAAAGTTCGTGAGCTACTTCGACGAGGACGGCTACGACGTGGTCGTCTTCGACACGGCGCCGACAGGCCACACCCTTCGCTTGCTCGAACTTCCCTCCGACTGGAAGGGGTTCATGGACCTCGGCTCGCTGACGAAGGGGGCTGCCCCCGCCAAAGGCGACCAGTACGACGAGGTCATCGAGACGATGAAAGACCCCGAACGGAGCACGTTCGCGTTCGTGATGTACCCCGAGTACACGCCTATGATGGAAGCCTACCGGGCCGCCGCCGACCTCAAAGATCAGGTCGGCATCGAGACCTCGCTGGTCGTCGCCAACTACCTCCTCCCCGAGGAGTACGGCGACAACGCCTTCTTCGCGAATCGGCGCGCTCAGCAGGCGCAGTATCTCGACGAGATCCGTGACCGGTTCGACGCGCCGTTGATGTTGGCGCCGCTCCGGCAGGACGAACCGATTGGGCTCGACGAACTCAGCGCCTTCGGTGAGGAGATTACCGGACTCGCAGACGTTGTCGAAGCGGACGCACCGGAGGTGACGCCCTCGTGAGCGACGCACAGGACGTGGAAGGTGCGGCCGAGGACAGCGTGGGCATGTCGAATGAAGAAGACGTAGAAGCCAACATTGAGGCGGCGCTCCACGAGTTCCTCGACACGCTCGACGAGTCTGAGACGTATCAGCGGTTCGTCGCGGCCGACGAGGCGTTACAGGACGATGACGACGCGATGGCGCTGCTCCGCGAGTACCAGCGAAAGCAACAGCAGATGCGAACGCGGCGGTTTCGACGAGTCGGTGATGGCCGAGCTGAAGCAGCTCCAGACCGAAATGTCGAACAACGAGACGATCCAGCGTCAGCAGGCCGCACAGGCCGATCTGATAGAACTGCTCAAGCGAACGAACGACGCCATTAGCGACGAAATCGGCGAGGAGTTCGCGCGGTCCACCGGAGGTGGGTGCTGTTGAGCGCTTCCGGTCAGGACGCCAGCGAGGACGGAGTCACCGACGACGAGGTCGTCGCGGCCGCCGAGTCGCTCGGCGAAGAGCTTGCGGCGGCGAAAGAGTCCTCCTCGGAGTTCGCGTTCACCACGATGGTGATGCAGTGTAACGAAGCGATCGGCGACGAGACTGGTGTCGACTACGGGAGCGTCTGCGGCGCCGACGACGACGGCTGCTGTTAGCGGAGGTCACAGGGGCGGTTCCGGCTGACGGCCCTGCCAATTGTCACTCCGCGGACGGAGTTTGCGACAGGAGTTCATCGAACAGCGAGACGATACGTTCTTCGATCTCGTCACGGATTTCCCGAACCTGCTCGATCGGACGCTCGTGGGGGTCGTCAAGCCCCCAATCGCGATTCTCGCCGTTCCACGTCGCTGGGCACACGTCCGATGCCGAACACCCCATCGTGACGACGATATCGACCGCCTGTAGCTCGTCTGGCGTCACCTCTCGCGGCGTTCGGTCGCTGAGATCGATGTCCCGCTCTCTCATTGCTTCGACGACAATCTCGTGGACGTGGTCTGCGGGCTGTGTGCCACCGGTAACGATCGTAATCTGATCGCCCACACCGCGACGGTCGCGCTCGCGCTCAGCGAACGCCGCCGCCATTTGGCTCCGTCCTGCGTTTTGGACGCACACGAACGCGATCTGGTGGTCCGTCCGCTCATCGGATTCAGTCACACCTCCACAAGCGAGTGGGATCGGTATAGCTGTTACTTCAGGCACAGCGGCTCTTGATAGGCTATCTGAGAAGTACTCTCAGAGCCGTGTTGAGCTAATGAGACGTATATATACCACATAGAAGTTCTCAAGTCGACGGCATCGATTCTGTTGTTTATGAGTGATGATTTGCCGGTTACTCTAGGATTCGTTTGTGTACAAAATGCTGGTCGCAGTCAGATGGCAACAGCGTTCGCCGAACGCGAGCGTGACCGTCGTGGACTCGGAGACAGTGTTGAGATCATTACCGGTGGCACTCACCCCGCCGATAGCGTCCATGACGAGGTCGTGGCGGTCATCGGAAGACCACGAGATCGATCTCTCGGATCGAGTCCCTCGAGAAGTCTCAACAACTGAGCTCGAATCATGTGACGTCGTCGCCACAATGGGCTGTTCGACACTCGAACTCGATGCTGAAGAGATAGATGTTCGCGACTGGGCGCTAACAGATCCTGACGGCCAAGATCTCGATCAGGTCCGTGAGATCCGAAACGATATCGAACAGCGGGTTACAGACTTGTTCGACGAAGTTCACGCGAACGGTTCACAGTGAAACAAGCGCCTGCTGGAGCGGTACTCGAATGACGGACTGTTATTGATTTAGCGAGGTTTTAATCAAGCTTTTTGTGAGAAAACAAAGGCACGCATGAGATCTATCCTCCGAAGTTATGAAGGTGGATTGATTGTCGAAGCTAAATCGGGAAATACTGGGGCTGAGTCGGTTGTCCTTCCCAATCGTGTCATCTATTTCTGGCGAAATCACGCCACGGTTGTATTGACCACATTGGCGAAATCTCACTTTCTGCCGCCCCACAACGCCGCGAGAGTGTAGTCTTCTTCGGCGAACTCAGGGGATCAACCGTCCAAGAGAGATAGCGGATGGGCTTGCTTGACATCTTCACGACTGATTACGGGGCTGGGGACTCTTGGCTGGGAGATCATCTGAGCCCCGTCGATCACGGTACGAGATTATATGCAGAGCGTCGGTAGCTGATGTAGCTGAATGATTCTCTCCGTATCGAGGGAGAAGAATGGTCGACGGCCCGACCTTGTTCTACCTAGCGTGCCGACGTCCGGCGAATTTTGCTTTACTCACCCACATACATCAGTTGTGGCAGTCCGTTATGAACGTCCATTGTGAACGGTCATTATGAACGTACAGTATGGTCATAAGGTGTGGTCTGTAGTTGCTACAGTGAGTAATGTGGTGTGTGTCTGAGCAACTCTTATTATCGATGCGGATGATGGTGCGCACATGCTACCAATAACCGTCTATAACCAGAGTGGTGGCCAATCCAAATCCACGATCACCAGAGATCTCGCCGCCGCCTACGCCGAACTCGGTCTCAACGTCCTCATCGCGGATTTCGACGCGCAAAATGGGAGCGTCTCGAACTATCTTGGCGTCGACGAAGACAAACACAACCCCGACGCCGACGACCTAACGCTCCACCTCATTGACCAGGGCAAAGGGCCGTTCCGCGATCTCATTCGCACGGCCGACGACGGCATCGACGTCATTCCCTCACACAAACGCTTCAACCGCGTCGACCAACGCCTCGACCAACACGCCGACTACCTCGAAGCGTCCAAACCCCCCGAGTGGGAGTATCCCCGATACAAACGCTTTTTCCAAGTCCTCCAAGACAACGACATTCAGGACGAGTACGACGTCATGCTCGTCGATCCGAACGCGAAAGCCGACGAAGGCTACTATCTCGCCCTCTACGCCACCCGCAACATCCTCATCCCTGCCGAACCCACGCGCGGCGGCATCGAGAGCATCGCCGGCGTCGAAGACAGCGCCCGCAACTTCGCCGAAGAGATGGATATCAACATCACACTAAGCGGTGTCGTTCCATCGAAAGTCGACGCCGGAAAGAAGATTCACAAAGAGTACCTCACTAAGATTCACGAGCAGTATCCGGCTCCAGTCTACTTCAAAAACCTCGGTGCGTTCGAGAAGGCCGAGGAGAACTACGAGACGGTGTTTTCTCAGCTGAAGGACGGCCGCATCCGTGACTACAACGCGGACATCATGCCGAAGTTCCGCACCCTCGCATCGTACATCTACCATCGCGCGGGCCAAGACCTCCCTAACGGCGGGTGGCCGCGAGAAGATCTATTCCACGGGAACGACATCTGGGGAGAAGTCGACCTCTCTCAGCTGACAACTGGCGGTCCCGACGCCGCTGAGGTGTCACAATGAGCTTCGAGTCAGGCGGCGATATGGAGAACCCGTTCGAGGACACAAATGACGAAGGCGACGACACTCAAGCCGACGAATCAGTAGAGATGGACATGGAAGACACGCAGCCTGTCGAGGACGACAAATCGACCAACGAGACCACTGGACAGGCGTCGAGTAATACGAGGCGCGACGACTTACGTGAAGCCGGTGTCGGACAAGAATCCGAGACCGGAGTCGACTACATTAGCGACCTTAAATCCGGCCGCAGGCACTCGAACGAGCAGCTCGCGAGAGCACTCATCCGAACCGGAGTATCACTCCGAGTCGCCGCCAGTCCCCTACGCGACGTGGCGAGATGGAACGTCGACGGCACGCGACCGGACCACGCTCGAACTCAACCCGGACGTCGACGACCTTGTCCGAAAGGCCCGAACCGAGTTCGAGGACCGCTATGGCACGAACATCACAAAGGCCGATCTTCGCGAGTTCGCGATGGTGTACGGCCTCGCACACCTCGATGACGTCTTCGAGATGGCTGAAGAATGGGGCATCCAGTACGACAACTGAACCTATGCGCTTCCGTAATTGGCTTCGAACTGTTCCTTGACGTCATCAATATACAGACTTGTGAGCATATCCTTGCCAACTCTAAAGACGAATGGTCCATCCGTACATGAGGAGAAACCTGAGTGGTAGAACTCAGCCAGATACGCTCTAACCAACTATCTAGTAAGGCTTTCAATTGTTACCGAATTATTGGTAACCACCAGATGTACGAGGTGCTCGACGACACGGCAGCCCAGGTCATCCTCGCCATCAAAAGTGGTGACTCCATCCGGCGTGTCGCTCAGCACCTCCACAGACCGTACGAGACGGTGAGACAAGCCGTCAACCATCTCGAAGACGCAGACCTACGTCCACTATGACGAGGCCTCTCTGTTGTCGACCAGCGCGTGAGAGAAGCCGCGTGCGAGCTGGTCGCGGCAAGCGCCGGCGTGAGTCCACCCTCCATCGAGGAGGCATACATCATCCCGCAGTTCGGTGACTGGCCGTTCGCGTTCACGCGGATCGACACCATCTACGTCTGGATACAGGGCGAGCGTGTCATAGAAAGCGTCACGTACGAAGCAGCAGGGTGCGAAAAGTGTGTCCAACACCAGCGCAACCCTGCAAGACGTAGCTTCGGTAGACGACTTCTTGAATGCGGCGGCTACCGAGACAGTACCGCTGTTTGAATACCTTGAATTCCAGTTTCTGAGAGAGTACGACGTGTTCGCCCCCTCGAAGCGGGGGCGAACACCGAGTTCACCAGCCACCAGCCCTCTTTTGCGGCTTTCTACACTGCTACTACAAGGATATCTACGGCACACGTCCGGTTGCACGAGAACTCCAGCACGGCCTCGTCTGGTACTACTGTGGACTCGACAAACCGCCGTCTAGGGACACGGTTGACCGCTTTCTCACCGATCTCGAACACGTTATCGACGATATCTTCAACAGGCTCATCGAGCAGGCCGCCGCCCGCGGCCTGCTCGACTCCACGTACTCTATCGATTCGACACACATCGAGGCGATCCAATACAACGACGCCGCCTCGTGGAACTATGATCCAACTGCCGAGGAGTACTACTACGGCTTCGGCTGTACGATCGTCTCAACCGGGTCAAAGATTCCGATTGCGGCGGAATTCACACAGGCCAAACAAGCAGACAAAGAGACGGCGATGCGCGTCACACGTGACGCGCTCGCCGTCGAAACTCCGATCTGGATGCTTGGAGATAGCGCCTACGACATCCTTGATTGGCACGATCACCTACTGGCCGCAGGGGTCGTGCCAATCGCTTCCATACAATCCGCGAAACACTGATGACCCGAAAAATATCGAGTACAGGGTCGAAGACCGAATCGAGGAACACAGCGAGGACGTTCAGCTGAAACAATCCATCTTAGACGAGACGTACAACAACCGGACAGGAGTGGAACGAACCAACGACGCAGTCAAGGACTGCGGCCTCGGGCACGTCCGCGCCCGAGGCCGCGTCCATGCGCGAACAGAAGTGTTCCTTGCACTGTGTCTCCGACTCGTCATTGCAATCACCAACTACGAGCGAGGAAACGAACCGGGCTGTGAGATGCTATGAGTTGGATTCTATGACACGCTCTACAGGGCGGCTACCAGGTCAGCCGCGATCCCGACGACTACCCGCATTTCATCGCTGTTCGCGAGCAAGACGTCGACGCCTGGGAGACGTTTTTCGAATCGTTCGGGCTACCAACCACCTTCGAGCGCCAGCCCAGCGACGAGATCGATGGACCACTGCAGATCGTCCTCGATCCACAGACGTCACTCGAAATCGAGGACGTCGAAGGCTACCCGGTTATACCGCGCGAGGACACGATCGAGTACATGCGCGAGCACTACGCGCAGTTCCAGTCGGCGCTCGCGATGCTTGACCGCATGTACGACGACCTCGATCTCGGTGTCACTAGAGGCGAGGATCTCAAGCATGGCTCTCGGAGTGATTTCGGGGCATCGGCTGTCTCTGTTGAGACAGTCACGGCACTCCAGCAGTATCTGTCTGATCAGGTCGAACAGCTGCGGTGAAACAGCTTAGAGAGCCCGCGGATCAATATCAACGACGCTGGCAAAGGCAACGTTCTCCTGAACCTGCTCGATTTCGACGGTCGGCTCATCACCGGGTTGGCCACCAGGAACGATCACAACGTATCCACGGTCAACTTTCGCGATTCCATCACCCTGGTCGCCGGTTGTCTCAATTGTCACGTCCCGAATTTCGCCCTCCTCAACCGGCGGCCCAGAAGATCCACGCTGTCGGTCAGATTGGGCACGATCTGCGGACGCGGGCTCGTGCTCGTCCTGCGCCGTCGTGGGTGAGTCGAAGACAGCGATCCGATACGTTTCGCCGAGGGAGACAGCGTCATGATTGAGCTCCCCGGACGGAACCTCGACAACGTATGTCCCGTCCCGTTCGTGAACAGTCGCGCTGAAAACAGAGCGAAGCGAGTCCGGAATTTTGACCATTCGATGGTCCAATACTCGGCTGGTAGAGAACTTAACTCCATGGAAACGGCACGAGACAGCGACCTCCTGTATTGACGGGTAGTGCGGTGAAGCCACCGTTCTACCGCGATTGAACGTGAGAAGATGTGTTCTTGTTCGTACGGCCACATGGGATCTGCAAACGTCACGTCGAAAGAGGGTTAACCAACATCTCGACTCAACAAACCGTAGTTGTTGGTTAATACTATGAGGTACGGTAATCGCAGCGAAGATATCGAAGGGTAACAGGATCGCTGACAGGGGGCAAAGAACCCTACGACAGCTTACGAATAGGCGTCGTTGAACTCACGTTCACGCCGCATCAACTCCTCGACACCATGCTCGAGGATCCCGCGTCCCATTGCTGTCGGCCGATAGTACGTGTAAAAGCCCTGGCTGTCGGCGGTCCGTCGCTGGCGCTTGTCGACGAGGCCGACATCAACCAGTTCGTCGAGGTGGTAGTGGAAATTGTGCGGCTCGACGTCGACCACAGCCTTGAGGTCAGCGGCACTCAGTTCGTCGTTTGCGACGAGCGTTCGCAGGATGCGAAACCGCGTCGGGTGGCCGATCGCCTGTTCGCATCGTGAGATACTCCTCGAGCGTCAGCCCGCTCTCCTCAGGGAGCGGCGGCTCCGGCTGGCGAACGTCCTCTGTTGGCTGGCGATCGGTTTCGGACATTGAGGGATGCCTCGGTTCGAGAGTTGGGACGCCACATACTTAGTCGTTCTCTACTAGAATATTCCTGAGAACACCGATATTTATATACTACTGTTCCGAATCGACGACTCGAATGCGGCAACGGATTATCGACAATCTCTCCCGGGCCACTGAAGATTCGGATGCCCTCACTCCAGCCCGGCGCGAACAGTTTCTCGTCTATCTGATGGGGCCGTACCGGACGTTCGACGTCGACGCGCTGCTACCGGCGGACGCGGATGTCGAAACCGACGTCCCGTCGTTCGCGACGTGGGACGAGGCCAGCGGCGAGTACGCTGAAGATGAGGTCTTGCGCCTCCTCCAAGAGACACGAGACTGTCTTCGCGACCGTGGCTTCAATGCCTTCCTCGCGATTGACGTCGGGATCTCGCTCAATGAGATGGATGCCGCCACACAAAGTATTGCCTTCGCGCAAGCCAGCAATGCGACGATTTTCATCGCCCCACAGGTCGGCGATAATCTCGGCGTCGGGATCGAGATCGGGAGCGTCCTCGAGGATTTACTGTCGACAGACGGGATGCAGGGGCCGGCGACTGACGCGACCCCACCAGAGCGCACGCGACGGGTGATGGTCGCGACCGAACCATCGGTTCGAAGCGCCATGCTCGGGGCAGTCCACGCGCGCTGGGACGCCAGCGTCCGGACGTTCACCGATGCCGCAGATTGCTGCCGACTGTGCGCGCAGTT
Source organism: Halorubrum sp. AS12 (assembly GCF_051122765.1). Classification (NCBI taxonomy): domain Archaea; kingdom Methanobacteriati; phylum Methanobacteriota; class Halobacteria; order Halobacteriales; family Haloferacaceae; genus Halorubrum; species Halorubrum sp. AS12. The sequence goes on from NZ_CP185386.1 coordinate 86,306, forward strand.
CTGTACCCACATTCAGAACGAAGAGCTCTATGGCTCGCTTGAGCGTTTGGAATGATTCCGTCCCGTGCAGGCGGAACAGGCATCTATGAACTACACCGGCTAGGGAGCAGCACTTGACAAGAGAGATGAGCGGTCCCCGCTGATCGTCGATTCCTGAATCGAACGGAGGCTGCCGAGCCGATGTTGCCGCTCCTGTGTATATTTCGCGATGTCCTTCCATCAGAAGCCTCGAAAGACATAGACGTGGCAGGAGGGTCTCCACTCAGGAAAAACGGTGTGTAGGGTCCGCAAGATCCGATGGCGGCATCACTGAACCCTCCAGAAAATCGGTGACGCGATCTCCTGGGCGGTCGCCTCTATCGATTTGTTGTGTGAGCAACCACCATGATCTGTAGACCCACCCTTATCGACTTGTTACTGTCACCGATGGATCTGAATCATCGATAACACCCTCACCCCTATCGATTTGTTCGAGGAACAACCTACTGATTGAGCTGTGCGTTCACGACGGTACGGAGTTCGTCATCGTGGACGTCGTCTAGCCGCGAATCTTCTCGGAGCGTTTCGATGATGGTTTCCGGGTTCTCACCAAACGTGAACTCGAGGTAGCTGCCCGAGTGTGGCCCCTGACTCTTCCGTTCTGTCTCAACTAGCGAATACGTCGTTAGTTCCTTCATCTTGTTCACGTACGTTTCCTGGTGGTACTGATCCGAATCCAAGGTGCCCGTCAGGTATTGATATACTCGGTATCCAATCGGGCTTATCGCTGCACCAGTGCCGGTTTCACATGCCACAGCTGCAGTTGCGAAAAGACAGAGCTTCTTCTGCGTACTAATTCCACGAGTTACCTCTAACACGCGGTTTTTCTCGACCTTATCTTGAGCCTCTCGAACGTGCTCCTCACGGACTTTGTCTGCACCTGTTTTTTCTGCGATCGATCCCGCTGTTCGCATCAAGTCTATCGCCTTTCGGGCGTCCCCGTTGGTTTGCGCGGCGAATGCTGCTGCGAGCGGGATGACGTCGTCACTGAGCGCATCCTCATGGAAAGCGTCTTCTCGGGCCCAGAGGATTTCCCGGAGTTGGTTGGCGTCGTAGTCACTGAAGTGAACGTCTTCGGGGGTAAACGAACTGAGAGCGCGACTCCCCACACTCTCCATCATCTTCGTGTCATTAGTAATGGCGGTCACGGAGACCTGGGCGGTGATATCATCGGTGCTTCCAGCACGAGAGAGTTGATAGAGAAGACGGGAGAAGGCTGGCTCATCCTTATCGCGACGACCGACGAGCATGTCGAGTTCATCGAGGATGAACACGACTGTATCGTAGTGTTCGTTGATGAGACGATAGAGTTCACGCCATTTTTTCTTGTTTGGGACGCCGTGTTCTGGGACATCGACAGTCGTTCCAATGTCGCTCGCCACCTTTCGCGCAAGTTCGTAGACCGCTGCACCGAGGGTTCCCACATTCTGGCAGTTCATCTGGATGACGCCGAACCGGATATCACGACTTTCGCAGAGTTCGACGATGTTCTGGCAGACAGCGTTGATGATGAGAGATTTCCCGGTCCCGGAGGGGCCATAGAGGAGAAGGTTCGGCGGCCGCTCGTTACTAATTGCGACGCGAAGGTGCTGAGTGATATCGGTGAGCTGGGTGTCACGACCGACGATGCGTTCTTCATCGACGATTTCGTTCGGTTCAAGGAGATAACGGTTCTTGATGAGACTCGCGGCTTCTTCCTGCTCGAGAATGAGATCTTTGATAGAACCCGTGGACTCGGGGGTTTCCTCGGGACCACAATCCGTTGGCATACCGGACCTCACTCTACCACGATACTAAAAGATTCCCCTGTCGATTTCTTTTCTACCGGTACGACGGTCAGGTCCGGTGTATTAGAGGGGTACACCGGAGTATCCCACGACCTCCGACGATTTGTTAGGAGCTCTTCGCCTCAACCAATCCAAGAGGACTCTCTAACACCCTCTCACCTCTATCGATTTGTTCCAACCACAAAGGAGGGGTGGGGTGAGAGAATTCCCGAACGGACTAATGCTCCATCTACGTCACGATGAGCACGGAATCGAGAGCTGCTTTCATCTTCTCTTTCTCTTCTTTCTAGTTCTAGTTACTAGCTAGCTAGTAGAACGCACCTCTATCGACTTGTTCTCACTACACGCCACCCCCTTCATTTCCCTCCTGGTTTAGTATATGAATATGGATTGAGAAATCAGGAGATAAAGAGCGGATTTGGACATCTTATAGGTACTATGGCGGGACGTCTTGTCATTCCCTCTGTTTCCCGGCAAACTACTCTACACTCTCCCCTATCGATTTGTCTAATACCCATCCCATCTACCGAATACAGTGAGAATCGAGCTAATAAAGACCGATCCCGTCGAAGGACCTCATCCTGATGTGCCATCTTCTCGTGAGTTTCTCGTGATCAACTCTCCCCTCCCCACCCTTACTCGTCAGAACAAATCGATAGGGGTGGGTGTGTGGTCCTGTCGACACGGTCGCGATAGATGAAGCCGATCACGTATAGAGCCGACTTCGTGCTCAATTTTGGAATGTTCTCTCTATTGGTTCGATACTGGTCTTCCGTGGATGACTTCCCGCTGAACAAATCGATAGAGGTGACCCTCCGCATGCAGGTGGTTTCGTTGAACAAGTCGATAGGGGTGCGTCTCCCTAGATACTCAATCGGGTTCAGAGATCTCGATATCTGGTCCCCTGTATTAGCAATGCTACCGTACACAGCCAGTCGATTCAGTCAATTCGCTTCAAACCGATGCGTATTTGAGCCAAACGCTTTTTTATACATTATTCGAATTCTGTGGTAATGAGTACTTCCGACCACACGCCAGGCGACCTGGAGTCAGTGCGGGAGCGGCTCAACGTCGTCGCCCAAGAGACGCGGTTCTCGCTCCTCTAGGATATCCTCGGGCATCCATCGGAACTGCCGACGCTGAAGGAACTCGACTACGTCAACTCGAGTAAGAGCCAGACGACGATTCGCCAGCACCTCCAGCAGCTCGTCGACGCCGGCATCGTTGAGGAAGTGCTTCTGCCCGAGGACCGTCGGCAGAACGACCTGCCGTTCAAGTTCTACGGGATCAGCGAGAGTGGTCGGCAGTTCCTCGCAGAGCACAAGCTCCTCCGGGCACAAGACACGCTCCGAGAGATCTACGACCGAGTGGAGAAGACCGACGACATCAACTGATACGAGACCGCTCCGCGACCCGAGCGCTAACAGCTTCCGTCTTTCACTTCGCAGACGGGGTGTCCTCCGAACAACTGGCCATCCGACTGGGGTACTAGTTCGTCTACTCGTCTGGATTCACTGGGGATTTGTACTTTGATTTGATGCGATCTCCTTCTCTCCACTGCCAGTAGTAGTAGCGGTTGTCGTTGATCTCCTTGATCGTGATCGTCGCTTTCGAGGGGACGTCATCGGGAAGATCGTCGGGGCGCTCGTCGCTCTCGTCTTCCTCGTCCGCTTCGACAAGGCGGGCCTCGCGCTCGCGATACTCGGCGAGGTCCTCGGCATAGCGGGCCACGTCTCGGAGCAGCTTGGGCGAGTAGTCGTTGAGTGTGTCGATGACGTCGGTGGGGAGGTCCGCTGGGGGCGTCGGTGGCTCGTAGGACATGGCCGATCTCTGTTAACCAACACAAACGCAAAGAGCATAGTTTTGTTGGTTAAATCCGTAACCAACCGCTTACAACGGTCCTTCAGCAGCTGTAACACTATTCGAAACTCTCCATCAAGGAGTTTCGTCTGATGTTACAGCCCTCCGGATCCTCGAACGCTGGGTGATCCTACGAGTTCGAGGGGAGTCGACCATCAGGTCGTGGGACCTGCCCCTGTTTGATTTCGTGATCGACTCGCCGGAGGTGTTTACAGCCGCCCTCGGGCGTTCGTTTCCGCCAATCTGGGCAGGTACACGACTCGCTGATCACATCCACTTCGTATCGGTTCCCCGATGCTGATCGGACCTCGTACCGGCCGCCTTTTTCGAGCAGCGAGACGGCCATCTCTTCGTCGACGGCGCGTCTGGTTCGCGGCTCGAGGCCGTCGGTCTGGGTCGACTGCTCCGTGACGACCATCCGATCGCGCACGTCGCCGGTGCGGCCGCCGTCTGGGGCAACCGCAGCCTCGGGACCGTGGAGCCGATTCTGTAGGAGGTCTTCGACCGGATGACCCTCTGGCCACAGGTACTGGATTTCGCGACGTTCGCGATGGTCGTAGGAACCATAGGCGGCAGCACTGCCGGTCCAGACGCGCCACGCGCCGAGTGCGGCCATCACGTCGACGATGATCCGCGGAACGGTCTCGTACTCGTCGGGGTAGATATTCGAAAGCGGGTACACTCCTCCTGCAGCGGAACGGTCTCCCACCACTCGACGTCGTCGCCCCAGCTGTCGAACATCGCGTTGTCCTCTCCGTATCCGACAGTCACGCCGTCAATCTGTGGCATGTCCACCGACAGCTCGTTAGCCTCACCTTCGAGCAGCCGGAGAACGGCGTACCGGAGATACTCGTGTTCCGGATGGTCGGTAGACTGGGCGACCTGGTCGTGGTGTTCTGCGACTCGTTCCGCCTCCTCGAGAACGGTAGTTAGGTACTGGTCGGTCATGGGTCGATGGAGACGGGACTGCGCCTCCGCCCCTCGGCGGGCGCTGATAAACTTAACCAACGAAGACCCGTATTGGCGTCCGACTGTTGGTTAATCGGCACGGACCACGAGTTCAGCTCTCGGCGACCGTCCCGATAATCTCCTGGGCGGTCGAACTGATTCGACCGAGCCGATCCTGGATCACCTCCGCATCGTCGTTCTCCCATGCGGCGAGGTAGAACGCTGACCCGCTCGTGTCTAGTCCGAGAAACCGACCAACGATGTACGCGACGGCTTCCGCTTCGACTTCGCGTTTCGCTCGCTCGGTGTCGTCGTCGACGTCGAAATGCAGTAGCGCGTGAGCGTACTCGTGAATCAGGGTGACCGCGAGATCGGCCTGATTCTCGCGAGCTTTCGCCTTGACGACCGGCTGGAGGTCATGCAGGCTCCGGGACTCACAGACGCCCATCGCATTGCCATGCTCCCAGTCGTCGGCCTCGACGATACGAACCGTCACGCCGAGGTCCGACGCTGCGTCGGTCAGTGTCGGAACCAAGTCCTCGGCATCCCCGGTTGCCTCCGTCTCCAGTTCGGGAAGCGGCTCGCCGTCGGTCTGCGAGACGTCGAAGACAGCAGTCGGCTTGAACCCGACGAGTCCTTTCGACCACTCGTCGGGTACCGTCCGTCGTATTCACACTCACTGTCCTCGTGGTAGCTGGGCGAGTTCTCGCACTCCGGGCACTGCTTCGTGATGATCGGTGCCCAGATCCAGATCGCCTGTTCGCCTTCCTGGACGTACCGGTCGAAGTCGTTCCGCCAGGTGTTGTAGCCGGCGACCTTCGTCGCCTCGGGGCACTCCAGCTTGATGAGCAGCGTGTTGCGATGGGAGTAGTCGTGGAAGCGACTCTGGACGTCGAGCCACTCTTGGAACTCTTCGCTGGCCTGCGCGTCGTCGACGCCGGCGACGAGGTCGTCGATCCACTGTTCGATGGTACTGTGCATCTCGTCGTGTCGGGTGTCGGTCTCTTCGAACGAGACCGACGGATCACTGGCTGTAACCATTGTATTCACCGAATCGAGTTCACGGCGAGTGCGTCAGTTCAGACGCGCCGCACCCCTCGGGGGCGCACAACAAACGACGGTGCTCCTGAGAGGGATATCGGGGCCGCTATCGGAGGCTGGGATTAACAATCGGTGCGAGAATACCATCGAGAGCATGGGGCTCGTCGATGTGCTTCGCGGGGTCATCAGACCCAGCACGGCCGACACGGCCACGCTGTATGAGTGCCGCCACTGTGGCACGACCCTCTCGGCAGATACTGAGACGTGTCCGACCTGCGGAGGGGAGGATGTCGCTTGCTACCAGTTCTAAGTGGATTTCGCTCGGGTTGCTGCACTCGGTGTCGGCACTGCTTGTGTGGTCGTGTCCGTTCGCCCCCCTCGGTGTGAATGGGGGATCTGGTTATCGGAGCGCTGCTTTCTCGTCAGCGAAGCCGACCGCAACGAGATACGCGAGGAACGCGTCGAACCGTTCGACGTCGCTGGGTGTGTCCGTCGCGAGGTGTCGCACCCACTCGATGGCCCACTGGAACGCGGGATCGGTTCCGCCTTTGCCGTGGATATACCACCACCGAGCTGCTTTCAGGACGACGAGCGGATTCGTTGGTGGCTGCTCACCGGCGAGGCCACGAGTGATCGACTCGATCTCCTCGGGGACCCCAGCGGGATCGACCTCGCCTGATTGCGTGTTCGTTACATCGACTGGAATTGCATCGACCGAGATGTCGGTCGGACTTTGTTGTTGACTCACGGAAAATCACCAGCAAGGAGGACTCGATAGGGAGCCCTCGCCCTCTCTGGAGGGCGCGACAAACCACTCGTAGCGTCACGCCGTCGGAAAGTAGACGCTCTGCTTGCCGACGATCTCCTCGAGGTTGTTCCGATGGCGATGGGAGAAGTAACACTCGTAGCTCCGAGTATCCACAGATTGCGCCGGTATCGTATTCGGCGACGAAGGGACCGCGCCGGGTCGTCCAGACGTTCGCTCCGCAGTCGGTACACGCAGCACTATCGAGATCGGTTGGTGACGGGCCCTCGTACTCGATTTCGAGGATGTCGCTATGTGGCGTTGAGTCGGGCCAGACGCCGTGAGACTGCCAGAACGCCTTGAGGCGGGCGAGACTGTGACGAACCGTCTTGCGAACCGTGACGTGATCGGCGTCGCGACCGCTATCATCCCACCCATCAGCTGTCCAGAATTCCCCGAACTGCGCGCCACGATGCAGCCCGTTCCAGTCGACGCCCACAATGTCGGCTGGTGGCTCGTCGGTGAGTGTCGGCCGGGTCAGCTGTCGGATGGCTTCGAGTTGTTTTGGTGGACTCCCGCCGAGGATATGGACGCGCCGACCGCGCCAGTCGGCCGGATCAGAGAACTCGTGGGCCAACCGGTCGGCGTACCCACGCGAATAGCCAAGAACGAGATCCTTGGGAATTGCGTCGATCACCGCTTGGGACTTTGGGACGATGATGAGCTCGGCCTCGGGGTAGCTGGCCTGAATCTCACGAGCAGCAGCGACGTGGTCATCGACGTCGCCGCGTTCGTAGATGTCGCCGATGACGCCGACCTGTGGTTCGTGCTCGAAGAACCGATCGACGAACCGATCCAGATCGGGGTTCCGAAAGTCGTTGTCAAGCATCCCGACGGGGAGGGTGAGATTCTGATATTGGTTCTCCTGATACCCGCAGTCCTCCCGAAAGCCGGGAAGGAAACCGAGCTTATAGGCATCCAGAGTGAACGGGGCTCGATGGAGGAACGCCACGATGTCGGCTTGTCTGGCGGCAGCGATGTCGCTAGCCGTTCTGGAGTCTGTACTCACGAGGGACATAATTGGAGTCACGAGGCCGCTGTTGGCCGCCCCGCGCCCCTTCAGGGGCCTGAAAAACCGAGGTGCAGTCTGTTAACCAACAATGGGGAAACCCACGCGGAGCTTGTTGGTTAATAACAGAGCTTACTCTTCGTCCTCACGCAGCTCTTCAGCCTTCCACTTGAGCCGGCGCAGAATCTGCGTCCGATTCTGATGGGCGTTCTCGTAGGCAACGCACTCCTGGAGGGTTTCCATATCCGGGATCGTCGCGATACCGGCCTTGATCAGGCGTGTGTTCGGTGCTTCCAGACGCTTCTCTGGAGGGAATTCGTTACTCTCTTCGTCGTCAGTAGTCTCCATCTCGAAGAGCCTCCACCCCTTTGGGGCCGACACAAACAACTCTCCGGACGATAACGCTCTACCTCTAATAGAGATAAAACCGATACAACAGTTACCGTAATGGTCATCCCCCGCGAGTGTTTACAGGCCCGTATGGAGCGAAAGACGATCTCCGTCACCGGGATGTCGTGCAACGGGTGCGAACAGAACGTGGAGACCGCCCTGCGAAACCTCGACGGTGTGAGTCGGGTCGAGGCCGACCACGAAGCTGACACGGTCGACGTGGTTCTCGAGGATGGAGTCGCAGACGACGACGTGAACGCGGCAATCGAACAGGCTGGCTACGACGTCAAGGCCTAATCGGCCGCCGCTCGGCCGTCTTCCCGCTCGCCGTCGGTGCGTTCGTCGAGGGCGAATTCGGTGTTGACACCCTCGCCCGAGAGGAGCTGACCAGCGAAGCTGTTGGCGAGGACGGCCGAGACAGACAACACCATCGCAAGCATCGCGAACACGGGGTGAACGAGCCCCGTGGTCGCGGCGGCGACGCCGACGCCGTTGAACGCGAAGGCCGTCACGAGATTCTGGCGGGTCTTCCGGTAGCTCTCTTTCCCGATCTCGTAGGCGTCCATCACGCCACCAAGCCGGTCGCCCATCAGGACGATGTCCGCCGATTCGATGGCGATGTCGGTCCCGGCGCCGATGGCGATGCCGATGTCCGCCTGTGTGAGTGCCGGCGCGTCGTTGATGCCGTCGCCGACCATCGCCACACGGTGGCCAGCTTCCTGCAGGCGACCGATCTCTTCGCGTTTCTCGTCGGGCAGGACATCAGCCATAACGCGGTCGATACCGACCTCCTCGGCGACCGCCTGCGCGGTGCGCTCGTTGTCGCCAGTGATCATCACGGGCGTAATATCGTATTCCTTCATCCGCTGGACAGTCGCAGCGGCGTCGCTCTTGACCTCGTCGCCGATGCCGATCAGGCCAAAGAGGTCACCGCCACGAACAACTCCAGCAACGGTGAGGCCGCGGCCTTGGAGTCGCTCAATATCGGCGTCTCCCTTCGACAGGTCGATCCCCTCGTCGCTGAGCCATCCCGGTTTCCCGACCAGCACGTCGTCGCTGGCCACGGTTGCCCGAACGCCCTTGCCGGTCACGGAGTCGAAATCATCGGGGTCCACGTATTCGACGTCTTGCTCGTCGGCGAACTCGAGGATCGCATCAGCGAGAGGATGCTCGGAGAACGCCTCTGTACTGGCCGCAGTCGTGAGTACATCCACCTCGTCGGCACCGAACGCGACGACCTCACTGACAGCGGGTTCGCCGACGGTGATGGTGCCGGTCTTGTCCAACACGATGTGGTCGATATCGGGGAAGATCTGGAACGCGTCACCCGACCGCATCAGGATGCCGCGGTTCGCCGCCTTTCCGCCGCCCCGGATGAGGGCGAGCGGTGTCGCCATCCCGAGCGCACACGGATAGCCGAGCACGAGGACCGCCAGCGCTGCGAACGCCCCGCGCTGGACGTCGGGGGCTGCCCCCACGCGAGCGGTGCAACCACCCAGAAGAGGAACGAGAAAGCAGCAATCGTCAAGACGCCTGGGACGAAGTACTTGAGGACGCGGTCGGCGAGCTGGATGATGCCGGGCTTCATCGCCCGCGCTTCCTCAATTTCGCGTGCCACCTGGTTCAGGAACGCGTCCTCGCCGGTTGCCAGTTACCTCGATGAGCAGCGTCCCGGTCTCGTTGACGCTGCCGCCGATCACCGCGTCGCCTTCGGACTTCTCCTCGGGGATGGACTCGCCGGTAGCGACCGACTCGTCGACCGTCGATTCGCCCTCGACGACGGTGCCGTCGACGGGGATGTTCTCGCCGGGCTTGACGCGGACGCGATGGCCAACGTTGAGGTCCTCGACCGGGACTTCCTCGACATCGTCGTCGTCGGTGACTCGGCGTGCTGTGTCGGGTTGGAGATCGAGGAGGCTCTGGACGGCCTGCGAGGCCCGAGTGCGGACGATGAGGCTGGTGTACTCCGAGAGGATGTGGTAGGTGGTGATGAACACGGAGACGGCGAAGAAGTGGACGGTCGGGAAGCTCGGGAAGACGAACAGACCGAGCAACCCACCGAGGAGCCCTGCAAACGCGCCTGCCTCCAGGAGGACGTGCTGGTTGAGGATACCCCGACGGAGGCTCTGGAACGCCTTCTGTTTGATGTAGCGGCCAGGCCCGAACATCGTCCCGAGCGCCAGCCCCAGCGTCACCAGATCCACTACGAGAGATGCCGACTCGAAGCGTCCCATCACTAGGATCATCCAGCCCATCAGCACAGCAACGACGATGGATGCGCCGCCGGCGAGCAGGAGGCGGCGCTTGCCGTCGGCGAGCTCGGCCTGCTGTTGCTCGTATCGCTTCGCCTTGTCCGGGTCGCGGATGGTGTACCCGAGATCCCGGAGCGTGTCCTTCACCTCGACCTCGCTCAGGCACTCATCGTCGTATTCGACGAGAACTTCCTCGTGAGCGAGACTCACGTCGACGTCCTCGACGCCGTCGGTCCGGCTGTAGGCCTTCTTGATGCTCTCGGCACAGAACGAGCAGGACATCCCCCCGACGTTGAATTGTTCGTGTGTCGTTCCCATCTTGCCTGTTGGTTATCGTGCGACGCGGATAACCATTACGACAAACGTTATAGCGGTTTCGAGATACTAATACTGCTGTCGGGAGAGTGGCGTTACTCTTACTATTGTCGTCCGCTTATGTCGTCACAAGAATGGCGCTCCTCGAATCCGACGTGCCGATCCGTGAAGTCGTGACGACGGATCCGGAGAAAGCGAAGGCACTGGAGAACGACGTTCGGGCGAAGATCCTCGATATGCTCGCGACCGATGAAATGACGATCGAGGAGATCCACGACGAGTTGCACCGTCGCGGCGAGGAGAAGGCCGAGACGACAGTGCGTCACCATGTGAACGTCCTGAAGGATGCGGGGATGGTGGAAATCGCTCGTCTGGAAGAGGCTGGTGGAGGGACACGGAAGTACTACAAGTCGAACACGCGAGTCTTCTCCTACGATCTTCCGGAAGGCGCCGACAATAACCTCGCGCAGGCGCAGTCTACCGCGTCCGAAGAATTGACTGCCCTCATCGAGACGTTGTATGCGGACCACGGTACCGAGATTGAGGCGGTTGCCCGCGAAATGAAGCCTTGCGAGTACTGCGACACCCAGCATTACGAGGAGTTCATGGTTCGCGAACTCCTGAACCGTGCCCTCATCGAATTAGGCGAGAGCGGCACGCTCGACGATGTGTTCTCGACCGAGGACTGACGCTCACTCGATACAGCAGCTCATTTTGGACGTATTCCGACGGAACGCCTGACAGGCGTGTTTGAACGCCTCGGAGAACGTTGGGAACGGGTGGACAGTATTGATGATGTCGTCAACGGTGAGACCGAAATTCACCGCCAGCGTGGCTTCCATGATCATGTCGGCGGCGCGGGGGCCGACCATGTGGACGCCAACAATCCCGTCGGTCTCGTGGTGCTTCACCACCTGGACGAGTCCATCCGTGTTCTTGACGGCCTTTGCCCGAGGGACATCTTCCATCTGAACCGTCCGGCAGGAACAGGTACCGTGTTCGTCCATATATTCACGTTCAGTTGTCCCAACGACTGCTACCTCGGGACTGGTGAACACGACTGCGGGGACTCCATCGTAGTCGATGCTGACGCCCTCGTTGCCGAAGGCGTTCTTGACGGCGTGATTGCCCTCCTTGGCGGCGACCGTCTCCAGTTCGGGCTCGCCGATCACGTCCCCCGCCGCGTAGATGTCGGAATTGGTCGTCTGGAAATGCTCGTCGACGCGAATCGCGCCATCGGATTCGGTCTCGACGCCGACTGCTTCCAAGCCGATGTTCTCACTGTTGGGCTGGACGCCGGTTGCGACGAATAACGTCTCTGCGGTGAACGCTTGCTCCTCGCCCTCGATGACAGTCTCCACAGCGACGCCCTTCTGACCAGGGTCAGCACCACTGTCGGTAGCCACATCCTGAACCTGCTGGAAGTCGTTACTGGTCACGACATCGATTCCCTCCTCATTGAAGGCTCGTTGCGATCTCCCGGCCGAGCTGACCTTCCATATCTGAGAGCACGTGACCGGAGCGCTGGAGGATGGTTACGTCGACGCCGACACGGTGGAGGATCTGGCCCCACTCCAGCGCGATGTATCCGCCACCAAGGATCACGATGTTCTCGGGGAGGTCGCGCTCCTCGAGGATGGTCTCGCTCGTGTAGTAGTCGACGTCGTCGAGGCCGTCGATGGGCGGCGCCCACGGTGAACTGCCCGTCGCGACGAGCACCTTCTTCCCAGTAATGTGCGCGCCCTCGTCGGCGCCGTCGACGACCTCAATGGTCGTGTCGTCCACCAGCTGGCCGTAGCCCTCGTAGATGTCGGTCTCGAAGTGCTCGGCGACGTCGACGTAGTTCTCCTGCCGGAACCGCTCGACGAGTTCGTTGGTGCCGTCGAGTGCGTCGGCCCAGTCGACAGTCGGCTCTTCGGGATATGTGACGGCGTCGAAGGGATTCTCCGACGCTCGCAGCGCCGCTCTCGGCGACGGCAAGCAGATGCTTACTCGGGACACAGCCGACGTTCACGCAGGTTCCGCCGATGGGCAAGCCGGTGTTCACCATCGCCGTCGAGAGGTCCCGTCGGCTCGCTTCAGTGATCGCGGCGAAAGCTGCGGCGCCACCGCCGAGAATCACGAGATCATAGTCGGATGTGTGAGTCATCTATACCGAAACTTTACGACGGGAAGTTCTTATACTCCAGAGTCCGAAGCTATAGAGTAGGTTGGAGGCCACGAAGCTATGGCAGATACTACTTCACCGGCGCCAACGTGCGATGTTGAGGGGACGTGCTATTGTCCGCTCACAGGAGTTATCGACACGTTGAGCCGAAAATACGCGATCGCAACTCGTCAGTATCATCGGCGCACACGATTCGCTGCGGTTCGCGGAGATCGAGGCGCACCTCCCTACAGCGAGCACGTCGACAATCTCGAAACGCCTCGACGAATTCGAGGAGGCAGGGATCGTCTCACGGACGCAGTACAACGAAATTCCGCCACGCGTCGAATACGCGCTAACTGACGAAGGGGATGAGATTCGTTCGAGATCAGAACCCCTTCTTGAGTGGGCGACGGCGAACTCCTGACGTACGGATTCCAGTGAATTTCATCCCACATTTGAGGCTACTCCATTCAGGTGGGGGTGTTAGCCCCAAGACTATCCTTTCTTCGTGTGCTACTGTGACGCATGATAAACGAGGGAGCGTCTGCACCGTCATTCACTCTTCCAGGTCTCCGTGACGGAGAACAAACCGAGTACAGCTTGGATGAGACAACTGCGGATGATCGGGCTGCGTTGCTAGTTTTTTACCCATTTGATTTCAGTCCTGTTTGTACAAACGAACTGTGTGCGATCCGCGATGCAGAGTGGTTTCAGCTGACGCCGGCGCTCGATGTCTGGGCAATTTCTGGGGACAGCGTCTACGCCCACCGAGCATTCGCCGAGGAATACGGCATCAATTTCCCGTTACTTAGTGATAGTTCCGGGCGGGTTGCCGAGTCATATGATGTCTGTTATGACGAATGGGAGAACCACGAGCGCGTTCCACAGCGTGCCGTGTTCCTCATCGATTCGGAGCAAACGATTCGATACGCTTGGGCCACAGAAGATGCGACTCGAGAAGCCGGATTTCTTCCGGTTAAAGACGCTCTTGATACGCTGGAAGCGGAACGCGATGAATTCGGTCCTGATAATGTCGAATTAGTCGTCGAATATAACGAGGAACCGGAACCGCTCACGTAAACGGCTGTTTGAGGACAGTTTCAGTGAACGCCGCTCCGACAATCAGCCCATCGCCTCTTGGAACCGCTCACGCAGCGCATCTTCACGCTCCTCGAACTGGTCGACCTTCTCCTGTAGATCATCGCTGACGCGCTCGATGCTCGCGAGCGCACGCTCGCCGGCGAGCGACGCCTGCGACCCGTCGTCGCCGTCCGCCTCGAGCTGCTCCTCGTAGGCTCGCTCGACGCGCTCGATGGTACCCTCGGGGTTGAACAGGATGTCGTTGGCCGTGCGGACGTAGCCGTCCAGCGACGCACCCTCCTTGCCCTGGAAGAAGTGAGTGAGCGCGTACGTCGCGCCGGAGTCCGAGCGTCCGCATATCGATCTCGAACGGCGACGCAGCGTTCGCCTCGGCATCCTCGGCAGCACGCTCTGCGAGATAGTCCGGGAATCCCAGCAGGCTGTAAAACTCGGTGACGGTGAACGGGAGCTCGGAGAACTCGAGATCGATCTCCTGCGCATCTCGGATGAATTCGAAGAGGTCGTCGGCGACGAGTTCGACCTGGGCGAGAATCTCCTCCCACCAGGTCCGGAAGTCCCGAACGTCCCCGACGTGCTTGATGACTTCCTTGTCGGTGAGCGAGCGCATCGAATTCGAGCAGTACCCGTCCTGAGCGAATCCCTCGACGTAGACGGCGTGCTCACCGAAGAAGTCGTAGCCGGAGGTCACGCCCATCGTGATCGGTCTGACCGCCCGGGCAGCCGGACTTCGAGGCCGTCGAACATCACGTCCATATGGACCTCGCCGCCGCCCCGGTAGCGCCGGATCTCGCCGAACATCACGTTCCCGAGCGGCGACCCGTCGATGGTCTCCTCGCGAAGGACCTCTTCCAAGGGCCTGTACACATCCACCGGGTTGATGATCGCGTAACTGTCCGTGGGGACGTGAAATAGTGGGTCTGCGTCGGGCTCGCCGTCTGTCGCGTGGTCGCGCGCTCTTGTCGGCTCGACCAGGGCGTTGAAGCGCTCCGTTTCGACCCACTCGTCGGAGTAGGGATTCCGGTATGCGACTGTCGTCTCGACGGCCTGCGGGAGGTCACGAATCGTCTCGGCGAAGGACTTCGGTTCGTCGACCGTTTTCTTCCGGCGGTACCAGTCGGGTAGTTCTGTATCGGTTCGTCCGTCGACGCCAGCGAACACGGTTCTGGATTCTGGGTCTTTCGATTGCAGTCACCTCGAAATCGAATTCGTCGCTCGCGACGGCGCTCTCATCACGCGCCCTGCGCCCCTCTCACGGGCGCAAAAACAACCACTCTTAACCAACGCCCCGCCCACGAATCCAGTACTGTTGGTTAAACATCTGGACGGTCTCGACACCTGGCTTCGGCTCTTCAATTCACTCGTCGGCGTGGCGTCGACGGCGCACCTGTTCAGGATTCGGCACCCACGGATGTGCGTCCCAGCAGTGCAGGGCGTGCTCTTGTGCCGTGTCGAACAGCGCCTCACACGACCCACACTCGTAGGCGGTGTCGGACCACGGTTCCGTGACGAACATCGCCGTCACCGTCGATCTGACTGGATCTGGTGCGGCCGACCGCTGAACGTAATCATAGCCGATCACTGTCCGTCGACGAAGCGCCGACTGTGCCAGCCGTTCGGGCCGGTCTGCTGGGAGATACACCCAGCGGACGAACGCCTCTTCTGAGTCCTTCGCCGAGGGTTGAAGGATGAACCATCGGTTGTGCTCGTCGCGGAACAGATACCGCTCAGTGCCCCGGTTCTGGAGATAGAGCGGATCACCACGACCGGGAATCAGCCGAAGTCCCACTGACGGCGAGATCGGGGTGAGGAGTCGCTCTTCCAGTGAGAGCGAGCCGGACTCTCCGGATGATGTCTCGCTCTCGAAGTCATCAAGCGTCGCTTCGCCAGTCATGATTCGCCGGGATTCGTCTCGTCTGCTGTCTTTCCCAGCTATTCGCTCGTGCCGGTCGTTGTATCGCTTGAGTTCTCGGCCGATCCACTCCAGCGCCGTGACAGCGCGTTCGATGAGCTGGTACGTTGCTCGCGAAAGTCGGAATTTCTCCATCAGTTGGCCTCCTCTGGCTCGACGAGGTCGTTACTCTCAGCGACGAGTGCCTGAACGGCAGAGACAGGGTCGTTCTTCGACCGGAAGTGTTCGATGGTCAAGCGGGGCGGGATACGCCCGGTCCCCCTGCGCACAAAGTATGATCAACCACTCTTCGCTCCCTTTGGCGCGGACGACGTAGTGGTCGATATCTCGACGTTGGAAGACTGTCCGATCTGTCCGGCTCACCGCACTCCAATTCGCCGGCAGTGACGATGACGGCGCCCCACCATCTGGCGTGAGTGCTCGGTACTCTTCGAATTCGGCGAGTGCCGCCTCGATATCCTCCCCGGTGAGGTGCCAGCAGTCGGCCGGGCCATCACACACCAGCTGACTGACCACGTCGTTGCGGAACTGGATGTAGTGTTGCTGGGCGACAGTTTCGTTGTCGGTGTAATCGAGGAGGAGCACACAGGCGAGCTGTGCCGGTCCGCTTCCCGTATAGCCCCAGTCGAATTCCGCCGGGCTATGCCGCACGAGACCGAGACTTCGATTTGGGGAGAGGCGTTCGTGTGCGGTGAGGTTCAGGACCACTGGCGTTCCGTCGACACGCATTCCGACGTACTCAACGCAGTCTCCACTCGCCTGCCATCGCTCACTCGCATCCTGTACGACTGCTCGTCGGTCGGTAGTCGAATTCATCTCCATCGGTTGCCATGCGGGCGTTCGGATTCCCCGCACCCTGCTGGGGGTCGAAAAACTACCACCGGCTATTAACCCCTCAGCGTCGCTTCAAAGTTAGAACTCAGACTATTATAGTTCAAACTATAACATTTCTACAGATAACTAATCAATAGGGACTGTTTATTCTTCGAATAGACAGCGAGCGGCTGCATCGTCGCCAGCGAGGGTCTGCTGATCCTCGTCCGTATCAGCGAAGAGTGTTGACTGATCTCCTTCGGTTGATTGCTCAACTGCGGGTCGATCGTCGACGCCGAACACACTGGCCTCGGGCCGATCAAGACGTGAATCCCGGTCGCGATGATCCACGTCAGCACCGAAGTCCTCGAGTGAGGTCTCGACGCTCGTTTCAGTTACTTCGAGTTGGCCATCGTCGCCGAATGCGGTCTGTCGTTGAATTTCGATCTCGGCTTGATCGCTCATCTCATTCGAGCCTCCACCCACCGAGGCTCCGACAGACATCCCCGAGTGCTGCGTCAATTGTCTTCTGCGCGAATTTCGCTGGCCCGATCTTTGAGCCGGCGAAGAATCGGGATCCGTTGCTGATTCGCATTCTCGTAGGCGACGCAGGCTCGCAGCGTCTCCATGTCATGAATCGTCGCGATACCAGCATTGATGAGACGGGTATTTGGCGGTTCGAGACGCTGTTTCGGTGTGAGAGCGTCTGATTCGACGGATAGATCTGACGAATCGCTCATTTTTGTTCGCCTCCGCTCTCTCAAGGCGGCAACAAACAGCGGCCAGGCCCCTCCCAGTCGAAGAAATCTCCTGTCAGAACTCCACGTCAGTTTGGCGGTAGTTCGCGTCAGTGTCGACGCTGTCGTACATACGGCCGAGCATGTCGAGCGCTGACTGGAAGTGCGCGTAGTGCTCGTTTGCGAACGCCACAGTTTCTTCGAGTGGGATGACAGGCCGTCCGTCGACCATCTCGGCCTCGATCTGTGGCCGCGGCTTGAGTACCGCCTGTATCGAACCATCGAGGTCGGCAGCAGGCAGGCGTTCTTCCGCAGTCGGGATTTCGAACCGATCGAAGAACGCCGTCCAGGCATCGAGGTCAGACTCGTGGACGGCGATGAACAGCGGATAGTCCTCTGGGTCGCGAGCGACCTGGTAGCCACCGCGAGTCCAGACGTAGACCGCATCGATGCCAGTGTATCCGATACTCCATCCCCGTGAACTGCGGGAGGACATAGGCTTCTGAGATTGACGGCGGCGAGATGTCCGCTGACGCTGTCAGGAACTCGAGACCGGCGTCTCGGAGCGTCTGATCGATGAGATGAAGCCCATCGTCGTACGCGACGTATCCCGCCTCCTCGAGGCTATTCACGACGCGACGGATCGTCTCCCGGTTCTCGTCGATCTTCCGCGCGACGCCTGAGATGGAATCGCCTGGATCAAGCGCGAGGATAACCTTGAGTTCCTTCTCACCGCACACTTCGTACATCCTGCGGCTACACAATTCTGTGCGATCGTCAAAAAAGTACTATTCGTGTGGGTCGGCTGGCTGGATCTGGCGAGTGTCCTCAGCGAGGTCGTGGATATACTCGCGGAGGGTTTCCATATCCTCGCGGGCGTCTTCGAGCGTCTTACCCTTCACTTTGGCCGTGATCTTGTCTTGATCGCGGGTGCCAGTACCGCGAGTGAGTTTGACGGTGAGTGAGACGCCGACATCGCTTCGCTCGACGTACTCGGTTGGCACCTGACGCTCACGGTTCTGTTGCGATTCTGAGTCCACACGAGGCTGCTGAGTGTGTTCTGACATTGATTGCGCTCTGTGATCGTTAGTTGACGGACGGTGCAACTGGGTCGTCGACTATCTCATGAAGGGTAGCATCTATCTCGCGTCCGGTGAGTCGCCAGCAGCCGTCGGGTCCTGTACACTCTAGCTGGCTCACTACTTCGGTCTTGAACGCCTTGTACTCCGAAAGCGCTACCTCCTCATCGTCGGTGTAATCGAGCAGGAGGGCGAGTGCGAGTTGGGCCGGCCCGCTGCCACCATATCCCCATTCGAAGCCCGAAGGACTGTGATTTGCCAGCTCGAGACTCCGCTCTGGCGTGAGCTGTTGTTGGTCTGATTGCTTCTCGACGATGGCGCGGCCTCGACGACGGTAACCGACGTAAATGACGTCGGGATCAGCCGTGGTCCGTGACTGTACGTGTGAGCGTGGGTCGCTGATTCCACTCATAGGTTGGTTCGCGGGAGGCTCGTTTGATCACCCCCGCACCCCTCTCGGGGGTTCATAAACAGGACGGCGAAGCGTTCGGCAACGTATTTGACAGTTGCAACGTACTGTCCAGGTATATCGGAATGGCTGTACTGGACGACCTCTCAGGGTTCGAGTTCGAGGACGTAATCGAGGATGTCTTCCGCAATCTCGGCTACGAGAACGTCCGTCAGGCCGACCGAACCGCCGACGAGGGTCGCGACGTTATTATGGAGGAGGTCGTCGACGGCACCCGGCGCGCGATCATCGTCGAAGTGCCGAGCACACGGGGACGGTCGGACGGCCGGTCGTCCAGAAGCTCCACTCAGCAATCGCGACCTTCGACTTCGACGGCCCCAAACGCGGGATGGTCGTCACGACCGGCCGGTTCACGAACCCGGCTCAGGAGTACGCCGACCGCCTCCAGCAGAACGACGACCCCCATCCAATCGAGCTGCTCGATGGCGAGGACCTCCGGGAGATCGCCGACGAGATCGGCCTCGACCTCTACAACGGTCGCATCGAGATTCTCTGCGACGAAACGCTACGTCCCTACGACCCGGCCGCCGACGTCGACGCGGCCGTCGAAGAGGCGTTCCGCGACGTCGAGAACATCGAGGCCGCCGACCTCCCAGACCCACACTCATCGGTGACGTTCCGGCCGGTGGTGGCGGTCACCGCGGACACGAACGTCGTCTTCGAGACGTCGGTGGGCGTCATCCACCGGATTAACGATCGGACGCGATTCGTTGCCCACGCCGAACGCGGGCAGCCGCAGGTCGTCGACGAGGACGTCGCGACGCTGGTCACCGAGAACCTCCACGCGACGGTCAATCTCGACGCCGAGCAGTTCGGAGAGGTGTTCGACGACGTCGAGGAGCGGCGGTTCGGCCAGACTCAGACGGAGTACAAGGAGTGGGCCGTCGAGCGGCTCCAGCAGCACCACACGAAAACGGTCACCTACACCGGCGACAACAACGTCACCTACAACAAGACCTGCGAGCCGAACCGCTCGGACATCTCCGTCCAGTCAATCGAGCCGGTGTACCTTCCCGAGGTTCGGCACACCACCGACCACCAGAAGTACACCTATCCCTATGAGTACTACGCGGCGGGCCCCTCACGAATGACCGCCGAGGACGGCATCCATCGGTGCGTCCACTGTGACACGAGCGGCATCGACGAAACGTACACGTACTGTCCGAACTGCGGGGCGATCGCCTGCACCAGCCACACGAAAACGGAGCGGCTGGAAGGTGAGTCAATCTGTACGGGCTGTGCGGTGACGGAACGGTTCGCGCTGAAGACGAAGTACTTCTACGACGAGGAGAATCTCGAGGCGTTCCGCGAGGAGTACGCCGAAATGCCGCTTCACGAAAAGGCGATGGAGAACAAGTGGCTGGCCGGGGGGAGCGTGGTCGCGACGCTGCTGCTCATCGTCGGACTACTCGTCATCGGCGGCATCATCTAAGCGGCCTCGGTGTTCACGCCGGCTCAGCGACCAGCTCTTCGAGCGCGTGCTCAAGCGGGCCGTGGAACTGCCAGCTAGCCCGCTCGAAGGCTTCCTCGGTCGGCCCATCCCAGCGCGGGAATGCGGAATGACCGCTCACTTTGACTGTCCACTCGGTCGGCTCGTCGAACGGGTTCTCCGTCGGGAGTTCGACGACGTAGAGGTACTCCTCGTCGCCGTGGATGCCGTCGGCCGGATTCTCGACGCCGTGGCCCAGCAGGAACAGCGGCTGGTCCAGGTGCTCCATATTGGACGGCTCGAGGAGATCCGCTGGCTGAGCCGCGTCGATCGTTCGCTCTGGGTCGCCATCCAGGTAGAGGTCGACCGTCGAGAGCTTGTCGAGGAACACGAAGGTCGCCGCCGTGTAGCCCGGTCCCCGCTCTGCGCGGGTCGCATCGAGAAGCTCTTTCAGTTGTGCGAGATCCCGGAGGACGCTCCCGGGATACCCGTCCGAATGCCGGTACACCTGCGCGACGCGGTCGGCGCTGCCATCTGTCTCACCGGTCTGTTCGACTCGTTGGACGAATCGGAGTTGGCTCCGTGTCGACATCGGTACTCGCCGGCGCGTGTGCGCCGGCACCCATCGCCGGCGCTGAAACAACACCACACAGTCGTAGCGGGATTGCAATCCGCTACGCGAGATGTGACACCTCGTCTGGTTCCTCCACGTCGTCGAATTCACCACGCTCGACCGGCTCCCAATCCTCCCCAGGTGCTGGACTCCACCAGTCGATCTCATAGGCACCCGGTCCAGCCGAGGATTTTTGCCCGTGCCGAGCCGTCAGGCAGGTCGCGGCGGAGCTTCTCGTCGACGTGAAGGTTCCACGTTGAGTCGGTGTCGAAGCACGCGAGCACAGCCTCCTCGTAGCCACGGTCTTCTCGAGACTCTTGGAGGACGACCTGCGTGTTACAGTTCTTGCAGAACACTCCCTCGAAGGGAATGTGGGTGAACACTTCCTGCCCGCAGACGGGACACCAGAGGAACTCGAACAGTGCCTCGCTGTGTCGGTCGAGTACTTCGAGACTCATTGTTGGACCGACCCGGTTCGACCGGGTCACTCTCTCCGCCCCGGCCGAAAAACACCCTGCGTGTGTACGTCCTCAGCGTTCAGGGCCGTAGACGATGCGCGAGGGGGCTTCGTACCCACAGTCCGGACAGTCGTACCAGCGCTGTACCGTCGCTCCATCAGCTGTCTTCTCACCGACGAGGACGTCGTCGTTTGGACACTCCGGACAGTTCAGTTCGGGCGCTGGCCGCTCCCGAAGCGCATCCCGGAACGTTGTCGCCTCCTTCGTCTCGAAGCCTCGCGACCAGATCGGGTAGCCGTCGACGAGGATCGCTCCGCGCCACTTGTACCGGTATGAATCCGGCGCCCGGTGTAGAACAGCTCGCGCTCCAGTCTCGGTGTTTCGATACGCGAGTGTTGGTGAGCGACTCTCTCGTGACCAGTTGGTGATTCGTGGCATCGTTGGTCAGAAATGAACGTCTGCGGGGACGATCCAGAGCGTCTGGCTGTCCTCGTCTTCCTCGAGGACTCGGTCGAGCTGGCCTCGATGCCGAATCCCCTGGGCGTGCTGGTCGTACATCGGGATTGAGGGCCCTTCGTACGCGCCGACCTGGTGGAACGCGTGGCGGGCGAGGTCCTCGTCGCGCATGATCGCCTCGTCGCTGAGCTCGTCGAGCGCCTCCTTCACGCGGTCGAGATTCCGCTGAAACTCCTCTTTCGTGGCCTTCCAAGCCCGGTCGAGCAGTTCACCGCCCTCCTCTGAGTTGATGGGGGCCGCCGTCGGCAGGTCACCCAGCGGGCCTTCCCGGCGACCGTCGTGTCGTCTTCATCGAACGTGACGTAGTAATCAAACACGGCGCAGCCGTGGGGATTCGCGCCGACGAGACGGTCGAAGACTGCTTTCCCCTCGACCAGGGCGTCGTGCTGTGTCGGTGCTTCCACCAGCGCGTAGATCGCCATATCGCATCTGGTTCACCTCGGAGTGCCGACTCACCGGGCGCCGCTCGGCGCTGTCTGCTCGGTGCGCCGGCACCCATCGCCGGCGCTCGAAAAACCTCGCTTCGGGAGACCGCGTTCAGGAATCGGCAGTCTGCTCGACGGTGATCGTCAGGTCGCCCGACTCGTAGTCGGCCTCGAAGTCGGTGCTGAACGCGTCGGAGTCGTAGGCGGCGTGGTAGGCACGGTCGCAGTTCGAGCGACCCGGTCGCCTTGAAGTGGAAGAACGCGGCCGCCGTGTAGGGTTGGCTCTGGGTTTCGATCTGCGTCTCGACAGAGGCCGGGAGCGCGATTTGTGGTGTGTCCGTATCGATACTCGTAGCGAACGCCTTCGCTTCCTCGACGGTCGCCTGCGAATGTGCGGGTGTCTCGCCGGTGAGCACGTTTACCGGCGTCTCGGTATCGTCAGTGAACAGGACATCGTGGAAGGTGCGCGTCCCGAGGACTGCGTCGGGACTTAACTCGCAATCGTGGAGTGGATCGTCGTCTGGATTCTCGGGCATCAAATCAGAGCCTGCGGTGGGGCTCAGTCTCTACTGCCCCAGACAAACTGCAAATTGTCTCGATAGAGCGCAGGAAAGTCGCGAAAGAGGAGCGTCCTGCCCGCACTTCCCGCCGCAGAGTCAGGTGTCGGAGAACCAATCGGGCTCGATTCGCGACAACCGCATCGCGTTCCCGGTGACACCGAGGCTCATCCCCATATCACCGACAACGACCGCCAACGCAACGCTGACCAGCCCCAGTGGCACGCCCAGCGCGAGCAGGAACTTCACGCCGAGACTCGCCCAGATGTTCTGCCGGATCACCCCGTTGGCCGTATGCGACAGGTCGTACAGGTACGGGAGTTTCCCGACGTCGTCGCCCATCAACGCAATATCGGCCGTCTCGAGAGCGGTGTCGGTGCCGGCCGCGCCCATCGCGATGCCGACCTCCGCGGTGGCGAGCGCGGGCGCGTCGTTGATGCCGTCACCGACCATCGCGACATCACCGTACTCTGCCTGTAACTCCTCGACAGCGTCGACCTTCTCGTCGGGCAGGAGTTCTGCGCGATACTCGTCGACCCCGACCTGCTCGGCGATTGCGCGGGCGGTGCCCTCGTTGTCGCCGGTGAGCATCACCACGCGCTCGACGCCCAGCTCGTGCAGGCGTTCGACGGCCCGCTTCGAGGCCGGGCGAACCTCGTCGGCGATGGCGATCGCACCCAGCAGTTTCGACTCCGTCCCGACGATAACGACAGTCTTGCCCTCCCGCTCCAGCGCGGAGAGGGCATCCTCGGCGAACGCCCCGTTCTCGCCCTCGGTCGCCTCTTCCGTCATAACGCCGCCGTCCGTCTCGCGGCGTGCCCGAGCGAGGTCGAAGCCCAGTTCCTCGAAGAGCGCGGGCTTGCCCGCATGGTCCGTCTCGCCGCCGATCTCGCCGCGGATGCCCTTCCCAGTGAGGCTCTCGAAACCCGTCGGGTCGGGCAGGTTGCCCACGCCCGCCTCCTCAGCACGGGCGAGAATCGCCGTAGCAATGGGATGCTCACTGCGCTGCTCCAGCCCAGCGGCGCGACGGAGCAGATCGTCCTCCGTAGTGTCACCCACCGGAACGACGTCGGTGACGGCGAGTTCGCCCTTGGTGAGCGTCCCGGTCTTGTCGACGGCGACGGCGTCGACCTCGCCCATCGCTTCCAGGTAATTTCCGCCCTTGATCAGGACGCCGTTCTTCGCGGCGCTCGTGATGCCCGACACCACCGAGACGGGTGTGGAGATGACGAACGCACACGGGCAGGCGATCACCAGCAGCGTGAGCCCACGGATGAACCACGTCTGCCAGTCGCCCGCGAAGGTGAACCCGTAACCGGCTAGGTCCACCGCCACCGGATCAGCGATAACCAGCGGCGGGATAGCGGCGGTCAGGATTGCCAGCACGACGACGAGGGGTGTGTAGTAGCCGGAGAAGCTGTCGACGAACTGCTCAGACTCGGTCTTCTTCGCCTGTGCGCCCTGTACCATTTCGATAATACGCGAGAGCGTCGAATCGCCAGCGGTCGAGGTGACCTCTACCTCGAGGTACCCCTCTTCGTTGATCGCGCCGGCGTACACCTCGTCGCCGGTGGTCTTGTCGACGGGGACGCTCTCGCCCGTGATCGGCGACTGGTCGACTGCACTCTCGCCTTCGATGACCGTCCCGTCGAGCGGAATCTTGTCGCCAGGGCGGACGACGACGGTCTCGCCAACGTCGACCTCCTCGACGGAAACGGTCACTTCCTCACCATCGCGACGGACGGTCGCCTCGTCGGGCGAGAGTTCCATCAGCTCGCGCAGAGAATCCCGTGCCCTGTCCATCGCATAGTCCTCGAGCAGTTCGGCGATGCTGAACAGGACGGCCAGCGTCGCGGCCTCGACGAAGTAGCCGATGCCGGTTGCGGCGATGATCGCTGTCCCCATCAGGAGGTCGATGTCGAGGCTTCGGTTCTTCGCGGAGTAGTACCCGCTGCGGACGACCGGGATGCCACTGGCCGCGACGGCACCGAGGAACAGGACATCTGCGATGTGTAGCGGGTAGTCGAGGATGCTCGCTATCGCGACGTTCTGGCCGGTGAGAAGGAACTCGAAGACTAGACCAAGGATGACGAACGCTGCGCCGAGCCACGTCTTCTTCGCGCGAGAACTCGTCCAGACCTCCGAAGGTGGCGCGATATCGACGCCGTCGGCAGACTCGTCGGTTTCGTCGTCTGCTCCGCCGATCACGTCATAGCCGGCGGCTTCGATCGCCGCGACGACGTCGGCTTTGGTAGTCCGGTCCGGATCGTACTTGATGGTAGCTGTCCCGGTGGTCGGCTGGAGCGTGGCCTCAACGACGCCGTCGACGCGCTGGAGGCTCTTGTCGACTTTTTGCGCACACGACGGACAGTCCATCTCGGGGACCGTGAGACGGGCAGTCAACTCCCGCTGCCCGCCGCCGTTCGGTGGTCCCGCTGTATCCACATCGGAATTCTCTGTCATCACCTCACGGTAGGAGCGGGAGTTCGATATGTCTTTGTTGGAATATTCCAACCGCGGTGTCAGTGCGATGCCAGCCGTTCTTCCGCTACCCGCTCGCCGGCGACGTGTTGCTTCGCCAAATGTTCTTCCGCCCGACGGAGCCGGTAGGTAAGTGTTGACCGAGGCACGTCGAGATGCTCGGCCAACTCGCCGACATCGACCTCGCGGGGCGACTCGTAGTAGCCGTGTTCGACGGCGGCTTGGAGGGCGGCTTCCTGCGCCGGGGGTAATCCGCTCGGTGTTTCGTCGCTTCCTCCAGCTGCTGTCGTCGTGTCCGCGGTGCGGAGCATCTCCATCTGAGCGCATTCTTCGACGGCAACCTCGAGGGAGTCGAAGAATGCCGCCACGTCGCCGTCGCCCGAGTGGATGAGTCGCCACGTGTAGTGGCGGCCCTCATGACGGGTCTCGAACAGCACGCCGTCCCCGAGATGGTCGCGGGCGATGTGGGGAACCGAGGCGCAGGTGGGGGTTCGCTCCCAGTCGGAGTAGAGGACGAGCGTGTCGTCCGTGCGGTCAAGGACGCGGGTGGTCTGGGTGGCGCCGCAGTCCTCGGTGGCGAGACAGTCGGCGTAGTAGTCGCTGTTTCGAAACGCGTCCTCGATGGCGTCGAGTGCGTCCGGAGTGCCGGTGGCATGGTCGACTCGCCAAAGTTGGTCGGCAGTCGCGTGCAACGAAAGCGAGCGGACACGGGCGTCGGGGTAGTCGGCAAGGGCATCCGCCACCCTATTGCACCCCGGCTCGTATTCGAGGGCGAAGACGAGTTCGCGCATACCCCGTCTACGGCCTCCTCCGACATAACCAATGGCACGGGACTACGTCTACTGGTGAGCATCGAGATCACGTCGTTCGGGTCGTGGACCTCCTGCATTCGCTGCGCTTCGGCCGCGTATTGGTCCTGGAGATCGGGGTCATCAACCGTGCCGAGATTGCCGGGCCCCGCATCGACTGCCGCTGTCGTATCTCGAATATCGGTGAAGGACGTGAGTGCCCGCTCTTTCCGATAATACTGTTTGCCGTCGGGTGTCGCGTAGGTGAGGATGATTAGGTTCTGTTCATCATCGGAGTAGGTACGTTCGACGAGCCATACTCGCACCTCGTCATCAGCCCGATCTGACATATCCAGACGTTCGTGGGGACTCAGAAAGGGATTGGCGTTATAATCGGTCGACTGACGCAGTTTTCGACGGTGATTCACCACCAGGGATGCGCAGTTCCTGGCGCTCGCCGACCCACTCGCCGAGCTTCTGTGTGAGGTACTGGCGAGCGGTCGACTGGGTGAACACACCCTTGTCGAGCATATCGCCGACGACGTCTTTGAGGGCCGCGAACTGTCCCTGCAGGTGGCCGTCGCCGACCGGCTCGCCGTCGTACCAGCGCACCGTCGCGAGCGCGCCGTTCCCGACCGTCTCTCCCTGTTCGACTGTCTCCGAGTCGTACTGGAGGCCGAACCATAGTGTCCGGTAGGCGGCTACCTCGAATGTCGTCGACACCACGAAGAACGCCTCGTGGTGGAGATAGTCGAGATGGTCCGCGACGATCTCGTCGAGGGTAAGCCCGGTGGCGCAGGGCTTCGGCTCGACGACCGTCGACGGGCGATCTTCACCGGCGAGGTAGCCATCGACGGCATCTACCTCGAGGCCATCGGCCAGTTCCGCCAGCAGCTGTTTCGCCCACTTCGAGTCGGTGTCGTCGCCACCGAACGGTGTTTCAGCCGATATTCGGTGCTTGAGCTTGAGATTCGCTGCACCCCAATGAGAGTAGTGGAGCGTGTACTGTCCGTCAGTTCGTTCGTACGCAACGAGTGCGCGGTGGCCCATTGAACAATCACCTCGGAGGACGACCAACGACTGGATCGCCCCGCACCCCTCCCGGGGGACGAACAACGCTACTCGTCGATCGGGTCGGGGAAACTGAGGTCCGCGTACAGGACCTCACCGTCGCGGATGATGTACCGTTTGGCCAGCACGGGAAAGCGGCACTTAGTAAATCCGGCTGTCTGGATGTCGAATTCTTCGTCCGGTTCGAGATATTCTGCGAGCGACCGGAGGAACTCGTGGGTGACGATGCCACCGTCGTAGTCAGGAAGCCCGTTCTCACGAGCCTCGTACACGTCGAAGCTGTCGTAGCCCCAGATGATCAGTTCGCCGTCGTCGTCCACCTCCCAGTTGAGCGTCCCGAAGCAGTGGTTCTCACAGAGTTCGCGGACTGCCTGTGGATCCGATACGAGCGCGCCGGTCGATGTCGTTGCGGCTTGGAGTGTTGCCATGGGTTGTTCTCGGGAGCGGTCTCGCGCCCGCACCCCTTCAAGGGGGCGAACAACCGCTCACGCTGTGACGGCCACAGGATACTGCGTTGCCGACGCGTCGTGCTGTCAGGATTCTTCTTTAGCGTCACCGTCCCTCGTCGTATTCGGTTGGGTGAGAACATCCACCTGCTCGAGGAGCGTCGTCGCGGTGCTAATTCGCTCTCGATCAGCGGGCCCCAATTGGTCGGCGTCGATACTGGAGAGGCTGCTAAGCGCGCGGTGGAGTCGATAGCCTGGGGTGTCTCGTGGGTCCATGTGTGCGCCTCCGCCAATTTACGGCGCGAAAAAACACCGGCGGGCAGTCAGCGGGGCGGTCCGGGAGTGATCTCGAACTAGCCTCCAATTAACCAACAGGACGAATCGATATCGGGATTAGTTGGTTAAACTGTCACCGTCTCTATTGACCGGCTTCGGGTTCGGGCCCATAGCGAGGTGTCCCGCACCGCTGACACTCCCACATGGGCTGCCCGGTCCACTCGTCGTCGGGGATAGCCTCGAATTCGCGAAATCGATGCTTAGTCTCCCGATCACACTCCCGACACTCGAGGTGAGTTCTGTTTGGGCGCTCGCGTCGTGGCTGTTCGGTATCGGTCTTGCCAACGGATTCCTGGAGCGCAATCGCCGGCACCAGCCAGAGGTCGTCGTCTGCGTCCTCACGTAGGCTTGCAAGACGATCTTCGGAGTGAACCCCACTCCCGGTTTCCTCGTAGAGGAACGTCGTGTGCTCGCCGTCGTGACAGGACTGCGTCGTCTCTGTCCACGCCGTCCGCTCACGAGCAGCCGCGAGCAGCTGATTACCACATTCAGACGTGACCCGTGTCGCCGAGGGGAGCGAGGGCCACTGATCGACAAGCTGTGGGGCCGGTTCTTCGTCGAGATCATAGATTAGCTTGCAGTCATCGACTACTGGGTCATCATCTGCCCTCGCGAGGAGGGTGGCCGCAGCAGATCCCTTCGCGACGGCGCCGTAGAACGTCGACGCCTCAACGAGCAGCTGGATGACGTGGAGGAGAGTCCGTTCGGCATTCGACGTGCCCTGCTCGTCGGCTGCTTCGAGATGGTTCGTGAGACAGAACCGGCACTTCGACTGGCCAGCGGGGATCGACGCTCCACAGGAATCGCACTCGGTCGCAGCTGCTGTCGGGTCGTCTGGATAGCCTGCGTCGACGCCACCAGAGCGTTGCCGCCGGAGCTCACCACTACTACTGGCGAGTTGGTCGTCGGGAACGTGGGTCGCTTCGCCGAGCGGTCGGAGGGCTTCGTAGTCGGCGTACTGGTCGGTCATAGAGTGATCTGGCCGTATCATGCTTCGTCTTCGGGTTTAAATAATGGCTCTCACATCAATCAGCCTACAGACATACAACCGAAAATCAGCAGTGTGGGCGTTAGACAGCCAGTTCGTCCAGCGCATCGCGGTGGGTCCGCACGGTGACCACCGAGACGTTCGCAACGTCAGCGACGTCTGACTGGGTGAGCCACATTCCGTCTTCGCGTCCGGCCTTGTACAGACAGGCTGCCAGCGAATCCGGATGGCCGAACCCCCGTTGTTGCTCCGGTCGATTCGGATGCTTCCGCCAACTGCCGAGCCCGCTGCCGGATCTGATCGGAGACGTCGAGCTCCGAGGCCAACTGCGGAACGAACGCACTCGGCGTCACGGGCTGGGCTGGCAGGCCGAGTTCCGTATTCAGCGTCGTGTATGCGTTCGTCACCCGCGATTGCTCGACGCGCGCCGACTCGGTGATGTCGTCGAGCGTTCGCGGCCGCCCGTTGCACCGACACGCTCCGTAGACACTCGCGGCGGCCATCGCCTCGATTGAGCGGCCCTGCAGGAGATCCTCGTTCTGAGCGCTGCGGAATAGCTGGCAGGCCTGGTCACGGATCGTCTCGGATAGTTCGAGCGCACTACTGATCCGGCGGACTTCACTAAGCCCGTGTGCGAGGTTGCGTTCAGCTTTCGACTGAAACCGCCCACGGGTCTGTTCACGCCGCATCCGGAACAGTCGGCGTCGCTTCTGCTCGGAGAGGCTGTTCCCGTTCGCATCGGTCCCGCGGCCGATCTCCGTCGACAACCCTCGATCGTGTCGTGCCGCCGTCAACGGAGCGCCCGTGCGCTCCCGTTCGTCGTCGAACGCCCGCCACTCTGGCCCGTGGTCGATCCGCTGCTCGTCGATGACAAGGCCACAGTCCTCGCAGACGGTTTCGACTGTGTTGGTGGTGACCCGGCCGTCGCACTCGGGACATTGGTTAGGGTTCGACTCCGTCTGGACGTCCTCGTCGAAGTCAGTTTCGTAGATGTCTCTGATTGCCATCGTTCTCACCGTGTTCAGGATACTCGCCAGTACAGCGAGCCCCTCACCCATTGAGGGGATAATAGACTCTCACAAGGCCGAAGGATCTACGCCGAGAGTTGAGCTGATTGAATCGCACCGCCTTGTCTCTCTACAATCAATTGCACGTACTATATACGACATTTTTTGGACAGTATTAGAACGACTCAGGGTGAATCCGAGATCATCCAAAAAATAGCCATTTAGCCATTCGATTCCTCAGGTGCTGTGACACCCCCCACGTCTACTAGCTCCGAATATCCTAGTTGAGACTGTTACTCGAACCTATTATCACGCGGTTCGAGGTTGTTCAACTCAGTGTAACGGTCACGTTCACCTGGCGGTGTGAATTCGTG
This sequence comes from Halorubrum sp. AS12, assembly GCF_051122765.1. Classification (NCBI taxonomy): domain Archaea; kingdom Methanobacteriati; phylum Methanobacteriota; class Halobacteria; order Halobacteriales; family Haloferacaceae; genus Halorubrum; species Halorubrum sp. AS12. The sequence goes on from NZ_CP185386.1 coordinate 116,498, forward strand.
GAAAATGAGGCGCCGAAACATCGTGAGCGCTGCCTCGAAATCAGTGAACAGGTCGTCGAACGGGACGTTCACGCGGTCATTATCCACAACAGCGTTCCGTGTTCCGACGTAAAAATACGCGTTATTCCACTCCGTTGACTCATCGAATCCGGTTGAGAATGATGCGAGGTCATCCACCGGGACACCGAGCTCGTCTGCTAGATTCGCAATCACCGCATCAGTGTCACCCTCAACATCTTCGTCGAAGGCAGCGTACCGCCGGGCGAGCGTTTCGATAGCAGACGCGATTGATGCGGTCTTCGCATTTACTGTCCGTTCCTGGAGTAACGCATCGAAGTACCACGACAGGCACTCACGGTACTTGTACTCTTCTACGCGGCCTACGAACCGGTCATATCCGTGGTCGAGGAACACGAACGGATCGTTCGCCCGTACAATATTCCGCCCAGTGAATGCCGAGCCCATGTCAGCCCGCCACGTTGAGAACCATTTCTCGAATTGCCATGCTGGTTCCTCGCCGTCGATAGCTGTAATAGTTGCTCGGATTGGGGCTGGCATGGTACCTTGCGTGAATCCGAGTAACCACGCAATCGGTTCGATTGTACAGGCCGCGTGATTGACTTGGTGTACTGGCGAACCGTTGACTTCCTGCGTGATCGTCAACGTCCCAGTGCGGAGCTGTCGATGCCATTCTTTAATTTTCCCGATCCGGTCTTCAGTATCCGGGAGTTCAGCTCCGTATACTTCGAACCTATCACGTTCGAGTAGCGGAGTGTCGTTACTACGCGGCAAATATCCGACTCGGCGGATCGAAATTTAGCATATCGAACCGGATTGTCACGGAACTTCCAACGATCGCTTCGTCGTCCGGTGCGGTCGTCGTCGTAACAGTCCCGGCTCGGAATCCTATCTCATCATCCTGCTCGTGGTGCTGGTCGGGGATATTTGGTGTGATGAACCCATCCGTGATTTCGATTCGGCCACCGGTCTGTTGGTCGGTTCCGGTTCGATCATCCGATTTCCAAGTCTGTCCCGTCTGCTCGGTGCTGTAGGAACAACTCCATCCCACGCTCTCCCCCGGCTGTGTCCGTGACTGCACCGGTTATACGCCCGTCTTCCGTGAGGACAACGCGCACCGTGTCGAAATAGTCGTGCTCGGCGATGTCAATCGTTCGCTCGTCGATTGCGTCGGTGAACATCCAACGTATCTACCGGATCTGAGGCCTGTATCGCTGTAAATATACGCGTCACCACTCTTGGAAGAACGTACCTGTCTTCGGACTCATACTGGCAGTGTTACCCGTTCTGTGGTTCGGTAAAGAACCCGACGTTAATCCCGTCGAACGCCCCCCACGGCTCTCGTTCTCCGAACTGAATTTTCACACCGATCCACGACGAAGCCTCACTCGAATCTAATTCCGGATCGCGGAGTTCGGTAACACCGTCAATCCCGTCGGATTCGATTGCTTCGATTGCTTCATCCACGGTAAACGTGGAGGGGGCTGGTGCGAACTCCCACGTTTCACCGTCATCACCTCGCCGTTGTTCGACTCCGTCCACATCAAGTTCGAGGCGTGCTCCGGAGAGCAGTAACCGTTCTTCTTGCTCCGGGTCTCGGTTAGCGTTTCCTCTGATGTTTTGTAACGGTGCTGCCCAGTTTCTCACGACAACTTGCATGTGCCCGGTTTCTTCACCGATACCGTGTAATTCGGCTAAGAATTCCTCGGCTGTGTTCCTGTCCAAATTCACGTCTTGGTACTCTTCGTAGAGGTGGTAATGCTCGTCTGTGTACAACGGGGGGAATGGGATACGAGTCTGCGTGGCTTTTTCGATTCTATGAATGTATTCGATGAACTCTCGGTCAGTCGGTTCAGGGACTTGGATCCCTTCGAACGGCGTGTCGACTGTTCCGGTTTCCACGTTGTCCGGCCCCGGTGGATCAACTTCGATTTCTGTGAACCCGTCAGATTCGCGGATTTCGAGTAAGTCAAGGTACTGCCCGACGCTCAGAAGTTCCGGTTCAACGCTGAAGTGGAAGTGACCGGTCCCGAGCTCACGGAATACGCGGTCGATTGTTTCCAATTCCCCGGTGACACGGATCGGGTGATCCTCGGTTGGTTCTGCAGCGAGAGCGAAATCGAATTTTACGGTGCCACTGGAGTGGGAAACTGAGCACACGAGTTCGACGGTCGCTCCGTCTTCTAATTCGAACTCTCGGATCGTGTCTGGGACCGCGTCGCTCGGAATAATGACGGTACTGTCCGGGTTCTGGATTAAGTAGTACTCGTCGTCGTTTGATCGTTGCTCGTCCGGATGCTTGTAAAACTCGGGTGGTGTTCCTTCACCAGTGCTGCTAGTTGTTGATTCGTACACGTGCTGGTAGAGTCGGTGGACACGATCGGCAATATCGAGTGACCAGCGTTCTAGAAATGATGCTGGGACGGTGAGGATGTACGGGTCACCGCCTTCATCGCCGGTGGTTTTGCAGAGAAATGAGATGTACGGGTCGTCAACGGAGACGTTTACTGGCGCAATCGCCGAATCATTCTCTCCGGGATCTTCCCTCTCACCGTCAGCGTCCCCGTCATGTTCTGAATTACTCGTTGGATCCGTGTCGACCGTACTGGCACTACCACACTCGGCATTGCCCTCATTATTTCCATCGTCACTGCCAGTGGCAGACCTCAGACTGGCTGTGTCGAACGTGGACGTGTCGCTGCCGTGCTCGGGCTGCCGATTGCGAAGACGGACGTGTCATTCACCATGACGCGGTTCCCGTGCTTCACAGCGTTATACGCTTCCCGGACGTTCAAATAGTACGTCGCTATCGCTTGAAGTTCAGATTCGATGAACGCTTCTGAATTCTGAATTAACGTGTTAAGGGTTTCATCGTCTAGAGTCTCCACATTCTTGGACTCTGCGTGGAGTGTCACGTCACCGGACTGGATCGGTTCATACCCGAACACCTCATCGATGAATCGCAGCTGTATCTCCGTGGCCTTCCCCAGCGAGGTATGCGTCAAGTTCCCCGGCCCGGCAATTTTCGAAGAACGGTTCTAAATTCCCGGCGCTGGTTCGAATCAAGAGTTCTATGAAGTTCTCGTCGGATTTGATTTCTGAGTACATATACGTCCCGAACTCTTCGACGTACTGTACGGTCGCGCGGAATAGGTCAACCGTCGCATACGTGATTGCTTCGGCTTTTTTCTCATCCGGGATATTGTCCAGTCCGGCGTCGATTGAACCAGCGAGTTTCACGATGTGGTGATACGCGATTTCCGGGTTGTGGCGGTCACGAATTGCTTCTTCCGGTGACTGCCACTCACCGTCACTTCCGAACTCTGTCCGGTTGAAGTACCCTCTATCTGTCATTACTATGTTGATACGGGTTAACCTACAAAGACCTACGCCCGACCGCACCACTGTGTCTACTGCACGTGCAGATAGATAACACTGCCATTCACTCCAAATTCGACTGAAAGACAATCGACGGGGGATTGGCGATGAACCATCCATTTATGATCAAGGTCGTGGCTGCGCGCGCAGCGAAGCGAGCACGGAGCGGAGGGTGGGGCGGTGGGGTCCGGGTCGGTCCGGCACACACCAAAAAAAGAACGGCGCTACGCTCGCCTACTCTTCCCACCAGCGGCCGCGCTCTGGGAATTCAATCCGACTCCAGCCCGTGATGGCGAGACTCCACCGTCCCTGGTACCAGTTTTTCTTGACCGCTCTGAACCTGACTGTCTGCCCTTCTCGAACCACCGTCTTCTTGCTCTTCTCCCAGATCGTGAATTTCGTACGCCCGGTTTCGTCTTCGATGAGTCCGACTTGGGCGATTGCTGGGGAACTGGGATCCCAGAGTTCGCTCACTGTGCCTTCGACCGTCACCTCACCGACCGGGACGTCCGGCACGTCCGCGATGGGCACGATCGCCCCCGGCGCCGCCTTCAGTTCTTCGAGGGTTTCCAGCACCGCCTTCGTCACGTCCTGGCCGCGCTGCACCTTCTCGGCCAGCTGCTTCGCGACGACTGCTCTCGACCAGCCGCCCTGCACTTCGTCGCTGATCCGCATCGCCTGCTTGTTCACCGCCGCGAGTTCCTCTTGCGTCAGCTTCTCTCGGGGATCCGTGCGCTCCGCCGGCGCCGGCTCGTCACGGCCACACTGCTCGCTGACGACCTCCCGCGTGCGCTGCTCGCGACCGTCCTGCTGACTGAGTTCCGCCTGGGCACTGATGTGCTCCAGCTCGGCCTCCCGGGCCTCGATGCGCTCCTCCTGTTCGAGAGTCTTCCCGAACATGTGATCCGGGCCTTCCTCGACCCGCGCATCTGGGTGGTTGGAATCGACTTTCGCCTGCACTTCCATGTCGACCGTCGCCCGGAACTCCGGGGTCTCGTCGACGACTTCGAATCCGTCCTCGTCGACCTCGGCTTCATCGTGTTTCTCGAAAGCCTGTTCATCGACCGAAACTACTTCACTGGAGACGTTCTTACTTGACATTGGAACTCACTGGTTCCTGAAGGCGCTCACGCGCCCGACACCGCGATGCTCCAACATCGCGGATTCCTCGAGACAACGACCGACAGAACCATCTGCGCGCTCTCGCTCGCGCCTTCGCGAGCGCCCTGTGGGCGCGAGCGAGAGCGCGCCCGAGGCGGACGACCATCCAGCACCGCGCGCCGACCCGCCCGGAGCGAGCGGCCAGCGGGATATGCCCGCTCGTGTCCGGCCCGATGTGCGGGTTCGTGTCCAGAGCGACTGTCGCCGAGAACGCGCGCCGCGGTGTGGCGCGCGACAGCGCAGGCGGCACCAAGCGCTGGAACGCGAAAGCCCGCAAGGGGCGCAACCGACGGGGATACCCGCTGGCGCCGAGGGCACATGCGATTCAGCCCGGAACGGGCGCGGGCGGTGCGGAGAGCGCCCGCACGCCCGGAATGGTCGGTCGCGAGCGACGCGGAGGGCGGCAGCGGCGAGCGGGGCGGGCCGTCACGTACACACCTGTCCAGCTGGCCGCGACACTCGGCGATCCAGCTACCGTCCTGGCGGACTCAGAAAGGGCGAGGCCGTCTCGGTCGTCCCCCGACCCCGCAAGCACCACAGGCACGAGGAGCGCAGCGGGTGGTCGCGGGATGCCGAGCGGCCGAGGGCTTTCAGAAACTGTATTTCAATCGTCGTGCTGCGCGTTCAATTCTGTAAGGAACTGGCCGGCTGCTGTCCCGATACGAACACCGTCGACGTTACGCATCTCGAGGTCATGCGTGGCAGTCCGAAAGGGGTAGTGGTCGACGAGGATGCGATGGATAACGGTGCGGATGGGATCGGTGCCGTACCTGTCGACGACAGTAGCCATCATCTCGTCGAGATGCGCGTCCCGGTGCTCCGTCCGGGGATGCTGTGCGCGTTCGAGCACGAGTTCGACTACATCGTCAACTGATGCGTGCTCGGGATTCTTCGTTCGTTCACAAACGTCGTAGAGAGCGTCGTTATCGGGCATTCCAAATCACTTCGAAGTATCCTCCACGGTGTCAGGGCTCCTCGAGCAACGAGCGAGCTCGCTGCACGTAACTGTTCGCGCCCCAGCTACGGGCGTCACTGATCGCATCGAGGAGCAGCCGCGCATCGGCAGCCGATAGGTGTTCAGTTCGAACGAGAACCGAGAGCAGTGTCGGTGTCGTGACGAGTCGGGTATCAGCGAGTGAGGCGTGGATCAAGCCAAGTTGGTTGAACTCGTCACAGAGGAAGAGCGCAGCATCGAGATCGTTCGCGAGCGTGACCGCCGCGTTCTCACCGTCATCGAGCGGAAACTCGGCGTCGAGATCGACTGACTGTGTCGTGAATGACTCTGCTTGGTCGAGTACGGCGGACGCGGCGTGTCCATGGACGTCATCGTAGGATGCGAATCTCTTGGAGTTCATCGATGACCGCCGTTGGGACGACGACCTCGTACCGGGAGAGACAGAGTGCGAGTGGATCGGGGTCGTCGTCAGTAACGATCCCGAGACTCACGAGGGCGGAGGCGTCTGCGATAAGCCGCGACATCTATGCGTCGGCGACCTCGTCGATGAAGTCCTCGTCCAACTGCTGTTTCAACACTCGGAGGTTTGCCGCCTCCTCGGCGCCGACGAGTGCCTTGAGTTGCTCGAAGGTGATCTCGTCGTCGTAATAGGCGGCGGCGATCTCTTGGGTGAGTGCGTCGTCGTGAGCGGCGTCTTGGAGGTACTCTCGAAGCGCGGTCACGAGGACGTCTGTTCGGTCTTCCCCGAGGACTGCGGCCAGTGCGTCGGCCCGGTCGATGAGCCGATCGGGGGCCCGAAACTGCACGCGCTTCTTATCGGTGCTCATAATGTGTACATTGTGAGCCAACGCACTTAGCCGTTTTCGTGTGTACGATGTGAGCGTCACTCGGTCGAGCGTCACTCGGCTACGAGATGCTCCTCGAGATCACGCGTCCAGTACGTTGCGAGCCCCCCTGGACTACAGTGCTCGCACAGTTGCAACGGACCTTCGAGGTGCCCCAGTTCCACACGGAACCGGGTGAGCGCTGCGAGCGTGTCAACGACGAGCCCACACCCGTCGCAGGCGTGGTGATCGTGCTCCTCGGGATCCGGCCGTTCTTGGATGGCACAGTCGACACAGATTGGGTGGGTGACCCGTTCGTCCTGCCCCCACGTATGCGCCTCGCCCATTTCTGACCCTGGCAGCGTCTCGCAGAACGCACACCCGGAAAGCGTCTGTTGCATCAGTTGTCCTCCGCGTCTCTGGCGGCTCTCCATCCGCGATGGAACACGGCGAGCTGGGTGATCGAGTCGAAGGCCTCGCCACTCGGCCCGTGAACGAGGACCCGCTGGTCGGGGACCGGCGTCACCACATCGTCTTCAATGAGATCACCCACGAGACGGCGGGCACTCCGTTCGTCGACGTCCGCCGTCGAGACCCGGGCCCCATCCCGGTCCTGGGCAACGAGTTCGGTTTCGAGTCGTTCGTAGTCGTCTGTCGTATCGTCGAGGATATCAGGTCCAGTCATGGAAGCTCTCACTGGACGCGCTTCGAGCGCGCCTCGCCCCTTTGCGGGCGCGAACGACGATCACGTGCGGCCAGCTCGCCCGGCCGTTTGCGCCCTGCTCTTGCCGGGCACGTACGCCGAACCCGTTCCTCTCCTGCTGCTGATGGGCTAGCTCTCCACCGTCGATGGCACACTGCGTATTTCGGCGGATTGCAAGAGTCGATAGCGGGGAGGCTCTCTTCTTTCGGACTGTTAGAGTGCGATCACGAGGCCGGTCACGAGTATTACGAGTCCGAGTGCCAGCCACGTCGTTCGCGCTGCGAGACGCCGCCAGCACCGCTGCCCCAGCTGGCGGAGTTGATCACGGAGGGCTGCCCGCCGTTCTGTTTCGAGGACCGCGACTTCGTCGTAGTAATCGCGGCGATCTGCGGGAAGCGTCCGGAGTGTCGTCTGGCACTCGCTGCAGGTGTATTCGAACTCTGCCCGGACGTGCTGGCGGCGGAACTCTTGCTCGCCGCCCTCGTCGTAGCCTGTGATCTCGTACACGAGGAGTTTTGAGACGAAGCGACGGTTCCCACACTCCGGACATTGGTCCATCCTGAGCGTTGGTGTTCCATCCTCGCTGCTCGTATCGTCTGGCCAGGATCTCTGTGGCTCTGTGTCCTCGGTCTCTCGGGGTGGGCTCGTGTGGTTTGCTGACGGCGATCCACTCGCTGTCTCGGAGTTACTAAACGTAGACATGGATTCACCTGTGACTGCACTCAGCTGACTCCAGGCTGGACACCACGACGACTCTCCTGGTGGTGCCCATCGCGCTGAGCGCCGTCACCCTTGGTCGGCGCGATAAACGCCACTGCGGGGGCAGTCGCTTATTCGTTCCACAGTACTGCGATCCGGTCTTCAATCTCGTCGAGGACGAGTCGCAGGACATCACGATGATCGGTCGGCCAGGAGTCATCGTCACCGGGCGTCGGGGCGGTGGGCGGGGGATGGAAGTGGTCGCGCGTATTGTGGGGGTTCGGATGCCGATCCCATCGGCATTCCCAGGTGTGCTCCGAATGAGTCTCTCGATAGTGGATCTTGAAGTCGTCGTTCGTGTACCAGCGAATAGTCAGGGTTGCTTCGTCAACGGGCGCTGGGTAGTACGATGATGCAAAGACGACCTGAAGCTCGAGATGGCCACTTGCATCCGTGATGGCCGCTCGGGAGACTTGTCCGGTGGCTTGGAGCCGTGTCTGAAGGAACTCGAGGATGGGGCGATCGATGGGGGCGGGGCTCCCGCCATCGCCTGTCGGTGGCACCATCGAGCGGGTTACCCGGATGCCTGTTCGCGCTCGCCACCCGTGCGTTGCTGGCGTGCGCGTTCGTAGCGGTCACGCTCCTCGCGGGCGGTCGCCCAGTCGGCGAGGTCGCTGTACACGTCGTCGATGGTCCGTTCGTCGCTGGCTTCCGCGGCGGCGACGGCGTCGACGACGGCCGGTGACGCGGCGTCGTACGCCTCCTCATACTCGGTGATGCGCGTCGTCAGCTCACGAACGCGGTCCTGGAGTTCCTCGACAGAATGGTCGGCTGCGAGCTGGTTGATGCGTCGCCACTCGAAGTACGCGTCATTACGCTCGTAGGTGGCTGGGTGGCCGTCGTGCCGGGTAACGATGCCGAGATCGTCGAACCAGCCCAGATACTTTCGGGCGGTCTTGGGGTCACAGTCGGCGCTGTCGGCGATCGCGCTTGCCGTCGTCGGCTCGCGGGTCTGCAGGATGGTGCCGTAGATGCGTTGTTCGACGTCGTCGCTGGCGAACGCATCCTCAAAGGGAGGTGGCCCATCGGCGGCGTCTGTCTCGGACATACTCAGAATTGCAGGTCTAAGGATATAGTTCTTACTTCAAGGAATAGTTTCCCGAACAACAGTATCCTGCGATAGCCCCCATTTTGCGGCGAGATTGAGCGTAATTAACCAACAAACAGCGCAATATAGCGAGAACGTTGGTTAATACTTCTATCTCGCGGAACCAGAACTCTCGAGGGAGGGCTTCTCGGATGAAGGTGATGCGGCGCTACTACTCGGACTGGCCACCGAAGAATCGACTCAACATAGAGGGTGATTCTGAATCGTCATCGGTCTCTCTCGCAGTACCGGAGTCTTCCTCGTGAGACTGCGCAGTCTCCCGGTCACGGGTTGCGAGTTCGCCGGTGAGCCGCTCGACCTCTGCTTCGAGAGTCTCGATCCGCTCCGTCTTCTGTTCGAGTGTTGCTTCGAGCTCGTCGACGCGCTCGCTCAACAGTCGGTTTTTCTCCGTCAGGTATGCACGACTCCGGTCTGCCTCGTCAGGTGTCCCGCCAGCTGTGACCTCGTCAGGTGTGCCGTGGGGATCTGCGGCGTCGTCGCCGGCGTCCGGGTTGTAGAACTCCGATGTGGTCGCAATCGCTCGCTCGATGGTCTTCTCGCCGTAGGTCGACCCGTCAGCGTAGTGAACCTCGTCCCATTTCTCGCGGTGGAGTCCCGACTGGCGGAACAGGTGATCCATCTGCGTCTGGTCGCCGCCGGTCCAGAATGCAAGCAAACAGCACAGAGCCATGTCGGCCTCGGACTGACTGTCGTAGCCGACCGTATTCCCGTTCCAGAGCCGCTCGAACTTCTCGCCGTTCGATGCGTTTCGCGCTTTTTCGAGGAGGTCCTCGTCTTCGAGGTCGACGTCGACGTCAGCTGCGTCGGTCGTCGGTGACCGGGCGTCAGTGCCATCACGCTGTTCGGACTCGGAGGCTGTGTCACGCTCTGTGTCCTGGACGTACTCGCGGTGAATCGCTGTGAGCGCGTCCTGCCGGCGCTGCAACGCGCGTTGGTGTCCACTCGACGTGGTCGCCAGTGACGGTGAAAAAGCGTGCTGTGTCGTACAATTCGACGCTCCCGCGCCGGTTCCGCCCCTCGGGGAGTGCGCCAGTGATCAGGACGTGATAGCCGGTACCGGACGGTGACACCTCGGTGTAGGAGTCGAGTCGCTCAATGATGTCCAGCGCTGCGTCGTCGACGTCGCCGGTTTCCGGGTCGCGGCAGTCGTCCAGATCGACGCCGACGATGGGATCGTCGTCAGTAAACACGAACCCAATACCATCGGCGTGCTCTGTCTCGCTGTAGTCGAGTGCTGCCTCGAAACTCGCCCAGGTCTCCGACTCTGTTGCTGACGCGAACCCCCCAGCCCCTGGCGTCACCGGAATCTTCGTCGGTTTGCCGTCTCGCTCCTCCTCGCGCCAGCACACCCACTGGTCGCGTTCGCGTAACGTCTCCGGAATCGCCTCCGGCTCGTTGACGATAGGGTCACTCATCCTCACGTAGCACCTCGCATGGCTCTCACTGGCTCTGAGCCAGCACAGAACGCTCTCTGCTGTACGTCGCGATCCAATCCCTTGGTCCCAACGGGGACCCCCCGTTCTATCTTAGTTGGTTGTTGGGTGGAACACCCGCTATAGCAGGTTAAAAATCGCTGGACGTGAGCGTGTTCCACCCATTTCGCTCGGTTCGTTGGTGTTCCACCCATTGGGAATTTGGGTGGAACATACCGCTGTCGGGTGATTTCCGACCTTCGAGTTTGATTGGATGAGGTCATGATTCAGCTTGGGTGGAACAGGTCTCAAGAAGTCCCGATGATATCGGGAATTGGACCGTGTACGTCCATTTCATGGCTGAAAGTCCTCTTCAGACCGGATGCGGACACCAGTGTAATGCGGGACGGGTTCCCCGTCGATTCGCTTCTTCGTGGAGTCCACCTTGATGTGGGTGTTGAGCTTCCGGGTGAACCAACTCTTATTCAGCGGATCGTCGATGCCGTGTGCCTCTGCCCAGTCGTTGTAGAGACCGAATACATCGTCTTTCGGCACGGCTTCATCCGCGTCTTCGACGAGATATTCGTCGACAAACGCTTCGAACGACGGTGGCGATTGGTCTTCCTCGACTTTCTCATCGGCCTGGTCGTTCTGACTGGGTGGTTCGTCAGCGGCCGCTGATTCAGGCGATGCGGGACGGAATGCCCCGTCAGTGATTGCCGAGAGTGGCCGCTTCCCACCGTCTTCATACACGACCGATTTCGCCTCATCGTGAAGGATGACGATGCCGTACGTCGAACGTGTGTAGTCTGGTACGGGGAGTCCGGCTTCGGGGACGAATGGCTTCTTGATACGCACCCAGTCATCCTCGAACGCCGATTTCGTCTCGTAGATGTGTTGCTCACCATGCTCATAAACGACGTACTCGTCGGCAGCGTGGTCGTAGCTGTAGATGGCTGGAACACGATCTTTCGAGAGTTTTCCAAGCGATGGGAGACGGATGTGTTCCGTCCCGCTGGCATCACGAAGGACGATCTCGTCGCCATCACGCTGCCAGATGTTCTGGGTCCCGTTCTCGTCGTCGGTCGCCGGTCGCACGGCCGTCACTCCACCTTCTTCGGTCGCTCCACCGTTGAACGTGAGATTCGAGTCAGTCGTGTAGAACCGTGTCTCACCATTCTGGAGGGTACGGACGGGTGGTGTGAGAATGCCGTCGACACGCTCGGCCCACTCAGTTTCGTCGTTTCCTGGGCGAACGACAAACAGCGGGATATCCCCTGCTTCTTGGGCTTTCCGGAGATTCGTGAGCACCTTTGCGGGATTCTCGGGTGTCGTCGTTTCGACTTCGATGGCGAATCGGTCGGCAACGTCGGGGTGGCTCGCCCTCGCGTCAGGTTTCTCGCTGCCATCCTGTGCGAGGATCGAGACAGTGAAGCCGAGTGCGGTGAGCTCTTCTTCGATCTGAAGGAGTGCTGCGTCGTGGGCACTCCCACCAGCGGCCTGCACGCCACCAGTATCGGGTGTCGAGACATCCTCTCCGGCTTCAGTGAGCCGGATGCGGAGCTCGTCGGCGTCGATATCGACGGTCGTATCGAGGTATCGTGATCGTTCTCGGATGTCCGCGAGGGCATCATACGATGGCGGCTCGGCGTCGACGTCGTCGAAGAGCCGTCTGAGTTCGTCGTCAACTGCTTCGACGGCCACCCAGCCGTTTTCCTCACGGCAGCCCTCTCGAAGCTGCAGACTCCGAACCACGTTCGCAATCGCGACGTCCAGGTCGTCGCTCCCGATATCGAGCACCCCGTGTCCGTCGGTCGGTGTTCTCGTTGTTGAGGCGTCTGTTGCGGCCGGCACGCCGTGTTCGTCATTGATGTCCTCGTGCATCGAGGAGAGTGTCTCAGTGAACTGCTCCTCTTCACGCTCTGTGAGCGGGGATTCGCTCTCGGGGTGGCCCGGTGGAATCGGGAGTGGTTCGAGACTGAACGGATACGGCCCCGTTTCACCGAACGTCGGGCTTGGCAAGCTGGCGATCCACTCTCCGCGCGGCAACGAACGGATCCGATTGGCGAAATCTGTGGGGTCCATCTCTTCGTGGGCCATCGCTCGCGCCAGTTCTCGGTCGACGTTGATTTTCCCGATGAGTGAACTGCCGATGTTGTTCAGAGCGTTCAGGTAGATTTTCCGCCCACCTTCAGCCTCCATCTGTTCGGGGAACTGCATCGACAGGCCGACAGAGAGGCGAAAGCCCCGCCCTTTCTCGAGGAGATCGTTCATGATGTCGGAGACCACGACCGATGCTGCTTCGTCGACGAGCAAGTTCACGACGTAGTCGTCCGAGTGCTGGGAGAGCGCCTGTTTGCGGTCCTTGAGGGCTGCATCGAGATTGGTCAGGATCACACCGGTCATAATCCGGGCGGCGTCGTCGCGGAGGTCGCCGAGGTCGAAGAGGATGACCGTATCCTCGTCGAGGACATCCCGAAAGTCGAACTGGTTCTCGGTATTGTTGAAGATCTGCCGCAGGTGCGTATCCTGTGAGATGTAGGCGAGACGGTTTCCGACACCGCCCATCACGTTCGCGAAGGTGTTCGAATCTAACTGGAGTTGCCGTCGAATCGTCCGGGTGACTTCCTCGTCGCTCGACCGTGGGGCGTCGCCGATGTTCTCGTTCGGTGGCCCGGCCTCCCAGAATCTGGTCGACGACGTGTTCGAGCTGTCGGTGGGCGAAGTAGTCCGTCGACGCTCGGTATAGCCCGTTCTCACGGCCGTATTCCTCGTCGAACAGTGCCTTGATGAGTGTCTTGATGAGAGTCGGGGCCACAGTCGCCCGCTCGTAGCGGTCGGTTCCCATCACGAGCTTCAAAATCTCTTCGTAGTGGTCGGCCTTCCGTTGGACGGCGTCTTCGCGGCGCCGTCCGCTCTCCATCGACGGTTCGAGATCGAAAAACGAGAACCCGGGGAGCACGTCCGGGATTGGGAAGTGGACGACGTTCTCTTCGAGGTCGGTCATTCCGAACCGACGTGCGTGAGCCCGCATGTAATTCTGGGCCATATCGTCGTTCTTCGGGATGATGAGGATCGTCGGACCCTCGGTGTTGTCGTACAGCGACAGCATATCGTTGATGAGGGCTTTCGATTTCCCAGAGCCGGTTGTTCCGAACCGGCCGTAATGAGTGGGCAGCAGTCCGGGTGGAATGTGTGTCGGCACGTCTTCGGCCTCGCCGGTGTCGTCGAGGGCATACCCGATTGCCATCCCGTCTCGGAACTCACTCATGAGGTCCTGATGCGGACGGGGCAACGGATTCCGACTCTGCTGTTCCGCACGCGTCCCACGTGCTCCCTCGACAGTAAGCTGTTCCGAGGAGGGGACGAGTACGAAGTGCGCGAGTTCTCGGCCGCTCAGGACGAATTCCGGTCGGGTCTTTCCACGGCCAGTCGTGATCTCACGATCCAAGAGCCGCTGCCAGCGCCGCTCGTGCGTTCCGGTCTTTCGTGGCTGCCCGAAAGCCGCTGTCGCGTACCCGTTCGGCCGCAACCTCGTAGTACGGTCCGTCAAGCGGGTCGAATACCGGGACCAGTGATCGCATCCGCTCATCGAGATCATCGTGACCGTCACTACCGGATGGAATCCCGATGGCTCGAATGTTCGCGGTGAACGACCGCTTCGGATTTTTCGCCTCGATTGCCGCGACACGTTTTCCAACGGCGTCGCTCAGCTGGTTTCTGTCCCGGCTCTCCGACTGATCGTCGAGTTCGAAAAGGGAGCCAATAATTTCCTGAGCGAGTGTGTCTCGACCGTCGATGACGTCTTCTTTGCGAAGATCGGCATCGGACTGCCAGCTCTCGCGTCGTTGGAAGACGACTTGGAACGCTACTGGTGCTGTCGCCTCCATCAGATGGTCGACGAGCGACGCGAGCGCACCCCCTGGCTGATCGACGGCTGGGAGTTCTGCTTCGTCGTCGGCAGTAAATGGCGAGAGTGAAGTCATCCAGTCTTGCTTCCGAGTCGCAGACCCCTGCCACCGCACGCCGAGTGGGGAGACGGATTCGGTCGCTGGCCGGGCGAGTATCGTCCCCTCCGACGTTACCGTTGGTTTGGCAAGCGTCGTGAGTGGCTCATCCTCGGGAATCGCATCTGGTGGGGCGAGTTCGAGGGCAGTATCGCCGATCTCGATGATGTGGTCGGAAGACTGGTCACCGACCGTTCCTCCATCCGCGACTGATTCGGCGTCCCCTGGCCCCGATTGTTTGTTGTCGTCAGTGCCACGTTCGTATTGCTCGTCAGGGTCGAATTCGTACTGGAGGTCGCCCGCCTCATAGTGCTCGACGAATGTCTCGCGGTCGAATTCGACAGGCTGTACGAGTCGGGATGCGATGTCGACCTCAGTACGCTCGATGTCGAACGTCTCGGGATAGATCGACCGGAGCCGTTTCTCCAGGGTATCCAGATGGTCGTCGGCACCGTAGTAGAATTCGACGGGGTCATCTGCCCCCTCGCTGAGCGCGAGGAATTCGAAGCGTAGTGGTGTGTCGCTATGTAGCGGATTGAGTTTGTCAGCTAGCCCTGTCGAGTCCGTTGAGGTCAGTTTGTGGAGGCTCTCCAGTGCCTGCGGCAGACGCTCCGGATTGAGCCGTTCGGAGGTTGGCGTCACGCGAAGGTACTCACGCATCGTCGTCACCTCCCGTTTCGCCGCCATCAGTCTCTGTTGGCGTCCGCTCAGGTGTGTGTTGTCCGTTGTCGCTCGCTCGACTTTCAATATCGTCTTGGAACGCCTGCAGCGTCCGCGTCTACAGCATTCTCACCAGTCCCGGGGAGTGAGTCTCGCCGTTGCTCGGTTGGCTCGAAGTCGATGACCTGCTTCTCCTTGGGCATCGCTTTGACCTGGATCCCACGCCACTCGCCGTCGACGCCCACTAGGGCCTCGGAGAAGCCGGCGTCCTCGTTGCCAGGAACGGCGTCCTGAACGAACCGCATCTGCGCGTAGTTCAGCCCGAACTCGTCGGCCCACTCCTTGTCCATCCCATCGAGGCGGTGGAACTGTTTGACTGCACACTGGTCCAAGATCGCCTCGGATTCGGCGTGCTCGAAGAACTCGTCGACGGTCTGCGTGACCAGCCGAATCGAGAGGTCGTGGTGACGGTGGTGGCGGAACACCGTCTCGAGGAACGCCAGGCTCGCGGCGTCCTGCATGATGTAGCGCGCCTCGTCGATGTAGAACACGACCTCCTTCTCCGAGACTTTCGCCCGCTCGTACACCAGCGAGATCAGCAACTGCATCGTCAGCGCCGTGCTGCTGTCGACGCTGCCCTCCTGCTGGGCGAGGTCGAGGTAGATGACCTTCTCGTCCCGAATGTCGAAGTCGGACTCCTGACCGAGGTTGGCGTGGCGACCGTCGTCCTCGAAGGGGCGGAGCTGATCGAGCAGCCACGTCGCGTCCTCCTTGATCTTCCCTGCCTCTTCGTCGGATTCGAACGACGAACTCCTCGGGGTCGTCGACCATGTCCTCGAAGACGTCCATCATGTCGCGGATGGTCGGGCTCGGATTGCTGTGCGTCGAGATGTCGTCGGTGATGCCGTTGCGCTGGTAGGCACGTTTGAGGGCGAGTTCGAGCGTGGTGCGCCGGTCTCCCAGTGAGATGCCCCGGAGCGCGAAGAAGTTCGTGAGGAAGCTCATCGCGTCGTCGAGCTTCTCGTTGAACGGGCTCGCGTCCTCGCCCATCGCCCGCTGGACGTGTTCGGGCGTCTCGCGGATCTCCAAGGGGTTCAGCCCGAGCGTCCCGCCGACGGTGATTCGCTTGGCGTCGAGCGCCTCTGAGACCCCCGCCCAGTTGTTCAACGGCTCGAGGATGATGCCGATACGGTCCTTGCTCTGCTCGATGGAGCGGATGAAGTTCTGCTTGGAACTGAACGACTTCCCGGAGCCGGTGTCGCCGACGGTGAACATCGCGTAGCCGTTGTCCCGCGCGAACGGGTCGATGACGACCGGGCTCTGGTTGTCCTTGTGAATCCCGAATTCGACGCCGCCTTCCTCGAGGATCGTCGCGTTGTGCGGCGAGGAGAGTAACGCGCCAACGGCGCCGCCGAGCGCGATCGACGTCCGCCCAAACTCGTTGTCACCGATGGGTGCGGCGGACTGGAGGGCAAGATCCTGCCGACAGATCGCCGTCTTCGGTGTGAGGTTCGCCGGGTCGTCACGGAGCGCGCTCTTGACCTTCTGGACGGCGTCGCGGAGGTCCTCCTTCTCGTCGGCCCGAACCGTGATGAACATCCCCTGGTCGAAGACGTTCGCACCGTTCTCGACGGCCTTGTACGTCGCTGCGGCCTCGTTGGCGCGTTCCTGTAGGTAGGCACTCCGGACGCTCTGTTCGAGGTCTCGCATCCACCTGGAGGTCGTCAGCGATATCCTGCAGTTCGTTCCGGGCCCGCTCCTGGTTCTTCGGCGTGATGTGGGCCGTCAGGTCGAACTGCACGTCCGTCATCTCGAAGAGCTCGGAGAGGTAGCCGTCGTTGGGGTAGTCCGGATAGTCAGCGATGTACAGCGTCGTCGTCCACTGCTCGCCGACCCGTGCCGCGCGCGTCTCCCACTCGATCGCCGCCGGCGCCGTCACCGTCTTGTGTGACTCGGCGATGTCGTCGAGAAGTTGGCGTTCGGCCGCGCCCTGTTCGATGGTCTCCTCGTCGAGCAGGTCCGAGAACTCGACCTCTTCCTCGTCGTCTTCGGTGTACCAGTCCCAAAGGAGTTTCCCGCCGATACCGACCAGTACCCCGAGCAGGATGTAGAGGGCCGCCCCTTCAGCTGAGGTCGGATTCGTGAGCCACTCTGTGAGCTGGCCGACGGCTCCGCTGCCCGTCTGGAGGACGAGGTTACGCATCGTAGTCATCCTCCCGGCGCGAGTGGCCGATGATGGGTTGTTCGCGAACGACGCTCTCTGCGTCGTCGTACTCGTGTTCGCGGCCGTTCCAGAAGTCCATATTCAACACAAAGAGTTCGACCGTGCTGAGCCGCCGTGCGGACCAGCCCGACGCCTGCTGGATGAACTCCGACCGCACGTCGTTGACTCGGCTGTCCAGCTTCTCGAACATCTGGGCGCGGCGCTCGACGTCGGTGAGGTCCTCGCGGCGGGTCACGAACGGGTTGAACAGGAACCCGATGACGGGGAACTGCGTCAGCTTCTCGGCCGGTGTGCCCTCATCCCGGAAGCGGTCGTAGACCTCCAGCGGGGTGACCTCGACGCCGATGTAGTACCGCATCTGCTGGATGCCCCGTTCGCGCATCTCCTTCGGCCGCGTCTCCCGATACTCCTCGAGGAGTTCCCGGAAGATCGGGTTCTCTGTGACGTCCTCGTCGTTCAGGCGGTCTTCGATGTTCTCGGTGATCTGTTCGACCGGGAACGAGCGGGTCGTGGCGTGGAGTTTGAGCTTCGAGTCCAGTTCCTTGTTGGCGAACTCCTCGCCGGCGTCTTGGAGCTGTGCCCAGTCGTCGGACATCGCGAAGTCCATGTTGCCGGGGTCGACCTCGATGAACGCCTCCATCGTGCCGTCGGCGCGTTGGATTGCGCCAGCCCCCGGCCACGCCCGTTCGATGTTCGTGAGGTCCTGCGTCCGCTCGTCGGGCTTGAACGGTGTGTAGTTCGCGAGCCCGCCCTCGTTGCGCTCTGTCTCGTTGGTGCTACTGTCGGCCTCCTCCGGGGCACTGAATGTGATCTGGGGGCGCTTGATGTAGCGGTAGACGTCTTTCGTCCACGTCCACGCGTTGAGGTGGTCGGGCGAGACGTAGACAACCGCGACGCCAAACCCGAAGCCACCCGCGACGAACGGCAGGGCGAGTGATTCAACACCGGTGACCCCAGCGATGAACAGGCCGACGATCGGGAAGGCGATGAGGACGCCCACGTCACCCTCCTCGATGTTGAGGTAAGGGATGCGGCTCTCCTCACCGAGCTGGTCCATGATACGCCGTGCGGCTGCGTCTTTATCGATAGACATTGTTAGTGGATACCTCGGTCAAAGTCCATTCCACGGTCGTCACCCGCTGTCTCCGCTGTGGATCCACCGGGATCGTTTTCGGTCCGCCGGTACGATGGAGTACTACCTCCACCCTCTCCATGACCGCCCCGAGCAGCAGCTTTGTGTGCAACGGCATGGCCGGCGGCGGCTTTCGGCCCCCACCGAGCGGCGGTCGTCGCGACGCCGGCGCCGCCGACGTACGCACCGGCAGCCACGCCGCCGATGAGGGCCGCTCCCTTGGTTGCGCCACCGAGGACTTTCGCCGTCAGTGGGGTCGCGTATTTGAACGTCTTCCACGTGAGATAGAGTGCAATAAGAGGCAGTGACGCGGCAACTAGGTACTTCAGAAACGCACTATTTGGGGTGAGTGCCCCTTCCGAATACAGCAGATCGTATCCTTTGAACACGACTGCTGCTGGAAGGGGTAGAACCGCCAAAGGAACAAACCGCTTTGAGAATCCCATCGCGATGTCCGAGAGGACTGGGACATTACCATATGCGAGAGCAAACGCTATCGGCATTCCGTAAACATACACGTAAAGTAACACCTCACGAATGTAGTAGAGTGCCTCAAGTGCCCACATCGAGAGGCCGCCAACAATTGCGAACACGAATGCAAGCCCCGGATTGGTCAGAGACTCTTTGAGGAAATTCAGCATCGCATCACCCAGGGTTTCCAGACTCGGCATCAACGCGATGGTGAACCCGTCGACGATGTAGAGACCGAGAACACTGACCCAGTACCAGCTGATGATGAGAAACGCGCCAACCCACGCAGTCTTCTTTGTCCGTCTTGCTTCGTATCCACTTCCGATATTGAATATCCGAACTGTGTGTCGTCCTTGAACACACATCACCAGAAGGAGCAGCGAGATAAGCATAATCTCACCTCCGACCAATCGCATCCTGAATTGCGGGCCAGGGTCCGTTTGTTGGCGCACCAAAGACAAATGCACCTTCCGTTTCGGGCGTTGGAGTCCCGAACATCTCCTCAGTGAGGGTTTCATAACCAGTGTTCAATCCCTCCATGAAGAGGGAGATCACCCAATCGACGACGTCTTTGAACCCCTCTAGGACAACATCAATCAGGTCTACCATGGTTAGTCCTCACTAATCGTGATCTCGCAATTATTGAACTCCTCTGACGCGGAGTAGTGGATGCTGTAAGTATTGGAAACTCGGTTAGTCCCTACTCGTGTTTCTAGAATGGCTTCGAAGCTCCCGGTTTGTTCTTTGCTCTCACACGAAGTCCCCTCACCTCGAACAAACGCAAACGGTGAACGGTAACTGTATAGTGTGAGCTGCTCTCCCGGTTCTATGACTACCTCGTCAACTTCTGCATCTTCTTCTGGATCGTATATGCCACTGACATCGTCGTTTTCATCATAGTTCGTCCCTTCCTCATCCGAGGGATATGGAACATCTCCAATGAACAGGAGCTGCGTGATCGCATCCGGGCCATCACCTTGGTTTTCAACAGATACGAAGGCCTCTTTTGAGATTTTGTCACTCGAGCTATCCCACATCTTTTCAGGCTGATTCTTCCCGATCCCCATATCCACGATGCTAAGATTTGGCTGAACGGAAAGAGCGGACTCCTGCACAGTCTCTTCACCCGCTAGTGCGAGAACGCGATACTCGCCTGGAGCGTACGACGTTCCAATTTCAAACGAAACCTGCTGTGCTCCTGTCACTACATCACGTTGACCGAACAGTTCTCCATTCGGTTGGATGAGGTTGACTTGGCTGACATCGGTGTCTTCCGAGAGTTCCACCACGAGCGTTGTCCCATCTACAGCAACACGCTGAAGTGGACCTTGGTCATTCTGAGGTGAAGACCCATTACTGGGTGTTCCGGAGTTACCATTTGTATTCATACACCCAGCAATGGTTGTGAGTGCGGCGCCGGCGACTGTTCGGAGGGCGGTTCGCCTACTGATGGGTGGGGTATCTCGTGTCATGAATTGCGTTGGAAGATGTCTGCTGGGCCGAGCATCCGCAGGAGGCGCTTTCCGGCGTAGAACATCACGAAGAACGGCAGGAGCTGCCAGCCAACTTCGAACACCAGCGCAAACCAGCCGTCGATCGTTCCAAGCGGATGCCACCGGGCCGTCGCGGAATCGCTCACGTACGCCGGGTCGTGCCCAAGCCACGAACCCGGATGGTACCGAGCCGTGTAGATGCCCGGGTCATCGATGGTTACAATCGCCACCCCCGAGGCGTTGGTTTCGACGCGCTGGTCCGCGACCGTGATGTACCCGTTCCGGGTAGTGCCGCCGATTGGATATTGACGGCTATTGTCGAGCGTGATCGGCGCACCGGTTTGATTGTCGCGAAGTTCGACTCTGAGCGTCGCTTGCGACTGGTTCTGCTTGATGACCCCGACAGTGAGATTGCTGCGGCGGAGCTGCCGATCAGAGCCCCTGTCTGGCTCAGCAATTGAGGCATTCACTCCGCGAACTATGCCCGCTACCTGAAGCGCCTCACGGTCGACGTTCTCGGCTCGAACGGCGAGGCCGTACGTCGTCGTATACGACTGGTTGACGATGTCGATGTTGATGTTCTCACCGATGGTGCCGACCGGTGATGGCCTGTCAGTCCCCCAGGTATCGATGAGTTCCGGCCCGTCTCGAACCGGTTCTGCACGCGGGCCGATACGCGAGGGATACGCGTGAACGGAGACCGGAATCGCGTCCGACTGAACAGTAGCACTATCCGTGCGATTCGACCGGACGAGCGTGTCCCAGTTGGTGTTTCGAGCCGTGTAGAACCGCCAGATGCCACGGACCCGTGTCTCACCGTCGTCCGTGAGCGTGTACCCCTGCCACGGCCGCGACTGGAAGATGGCTACGCCGGCGTCGCCGTTGGGATACTCGGCGAAGTAGGGGGACGCCGAGAGGTCGTAGATCTCGACGGCGATCGAATCGGAGACGTTCCGTGTTTCCGTCCGATAGGTGACGTCGACATCCGTTCGGTCACCAAGGTCGGTCCTGACAGTCTTTTTCAGCCGGACGCTAATCTCCGCTTCCAGCGTGAGATTCGCACTCCAGTCATCCTCGATTTGGTAGTCGAGGGCAGGCGTATGGGACCCGTCACGCTCGGCGATGGTCTCGCCGTCCTTCTTCAGCCGGACTTCTTCGATCTCGTGCTCCGTGAGCGACCACGAGATAGTCGTGTTGCCGGAGGAACTCCCGTTGGGCACACGAACGCGGTAATCAACAAATCCGCGCATCGTCCCATTCGGAGCGATGTAGAGTGGGGTTTCACCGGACTCGAGGTGGCCACGAGTAGAGGGCTGGACCGCGAAGATCGTTGCGTGAGCATCTTCGATGAAGACGCCATCCTCGAGGTCTGCGTGCGGCGGATGCAGGGACGTATCTGCCCCGCCGGCGTCGAGGTCCTCAAAGTCGTTCCGCGTCCACGTCGCCGCAGTCGCCGGCGGCTGTTTGAACGTGATATCCGTCCCGTTTGCTACTTGATGGACAGCGGAACGATCCTCGCCGTACCGCTGGCGGTACTCCTCTTGGCCGATATAGTTGTCTGCGTCGCGAGACCAGAGGGTCGCGGATTCGTTCTCGGAGAGCCCGTTCCCCTCCGTTCCCGGTCGCGGCGGGTCGGCTGCGACGATACCCGTGACTAGGCTCGTCACGAGCAAGCCGGCCATGAGCACGGAGAGCTCTTGGTGATTCATAGGGCTCGAAACGGGGACTGCGGGGAGATTACCAGGGGACGAGATCGACGCACGTCGCCAGCGGCAGGCCCATCATCGACCCGGCAACGGTGTATAGCGGGCCGAGGACGACGAGGACGACCGCGGACTTCATCGCGGAGCGCTTGTGCCGCTTGAGCCCCTTCTTCTGCTCGGGATTGAGGGTAAACATCTCGATGAGGGAGTCAGCCTGCCAGACGATGGCGAGCCCGACGATCCCCAGCGCGGTGGTCAGCTGGAAGAACCCCTCAATCATACTTGGGAGGTTGTCCGCGCTACAGACGGCGTTGTCCTGGGCGGCAACTGGTTCGACGGCAAACAGGCCAAGGAAGACGATTGTGAGTGCGGCCTGTCGGGGAATCCTGCCTGTTAGTAGTGACTCGGTGTCGGTGCGACGCTCAGCGTCGGAGGGAGTCTGATCCTGTGACATAGCGGATTAGTCGTCAGTGGCGTCTCCAGCCGGTGGCTGGGTCTGCTGCTCTTCGACGAGCGACTGGAGGTCGTCGAATCGGTTTGTGTCCTCGGCAATCTCTTCGAGCGTGTAGCCCTGCTCGCGGGCCCGTTCGAGGAGGTCGCGGAGTTCATCGGGGTCGACACCGCGGACTTCCATTTCCTCGCGGAGGGCGCGGCGATAGAGGGCGGAGGCGTTGATGTGGTCGTTCCACATCAGGTACAGATTATCGATGTCCTCGATGGTGACTGACCTCGTAATCATACATGTGGGTATGGGTATGCACCGGCTGAGTCCCGGTACATGTTGGCGCGGTAGCTGGATGATACCTAAATGCTTTCTGGCTATCAAGTGGTGTAATATTGTTGGATAAATTATAAGCGAATTACTGGTTCATGTCGTAGAAAAGGCTTAACCAACAAATTCGGGGGATGAGTTTGGTACTGTTGGTTAAGAATGAGCGACAGCTCGCTTACTCGAGCTCCACAACTTCTCCACTTCCCTCGTCAAGGATTTCTCGCACCTCAGACAAGAGCTCCTGACCTTCCTCATGGAGTGCTGTGCCTTCATCGAGGTCGCACTCGTCCGCGTCGAGTTGCTCAATAATCTCCTCGACGCGGCTCAGTCGGTCGTGGATTTCGGAATCTTTTGCCACGCTTAGGTCACCCCCAGCCAGAGCGCAGTGATGAGCAGCAACAGCACCAGAAGCACGGCAATAGCGGCCTTGTAGTAGACCGGCGGAAGACCCTCTGGTGCCGTCACCTCCTCGACAGCCTCTGCCAGTTCCGCCTCGTGTTCGTGCTCCTGCTCGAAGGTTTCGTACGCGGCGTCGAGTTGCTGTGCCAGCGGCTTGACCTCGCCCGCGAAGAACTCCTCGCGGGAATTCACGATATACTCGCCAGCGGCCGTCGGCGTGATCGTCGGGACATCCGCGACCTGATCGGCGATTAACCGGTCGTCAGTATGCCCAATCGCCGTGACGATCGGGGTGTTCGCGGTGAAGATAGCTTCCGCGACCCGCTCGGTGTTGAACGCCTGGAGGTTCGAATCACTCCCGCCGCCACGGCCGACGATGATCGCGTCGATGTCCTCCGAGCGGTCCAGATGGTGAATGCCGTTCGCGATGGACGTCGGCGCCTCCGATCCTTGGACGGTGGCGTCCTTCACCAGGATTTCGACGGTAGGGTCCTGTTCGTGGATCGCGTTCTGGATATCATACCGGGCATCGCCACGGAGGGACGTGACGACGCCGACCCGCTCTGGGAACGCCGGCGGGCGCTGTTTCTGCTCATCGTCGAACCAGCCACGCTCTTCGAGTTCGCTTCGTAGTCGCTCGACGGCAGCTGCCTGGTCGCCGTCGCCGACGACGATGACTTCCCACGGCTTGAGGTCGATTTTCCCGCCCTCTGTCCAGTAGTCGATATCGCCTTCGAGGATGACCTCGGTCCCGTCCTCGAGGTCGACATCCATGTTCCGATAGCGGTTCGCCCAGAGCATACAGGGAAGCTCGGCGTCGCCGTCGGTCAGCGTGAAATAGAGGGCGGTACTGTTCTGGTGGAGATCCGTGACCTCGCCAATACAGCGGACGCCGTTGAGGGCAGGCGTGTCCTGGACGACCGATGCAATTCGGTCGTTCAGCTCTTCGACTGAAAGAACATTTCCGGACAGGATATCATCTACCTCCCGTTCGGCATCAGCCATCGCACTAACTTAACACGGGGAGAGCAGATTCAAAAATGCACCCACTATTGCCAGTGTACCCTGCCAACTGTTCTGTGTCGTTGAATTACTCTAGTAACCCAAGGTCAGTGAGCCGGTTTTCGATCACTGTAAGCGCTTGCTCAGCATCGTCAAGCTGTTTTCCGCCCGTGATGACAAGCTTGCCACTCCCGAAGAGGAGTGCGACGACGTCCGGCTCGTCAAGTCGGTAGACGAGCCCCGGGAACTGCTCTGGTTCGTATTCAATGTGTTCGAGACCTAGGCCGATCGCAATTGCATTCAAATTGAGTGTGTGGTTGAGGTTTCCACTTGAGACAATATTCTGGATTTCGATATCTGGGGAGGTAGCGACATCGACACCCAATTCACGGAGTTCGTCGAAGACGTATTCCAACGCAGTCGTCACATCGTCGACGCTTTTTCGCACCCGTACAGACGACTTTTCCCGAGCGGAAAATGAGCGCTGCGGCTTTGGGATCGTGCGATCCGATACACGAGTCCAGGGAAGTTATCGGGATCGTAGTCGGTGGCTCCTAAATCCTCAGAAAGTGTTTCGAGATCGAGTTCTTGACCGATATCGGACGACGCAACCACATTCTCGACTTGAATTGATTCGGCTGTGACACTCATAGGAGTACTTTCCAGTCACAACCCCCTTAAAACAGGGAGTGACTTCGAGCGTCGGTGTGGTACCTTCCGAATTAGAGGTCGCGGGGCTGGACCGTCTTCCGGTCGTTGGCCTCGGCACGCTCTGCGGCGTCGTCGAGCAGTTCGGCGACCTCTTCGTTGAGGGCGTCGTAGAAATCTGCCGAGACGTTGTGGTCCGAAAGTGCGTCCTTCACGGCTGCTTTGACGATTAGGTCAGACATTCCATCGCGGACTTCTCTTGTCCACCATATAAAGGTTCGAAGTTCTCACGTAGTCTTCCTGGCCAGTCACGCCGAATTCGCCTTTGAGCACCAGAGAGAACATATGCCACCCCTCAAAAATAGGGAACAGACGGATGCAACGATCCAACTGGGTTCCAGCGAGATATCTTGTATGTGATCGCCGGGCACGAGGAACCACACGGGCTCGCAGTAAAGGCCGAACTCGACGACTACTACGAACAAGAGATCAATCATGGGCGGCTCTATCCAAACCTCGACGACCTCGTCGGCAAAGGCCTCCTGGAGAAAGGTGAACTCGACAAACGGACGAACGTGTACACGGTCACACAACGCGGAGTGCGGGAGATCGAGGCGCGACGTGAGTGGGAAAGCCAGTATTTAGAGGACGTGAACGCACCCACTACGTCGTAGAACCAGGCGAGTAGAACTCAATATAAAAGCGGGACTGCTTTACCCACTTCCCACGAATACGCATTGAGATGGCTCGGCTCGTCTTCTATCATCACCCACAGGCCGAGAATTTCTCACTCAAATATAGCTCGGCATCGGTAGCAGAGATCCGGTCTCAGCGAGAGCAATCCGACGAGTCGACAAAGCTCATCGGGTACCCCTTCGAAGCTCCGGTCTATGTGCTCTATGAAGGCGATTCAGAGATCGAATCAGCTCAAGATATTGACTTCGATCAGGAATGGCTGAGCGACCGTATTCGTGACCTCCCCCGTGCTGGGCAGGTTGTCGCATTCCGATTAGTGGAGTTGCTCGAAGCCGCGGTCGATGTTCGAGATGAGGATGAGTTCCGGCTCTACAAGGAGTTCGAACCGCAAAAGATCCAGCAGGCACTCGATCACGTCTCCTGGGGAGCACCGCTTCCGACCGTCGCTGGAGAGGTGATGTCGAATTTGATCCTCCGACATTCCCTCCCGAATGCGAATCATCGAACTGGCATCGCGATGCTGCAGTTCTGTATTGAGAGTGTGGACCCGGATTTTGAGATGCCACGAACGCACGTCGACGACGATTCCTGGCGAGAGTGGGTCGATCCCTATATCGTCGATTCCAAGCGGCTCATTACTGTCCGCCGAAACAACCTCCGTTTCAAGCAACTCGAAGAGCTGGACGTCGACCTCGTCGAACGGAAAGATGGGATCCAAATCCGATTAGCCGAGTTCGAGCTGGATATCCACTGGCGAGAAGCCCTCTCAGAGTATGCTGGGCAGCACGAATCTCACTGTACGGACTTCGCGCAGGCAGTTCTCGAACGAGCAGGACGGGACGATCTACTTGACCGTCAAGGACCAACGAAACAAGAGTTCATCACGTATCTGGAGGACGGACTGGTCGAACGGGACTTCAGAGAAATGTTCTGATCAGTCGCGAAGCTCGGCGACCGACTGTCCGACCTCGCGAACGTGTTCACTCCGCTCGAGGTCGAGTTCCTCGGCGAGGTAGTCAACCGTCTCTTCGAGGCTCATGTTGGAAAGAAGTCCGTCTAACGGTATAAACCTAGTGCTGGCGCAGCAATGTAGCCCATCAGACGAGCGTCTGTGTATACCGAACTATCGGACCCTTCGGGAAAACTGTGGAACCGGTGACCGCGTAGCGATACCCACCGAAATCACGCAGTGTCGCCATTTGCTGTCCATTAACCGAACTCAATTGGAAGAAGCTCCGAAGCGATCGGGAGCGTTTCAGTCTGCAGGTTGTGCGTCAGTCGCTGGTGTCCCGCTTGGAAGCTCGGGGATGGACAGGTCCACGCGGCGGAGCAGCTGAGCGTTGATGGCAACGATGACTGTACTCAACGACATCAGGAGCGCACCCACAGCGGGCGACAGCAGAATCCCGATCGGTGCCAAGACGCCCGCTGCGAGCGGAATCGCGAACACGTTGTAGCCGGCCGCCCAGACGATGTTCTCCTGCATCTTCCGGTAGCTCGCCTTACTGAGTTTCACGAGCCGAACGACGTCCATCGGGTTGTTCTGGACGAGGATGACGTCGGCCGACTGGACGGCGACGTCGGTGCCGCTCCCGATCGCGATACCGACGTCGGCCCGGGTCAGCGCCGGCGCGTCGTTCACACCGTCGCCGACCATCCCCACGAGCTTGCCCTGGTCCTGGAGTTCCTGGACTTTCTCGTCCTTGTCTTCGGGGAGGACTTCCGCGAACACCGTGTCGATGCCCAGTTCGTCGGCGACGGCGTTGGCGACGTCCTGGGAGTCCCCTGTCAGCATCGCCACCTCGATACCCAGATCGTGGAGCGCGTCGACGACGCGGAAACTCTCCTCGCGGATCACGTCGGCCATCGCGAAGGCGGCGATTAGCTCTCCGTCACGAACGAGATACACCACTGTCTGGGCGTTCTGTCCGGCCTCGTCAGCGAAGCGCTGGAGATGGTCGGGGATCTCGCTATCGAGCTGGGTCAACAGGTTCGGTCCACCGACGTACACCTCTTTTCCGTCGACGTTCGCACGGACGCCCCGGCCTTTGATCGCCTCGAAGTCGGTCGCGTCAGGTGCGGTGAGGTCCTGCTCGTCGGCGGCCTCGCGGATGGCTCGCGCGATCATGTGTTCGGAGTCGCTTTCGACGGCTGCTGCTAGCGCGAGAGCGTCGTCCTCTTCCACGCCCTCGACGGTCGCCATGTCGACGACGCCGTGTTCGCCTTCGGTGAGCGTCCCCGTCTTGTCGAAGATGATGGCGTCCAGGTTCCGCGCCTCCTCCATCGCGATACGGTCCCGGACCAGCATCCCGTTGCGAGCCGCCAATGACGTGTTGATTGCGACCACTAGGGGGATGGCGAGCCCGAGTGCGTGCGGGCAGGCGATGACGAGCACTGTGACGACGCGCTCGATGACCGTTGCGTCGAATGAGACCGCGAGCGTCCACGCGATTGCTGTCACGACTGCCGCCGCGAGGGCGACGTAGAACAGCCAGCCTGCCGCTCTGTCGGCCAGTACCTGTGTCTTGGATTTGCTCTGCTGGGCTTCCTCGACGAGGCGCATGATTCCCGCGAGCGTCGTCTCCTCGCCCGTCGCACCGACGCGCACGCGAAGACTCCCGTCGCCGTTGATGGTCCCGCCGATGACCTCGTCGCCGGGGTCTTTCGAGACCGGTTTTGACTCGCCCGTGATCATGGACTCGTTGACGTCGGAGTCTCCCTCTTCGACGACGCCGTCAGCAGGGCACTCGCACCCGGCCGGACGAGTACGAGGTCGCCCTCGGAGAGCTCGCTCACTGGGACTTCCTCGGTGTCGCCGCCGTCGGTGATCCGCTCGGCGGTGTCCGGCATCAGCTTCGCCAGTTCGTCCACCGCGCTCGAGGCCCGTCGCACCGACCGCATCTCGATCCAGTGCCCCAGGAGCATGATGTCGATCAGGGTGACAAGCTCCCAGAAGAACGCCGACTGTGTGGGGAAGACCACGCTCGCGAGACTATAGACGAATGCGACGGTGATCGCCATCGAGATCAGCGTCATCATCCCCGGCGACCGGTCTTTCAGCTCCGGGACCGCCATCTGGAGGAACGGCACCCCACCGTATCGAAAGACGATGACCGCGAAGACGGGATTGATCCACTCGCTGCCCGGGAACGCTGGGACGGAGAACCCGAGCCACTCCTGTAACATTTCGCTGTACAGGAGGACGGGGATCGACAGGAGCGTCGAGACGAAGAAGCGCCGGCGGAACATCTGCTCGTGGCCCTCGTGGATCCCGCCATGACCCTCACCGTGCCCCTCGTGAGTGCTGTGGTCGTGTCCTTCGCCCTCGTGTCCAGCGTGCTCGTGCTGCTCGTCGAGCACCGTCTCACTCTCCGCAGCAGGGTGTGCCTCTTCTTCCAGTAGGTCCTGTTCTACCCGCTGCTCGTCCGACTCGGCGTCCGATTCATCCTGCTCGCCGTGTTCGTGCTGGTGACTGCTGTCGTCCTGCTGGTGTTCCCCTCCAGGGGGATTCTCATTTGTATCTTTGTGGTCGTCCATTGCCCATATTCTCTGTAGAGGTGGATCCGCCGGCCCCCTGAATCTTTCCCACTGAAACTGTACAGCAGGACCAGCGTAGCGAAGCTTCAAAGACAACGGTTGGCCGTTGTCTCGGAGTGGTCCGCGCGATTCTCAGGCGTAAGCGGTGTACCCGGCGTCTTCGACGGCCTCCACGAGAGTTGTGACATTTGCCTCACCATCGACGCTTGCCTGTTCTCTCTCCCTGTCGACGGTCACGTCAGTCACGCCGGATACCTCTTCGAGGGCCTCTTCGACCGTCTGCTCACAGTGACCGCACGTCATGCCTTCCACGATGATCGTCGTCGTCATACAGGGATACACACGGCCTCCTCTCTTTAGCGGATTTCCCCTTCGAACATACTGATATCGTGGGGCTCAAACTTTAGATTCAAAGTGATACCTGCGGCCGTAACGAACTAGACATCGGATGCGCCAGGTGTCAATAGCGAGAAGGCTCAAGTATCGTTGTGACGCTCCCTGTACGTCTTCGCCGCTAAAAAGACATAGAGTGCGCCGATAGCCCGAATGCCCAAGCGGAATCGCTCGTTCCATTCTATCGACTCTGGACGCTCGTACAGGAACGCGGTGGCAAATCTCTGATACAGGTCGGGAAATAAGAGGACTATCGCGCCGAACACGCCGGTAAGATTCATCAGCAACGCGTATGCTCGCCCGTTAAAGAGTGAAAGCGCAGCTATCAGAACACCCTCCGACCGGACTGCTGGACGTATCCACCCTCTCACTGTTCCCTCGTCTGGATTCGAAATCGCGAGTTTCTCGAAGAGCTCGACGATTTCGTCCGGGAACAGCGCTGAGATAGCGCCGAGGACACCGACGATTGTTCGAATCATACGATATGGTACGACCGATATGGATATAACTCCCACTGCGACGCTACACTATCGAGAACGAGGGGAGTCCGAACAGTAGCGGCTTCGAACCGGGCACGACGCGCAGAGGCCGCTTGTCGAATGGGCGTCCTGAATCCTTATGGATTCGGGGCATACAGGGCGTAGAGGATAGACAGCATCCCGGCTGCGGTGACGAGTGCTGCGACGAATCCTGCTTCGAAGATCGACACCTGGAGGAGTTCGAAGAGGACGCCTTCAAGGAGGCCGCCAAGCCCGACCAATGCGAAGCCGGCGGCGACGTACAGGAGTAACTGCGTGTGATGTCGTTGGTACCCGCGATAGGCCTGATATGCGATGACCAGTGCTAACGCGGTCGTGAACAGTTTGCCGATGACGAATAGCGTGTGTTCCATAAGTCAGTCTCCCCGCATCTCCTCGAAGATGGTCGTAATCCGGTCGGCGGGGTCCGCCCGGACATCGATCTGGACATCGAAGCCCTCTGCCTGGAGGAGGACTTCAATACGTTCGAGACGAGCCTCGTACTCGCTGTAGTGCCGTCCTCCGGGGTCGACGTGCGTATACTCTTCGAGGAGGCCCTGCTCGACGAGGCGGGTGACACGGCGCGAGACGGTCGGGCGTGACATGTCACATTCCTCGCTGAGTTCCTTCGCAGACAGTCGGTCGGTCTTCGTCGCCACGAGGATGTCGCGAGCGTACTCGTCGTCGAGTGTAGCGAAGATTTCCGACGGGTCGGACTCCTCGGTCACACGTCTCTACTCGCGACAGGAGCGTAATATAGCCCGCCGATTTTCTGACTCAGAACGCCGGCTCGCCGTTATATCGTCTCTGCCTCCGTACTGATAGTTGAAGGTGCAATAACTATGTCCACACTCGACTCCGGCATGAATCAGCTCGAGAGCAGAGTCGGCGGTCTGACCGTCGGCGGGAAAGTTCACAGTCTCAGTGCGTGGTTCGTGCTCGCGCTCCGTCTCATGATGGGCTACGCGTTCGCGTACTCCGGGTTCACGAAGATCACCGGCGAGTTCGCCGCGGGCGGTTACCTCACGAACGTCGCGGCGACGAACGGCAACCCGCTCGCGGGGATGTTCGCGTGGATGGGGAGTACGCCGTGGTTCGTCGAGTTCGCGAACGTGGCCGTCCCGTGGGGCGAGCTGTTCATCGGCCTCGGCCTGCTCGTCGGCGCGTTCGTCCGCCTCGCGGCGTTCTTCGGCGCGCTCATGATGCTCATGTTCTACTTCGGCAACTGGGACATGGGCCACGGGTTCATCAACGGGGACTTCGCGTACATGCTCGTGTTCCTCGCGGTCGCCGCGTTCGCTGCGGGCCGCATCCTGGGCCTCGACCAGTACATCGAACAGTACGAGATCGGCGGCGAAGCGCTCGTTGAGCGCTACCCTGCCCTCGAATACATCCTCGGCTAACCACGCCGAACTCTCTTCAGGAGTACAATAATGGAAAATCCAATTCAAGCACGCGGGATTCGTTCTCTGGGACTCATCGTCATCGGAGCACTGACGCTAGCCGTCATCATTGGAATGACTCTGACGCACGCTGCTGTTCCAGATACAGTGATGTGGGACTGGCATGACGGGATGTGGAATGATGGTCACATGGCCGGGTGGGGAATATGGAGCTGGGGGATGATGTTGATCGGTTTGCTGTGGATGGCACTTCTGATCGCCCTTCCCGTCTACATCGTCTACTGGCTGACAACGCGGTCGCCATCGGACGGCCCCACCGAGGATAGCGCACTCGCTGTCCTCCAGGAACGGTACGCTCGCGGCGAAATCGACGACGAGGAGTTCGAACGCCGGCGCGCCCGACTCACGCCTGACGGCGGCCGTTACTGACTGTTCTTCCCCTATTCGTCGACTTCCGTCTTCACGACGGTCGCTGGGCGGGTCGTCAATCGAAGGACGCGGTCGGTCACGCTTCCGAGCAAGGCCCGGTATTCTTCCGGCCGGTGTTTCGTTCCAAGTACAAGTAGATCCATATCTTCGGCATCAGCATACCGTACAATCGTCTCAGCCGGTCGGCCGTGCTCAATTGCTTTGACAACATTGACACCGACCTCCTTCGCTTTATATTGGATGTCTGCGATTGTTTCCGTTCCAAGTTCTTCGAGGCCATGTTCTGGGCCTTCGGCTTCATCAACGTACTCGTCACCGC
The DNA here is from genome assembly GCF_051122765.1 of Halorubrum sp. AS12. Taxonomy (NCBI): domain Archaea; kingdom Methanobacteriati; phylum Methanobacteriota; class Halobacteria; order Halobacteriales; family Haloferacaceae; genus Halorubrum; species Halorubrum sp. AS12. Next base: position 148,622 of record NZ_CP185386.1, read on the forward strand.
TGTATGCTGTTACGACGTCCTCATCGACTACATACAGAACATGGAGATCGGCATTATGGGCCTCTGCTAGCGCGATAGCATGGGATTCAGCTTCCTCAGAAGCGACTGTCCCGTCAGTCGAGAGCAAAACCGTATCGTACATTTATCTTTACTTATTGAGACTAGATTATAAAAGCCAGCGCTCTTGGATAGTGGCGTAGCTGGTAACACTTTTTGTAACTTCACAAAGTTTGGAGATTGTCGTCTCTCAGGGTTGAAGAGTGGAGGATTTCTATGACGACCAGCTGATGCTAAGCTATTTCCTGTTATGAGTCGTACTGATTAGCATGGGTACCAGACCAACTGACCTCCGGATGGACATTGGTCGTATTTCTGATGAGTCGGTCGCCCGTGTCACGCCTGACGCCACGGTTGCCGAGATCGCTCACACGATGATCTCCCAATCGCGGTGTGCCAGGTACGTGGTCGTCGAAGAATCCGATCAGATCTCTGGTATCATCACCGATCGAGACCTGATTGCTAACCTGCTCACCGAGGAAAGCGAGTTAAGTGTGCTCACAGCCGAGACGAGTGGAGACGACGTACGAGCTGCTGACGTGATGACGCGTGACCCACTTACTGTGCCAGCAGATGCTGAGATTCCAAAAGTCCTGAGACAAATGAACGAAGCGGGTGCTCGACACGTCCCGGTTGTTGAAGACGGGAGCGTTATCGGGATGATCACTCTGGACGATTTAATTACGCATGTTGCTGGTGAGAGCGCACACGTTTCAGCTCAGATGGATAACGTAGCGGGCATCATCCGAACAGAGTCTACGCACGATTGAAACGCTAATTTGGACTCAAAGTTATTCGTGTTGCTTGTGCTTCCAGAAATAGAGTCAGTTGAGAGAGATTATTGCGTGAGGAGCCGTCTAAGGACGTAGTGGAGGATGCCGCCGTGTTCGATATAGGTCACGGCGGCCGGCGTGCCGACCTGTGCTGTGACCGGGAACTCGACAGTCGACCCGTCCGCACGCTCGGCGATAACGGCCAGTTCGTCCATCACGTCGAGCCCGTCATCGAGGCCGTGGATCGTGAAGATCTCCGACCCATCCAGACCGAGAGATTCCCACGAGTCGCCATCATCGAACTGCAGGGGGAGCACACCCATGCCGACGAGGTTGTCGCGGTAGATGCGCTCGTAACTCTCGGCGATGGTTGCGCGAACACCGAGTAGGTCCGTTCCTTTCGCCGCCCAGTCCCGGCTGGAGCCGGTACCGAACTCTTCGCCCGCCATCACGACGAGCGGGACTCCCTCCTCGCGGTAGCGCTGGCTGGCTTCGAACACGGTCGTCTGCTCGTCGGTTGGGTGGTGGATCGTATAGCCACCCTCGACATCGTCGAGCATCTCGTTCTCGATGCGGACATTGGCGAACGTTCCCCGCATCATCACCTCGTGGTTGCCCCGACGTGCGCCGTAGGTGTTGAACTCGTGTGGCTCGACACCGTGATCGAGCAGCCACTGACCTGCGGGGAGGTCGGGACCGAACGGGCCGGCTGGACTGATGTGGTCGGTCGTAACGGTATCGCCGAGCGTCAGTAGACAGCGTGCGTCCTCGATATCGGCGACGCCGGGTTTCTCTACCGGGAAGTCCTTGAAGAACGGCGGTTCACGGATGTATGTCGAGTCCTCATCCCACTCGTAGACGTCACCCGTGGGCGCGTCGAGAGCAGCCCATCGCTCATCGCCCTCGAACACGGAGGCGTACTTCTCCTCGAACATCTCCGGAGAGACGTTCTCGTGGATTGCGGCCTGGCACGTCCGCTGCGTCCGGCCAGATGTCCGCCAGATAGACTGGGTTACCCTCATCGTCAGTGCCCAGCGGCTCGTGTTCGAGATCGATGTCCATCCGCCCTGCGAGCCCGTAGGCGACGACGAGCGGCGGGCTCGCGAGGTAGTTCGCGCGGATCTTCGGGTGGATACGCGCCTCGAAGTTCCGGTTCCCGGAGAGAACGCTCGTCGTCCAGAGGTCGTGGTCGTCGATTGCCTGCTCGATGGGATCGGGAAGCGGCCCAGCGTTACCGATACAGGTGGTACAGCCGTAGCCGACGACGGCGTACCCGAGCTCTTCGAGATACGGAAGCAGCCCCGATTCTTCGAGATACTGCGTGACGACACGGCTACCCGGTGCGAGACTCGTCTTGACGTACGGCGGGACGTCTAGGCCTTTCTCGACGGCGTTCTGGGCGAGCAGTCCAGCAGCGATCATCACCGACGGGTTCGACGTGTTCGTACAGCTCGTGATGGCGCTGACGAGGACGTCTCCGTGTCCGATTTCGACCGTCTCACCGTCGAGGTCGACCTCAACGTGTTTGGTTAACGGATGCCAGTTCGGCTTCAGGTTCGACCTGAACGCCACCGTCGGTCTCCGCACCAGCTGCGCCACCCTCACCGAGCCACCGCTGTAGGGCGTCCTCGTCGACGTCACCGAGGTCGTCTTCGAACTCTCCGTGGAGAAGTTTTCGGAAGCTCTGTTTCACGTCCCCCATCGGAATCCGGTCCTGTGGCCGCTTGTGTCCGGCCAGACTCGGTTCGACAGTCGAGAGGTCGAATTCGACGACCTCAGTATATTCTGGTTCCTGTTCTCCGAACAGCCCTTGCGCTTCGAGGTACTCGCGGACGAGATCGATGTGGTCGGGATCACGCCCGGTGAGTTCGAGATACTCGAGCGTCTGGTCGTCGACCGGGAACATACTGATCGTCGAACCCTGTTCGGGCGCCATATTGGCGATCGTGGCCCGGTCGGGGACTGTGAGGTTCTCCACACCAGGACCGAAGAATTCCACGAACCGGTCGACGACGCCGACCTCGCGGAGTCGTTCGGTGATGTGGAGCACGAGATCCGTAGCCGTCGCGCCCTCGGGTAATTCGCCTTCGAGACGGACGCCGACGACCTCGGGGAGTTTCATCGTGACCGGTTGACCGAGCATCGCCGCTTCCGCTTCGATGCCGCCGACGCCCCAACCGACCACACCGATGCCACCGATCATCGGGGTGTGGCTGTCCGTGCCGACGAGCGTGTCCGGCAGGAGCCAGTTCTCGCCGTCTTGCTCGCGGGCGTGGACGACCCGACCCAGATGTTCGAGATTCACCTGGTGGACGATACCGGTCCCCGGCGGGACGACGTTGAAGTTCTCGAAGGCGTTCTGCGCCCACTTGATCGCGCGATACCGTTCGGCGTTTCGCTCGTACTCCAGTTCGACGTTCTTCTCGTAGGCGTCCTCGGAGTCGAAGTAGTCGACTTGGACGCTGTGGTCGATCACGAGATCAATAGGAATCTCCGGTTCGACCAGGGTGGGATCTCGGTCTTTGCGGTCGACCTCGGATCGAAGGGCCGCCAGGTCGACGACTGCGGGTACACCGGTGAGATCCTGTAGGACGACTCGTGATGGAGAGAACGGAACCTCTGCGTCCGGTACGTCTGGCTTCCAGCCAGCAGCATTCCTGACATCTGACGCGGTGATAGTTTTGCCGTCGACGTTTCGGAGCACCGATTCGAGGAGGATACGGATACTCACCGGAAGCGTGTCGAGTTCACAGAGTCCATGTTCTTCGAGTGCTCGAAGGTCAGCCATCTTGTACGTCGTCCCGTCGACGTCAAGTTCGCGGACGGCATCGAACGGGAGTGTGTCAGTCATAGTATCTAAATGTGTGCTCGGGAGCGATATTAATCTCCCTTCGAATCCATTCCAATGGGAATCGGGATCCTGAATACTGTGACGGCATTTCGGAACTCACCGAATGAAAGACCAGAGGAGGACGGCAAACCCACACGCCAACGCAGCGGATTCGGCAACATGTACCTGCGTGAGCGTTAATGCTGTGAGCTGGTAGAGAAAACCTTCTATGAGGACACCGAGCGTCATGAACCCGAAGCCGATCGTTGCGTCACGTAGGTATCGAGTCCGTTCCTGACGATACGCGCGAAAGCTGATCGCTGTCGTCGCAATACCCAAGAAGAGGAGAAAGACACGGACTCCAATTAGCGTGACTTCCCATCCAGTAGTCACGATTCCTCGCCCCCCTGTGTCGGCTGGGACATTTGTCCGTGTAGCGAATAAAGGATAATGAGCATACCTACCGCGACAAGTGTAGTCTGAATGGTCCCAGCAACGAAGATGGACAACCCAACGACGTCGAAAAGAATGCCTTCGATTACGGACCCGACGCTGATGAATAGGAATCCGATAGCGACGTACAGCATTGGTTCGCTACCGTAGACTCTGTATCCACGATACGCTTGATACGTTATCGACAGCCCTAGTCCGACTGCGATGAGCTTTGCAATGACGAGTGCGGTGTGCATGGTTAGGTGTCTCGGATGTCGGTCCAAATACGCGAGAACCGCTGCGCGGCGTCCTCACGAACGTCCATCTTGATGTCGATCGTTCCATCTTCGATATCGACATCGATGTGGTCAACGTTTGCTTCGTACACGCTATGATGGCTCCCATCAGTCTCAATCTGTGTTTGTTCGACGAGCAGGTCATTAGCGACCATATCTTCGACCCGGCGGTAAATCGTTGAGAGGGCAACGTCGCATTCCTCACTCAGCTCCTTCGCTGAGAGGGGGTCCCGGCTCGTCGCGGCCAGAATCTGACGAACCCGCTCCTCCCCGAGGAGGTCTAATAACTCGTCAGCGCGATGATCCGTGGACACAGCTGTTCCTCGCAATACAAATTAATGCCCTACCGAAACGTAAGTAACGACCAGTTTTGCGTCGCACGCAAAACAGCTCACCCGTCTATTTTCCCCCCCTCGTATTCTCACCTGTGAGGTGACCTACCCTATGACAACCAATTCAGGACTCACCCGGCGGCGAGTGCTCCAGTTGACTGGTGGTACAGCTGTCATTGGACTCGCAGGATGTACGGGATCGGAATCAGACGGCAGTGATAGTGGGGCCGAAAGCACTGCGACATCTACCGAAGACGGAGGCGAGTCGGGGCATGACGAAGGAGAGAACAGTAGCGAAGGAGAATCGGGGCATGACGACGAGGGAGGTCACGATGAAGCCGTCGGGGAACCGAGCGATACAGCTGAGGTGGCGATGGTCACCGAAGACGGAGGATATCACTTCGAACCGCACGTCGTCCGCGTCAATGTCGGTGGGACGGTAACGTGGACTAACGAGAGCGGCAGTCACTCCGCGACGGCCTACCATCCAGACAACGACCAACCCCAGCTCGTTCCCGATGGTGCTGCAGCATGGGATAGTGGTCTCCGCTCGGAGGAAGGAGCGACGTTCGAGCACACTTTCGAGACCGAGGGCGTCTACCACTACTACTGTACGCCCCACGAGACGGTCGGTATGCTCGGGAGCGTCATCGTCGGCGACCCAGATCCACATGAACAGATCGCGCTTGAAGAGCCACCCGAGGAGAAACCAGATACTGTCCGAGAGAAGCTCACCGAACTGAACGGAATGGTTTCGAGTGCACTTGGCGATGACCACTAACTGCTGACGAACGCTCCCGGCATCTTTTCTATCGCTGCCGGACGCGGTTTAAGCAGTCATACCAGTAGGTTATACATAGCGTGTGCTATTGCGAGGGTGAGATACCCTCCCAGAAGGAAAAGAAGAGTTCTTCGAGGCAGTGATGGCAGGCCAATCGTGTCGGATCCGTGAATACGCTCACCGAGGGCATACACAAACCGACCGGCTACCAATGCGAATGGAAGATGGCACGAGTAGTATCGGGACAACCATCGCATCGAATCTGGCGGTGGCTTCAAGCCGGGACAAGTATTCGAGTTTGAAGATTAGTTCCAGCCCCCCAACAGTGATCCCGGATGCGGCGGTCGCCAGATCCCCTCCGTTTTCGAGAGTAGCTGGCTTCGCCAGTAACTCCAGAAGTAGAAGACTACGATCAACGGAAGCAGTCGGACGAACGCTTCCTCGATAAAACCGACAAGAAGCATTCCGATGCGAGAGGTCGTAGCCGGTAGGAGTACAAGCTCAACCTGATACGCGATCCAGACACCGACACCTGTCACTACAGCACTGATCGCCACAAGTGCGAAGAGAGAGCGGTACCTGGTGGACACGGCTGACTAATTGGGGATGCGTCAAGATAGTCGTGTGGAATCTAACACGGGAATACTCGTTTTTGCGCCGAATTTCTGACCGACACCATTCTTATATATTCACAAGCGTTACCTAGTGACATAGTACCATCACTACCCACGAAACACTCCCAGAGTATGCCACCTACCGAACGAGAGACAACGTCCGCATCCACGTCTGACTCAAGTGACGACATCGTCTCTCGCATCGAGCGAGACCTCCTTTCGCGGAGAGAATTTCTTGCTGGACTGGGTCTCGGATCGATAGGCGGTGCCGGTGGAGCAGTCGCTCTCACGCGGTCAGATACCGATTTCCAGTCACTAGCGACACTGGCAGGCGGGGCGGCCTCTCTCCCGGACACACAGTTCCATCTTCCGGCAGTGGACGCAGCTAACTCAGGTCTCATTATCGCGACCAATTTCGAGTTTTCTGATGGCAACGGTGAGCTGTTTGTCAATCTGAACGGTATCGAGATCCGCCACGACCTCCAGCGTGCACTGGATGAGGCGAGACAAACCGCTACCCGTCTTACTGGTCGTTCACTTGGAGATACGGCTACGCACGTATCATTCGTCTCACCTGAGACGGGCACTCTTACACTCCGTGGAAAAAGCTGGGAAGCCGGCCTTACGGTTGCTTTTATTGCCAGTCTTCGCCAGCAGTCGCTGTCGTCTGAGACCCTCATCACTGGAATCGTTGCCGACGATGGCAAGCTGCTCCCGGTTGGCGGAATCAAAGCAAAGGCCCGGAGTGCCCGGGCGTTCGGAGCGACCGAATTGCTTGTTCCCAGCGATCCCGATTCAGATGTAGCTATCGAGGGATTACGCGTGACACCCGTTGAATCGATCTCAGACGCACTTAGCCACTTGGCACAAACTCAACGTTCGTAGCAGTGAAGGCGAGATACGCTACGATGGGGCGTCGCTCGCCTTCTATCGTTACGTGATAGCTTACGTAGAGGCGTCGTACCCGGCGTCTTCGACCACAGTCACGAGGTCATCTGATTCAGCTGTTCCTTCGACTGTCGCGGATTCCGAGTCCCGATCCGCAGTCGCCGATGTGACTCCGTCGACTTCTTTGAGTGCTTCCTCTACAGTTTGCTCACAGTGTTCACAGGTCATTCCTTCGACCGAGATGGTCTGACTCATATCCATACATGATTAGGGCCCCCTATTCTATGTGCTTTTCTGCTTGGAACCCAAAGTTATTCCGAGTTCAAAACCGCACTCTCAAAGGTCTATTTTGAGAAAAAATAATGTATCCTGCGGTGCGACGCTGTTGTATGCGCAACCTAGACGAAACAGATCTGGAGATTCTCTCGTTACTGGCCGAAAACGCCCGTCGTCCATTCAGCGCCATCGGCGAAGAAGTTGATCTGTCCGGGCCAGCTGTTTCCGATCGAGTCCAACGATTACAGGAAGCAGATGTTATTAACAACTTCACGATTGATGTAAACCGGGCGCACCTTCGGGCCGGTGTTCCAGTATTCATTCAAACAGAAATCGAACCGGGATCGCTCGAAGAGGCCCGTACGCGAGTCCGGGAATCGGACGGCATCGAACACGTCTTCACGACCTCAGAAGGCGATCTCTGGTTCTATGCCCGCGTTGAGGCACAGAACGTCCGTCAGTGGGTAGACAGCCTGTTTGATGGGCTTGGGATATCTGGATATTCAGTCACCTTGATCGACGAAGCTGAATGGACGCCTTCGATCGACGGCGTCGAATTTGCTCTCACCTGCACTGAATGTAACAATACCGTCGACAATGAAGGTGAGACGAAGCGCATCGATGGCGAGATCTATCACTTCTGTTGTCCATCTTGTCTCGCACGGTTTGAAGACCGCTATCAGCGGCTCGAAGAGGGTGTATAGAACGGTCTTTGGATTCCAAATTTTCTTGGTGTCGATAACCACCTTCTCGAAACAGTAAACCGCCTAAACATAGACCCCGTATAGTAAGATGAACATGACAAGCCGAACAACCCATCTCGATATTACGGGGATGTCCTGTGCCAACTGTTCGGGAACGATCCAGGACACCCTCGAATCCCTTGACGGGGTATCGAAGGCGGATGCGAACTTCGCCACCGACGAGGGATCCGTAACCTACGATCCCGATGAGGTATCACTCCAGGAAATCTATGAGGCGATCGACGAGGCAGGCTACGGCGCAATCACGGAGACGGTCTCTATTGCTATCTCCGATATGACGTGTGCCAATTGCGCCGAGACCAACGAAACCGCTCTCGAGAATACACCGGGTGTCGTCACCGCCGAAGTCAACTACGCGACTGACGAAGCGCAGGTCACCTACAATCCGGCAGAGGTGTCTCTCAATACACTGTATGATGCTATTGAGGACGCTGGCTACTCGCCCGTCCGCGAAGATGGTGATGACGACGAGTCGGGTCAAGACGCACGAGATGCCGCACGACAGGCTGAGACCCAAAAGCAACTCAGACTGACCCTCTTTGGGGCAGTGTTGTCGGCTCCGTTGCTCTTCTTCCTCATCGACAAGTTTCTGCTCGGTGGCGCGATCGTCCCTGATGCCGTCTTCGGCGTTGAAATCGGGTGGCTCGAGTTCCTCCTCGCCACACCGGTGCAGGCGATCCTCGGCTGGCCGTTCTATAAGAACTCGTACAAGGCGATCGTGAAAAACGGCCGCGCCAATATGGACGTGCTAATCGCAATCGGTTCAACAACCGCCTATCTCTACTCCGTGGCAGTCCTGTCTGAACTCATTGCAGGTGGGCTCTACTTCGACACGGCAGCGCTCATCCTCGTGTTCATTACGCTCGGCAACTACCTCGAAGCTCGGTCGAAGGGGCAAGCGGGCGAGGCCCTCCGGAAGCTCCTCGAAATGGAAGCCGAAACGGCGACCATTATCCGCGAGGACGGCAGTGAAGAAGAAGTTCCGCTCGAAGAGGTCACAACGGGTGACCGGATGAAAATCCGTCCGGGTGAGAAAGTTCCCACAGACGGCGTCGTTGTCGACGGTCAGTCCGCCGTCGACGAGTCGATGGTCACTGGTGAATCCGTCCCTGTAGAGAAGGAAGAGGGCGATGAGGTCGTCGGCTCGACGATTAACGAGAACGGCGTCCTTGTCGTGGAGGCGACAAAGGTCGGAGAAGATACGGCTCTTCAACAGATCGTTCAGACTGTCAAGGAGGCGCAGTCGCGCCAGCCCGACATCCAGAACCTCGCGGACCGTATCTCCGCGTACTTCGTGCCTGCGGTCATCGCGAACGCTCTCCTCTGGGGCATTGTTTGGTTCCTGTTCCCGGAGGTACTGGCTGGCTTCGTCGACTGGCTCCCGCTGTGGGGTCAGGTCGCTGGCGGCCCGGCCCCGGTCGGTGGGACCGTTTCCGTCTTCGAGTTCGCGATTATTGTCTTCGCGTCCTCGATCCTCATCGCCTGTCCCTGTGCGCTGGGGCTGGCGACGCCCGCAGCCACGATGGTCGGGACGACGATTGGTGCCCAGAACGGCGTCCTGTTCAAGGGCGGTGACATCCTCGAACGCGCAAAAGACGTCGACACGGTCGTCTTCGACAAGACGGGCACCCTCACGGAGGGTGAAATGGAATTGACCGATGTGGTCGTCTTCGATAGCGATGGAAATGCGAGTGACTGACGGTGGCGAGCCGACGCCAGATGGTGGACAGATCAGCACTCGTGAGCGCCTCTCCGAGGACGACGTGCTGCGGCTGGCGGCGATAGCAGAAAGCGGAAGCGAACACCCGCTCGCGCGGGCAATCGTCGACGGGGCTGAAGAACGCGGGCTGGACGTGACTGAGCCCGACGACTTCGAGAACGTTCCTGGTCACGGGATCAAAGCGGTTGTTGGTGACAACGAGGTACTGGTCGGCAACCGCAAGTTGCTGCGAGACAACGACATCGACCCGTCACCCGCCGAGGAGACGATGGAACGCCTCGAAAACGAGGGGAAGACGGCGATGCTTGTCGCTTCCGAGGGCAAACTGGTTGGTGTAGTGGCTGACGCCGACACAATCAAAGAGAGCTCCAAGCAGGCCGTTACAGCCCTCCAAGAGCGGGGCGTCGACGTAATGATGATTACGGGCGACAACGAGCGAACTGCTCGTGCGGTCGCCAAACAGGTGGGTATCGACCCGGAGAATGTCCGAGCAGGGGTCCTTCCCGAAGACAAGTCTAACGCGGTCGACAGTATTCAAGACGAGGGCCGTCAGGCGATGATGGTCGGAGACGGCGTTAACGACGCCCCCGCGCTCGCGGTCGCGCACGTGGGGACAGCCATCGGCTCCGGCACGGACGTGGCCATCGAGGCTGCAGACCTTACGCTGATGCGCGACGACCCGCTCGACGTGGTGAAGGCGATCCGAATCTCGGACGCGACACTCCAGAAGATCAAGCAGAACCTCGTGTGGGCGCTCGGATACAATACCGCGATGATTCCCCTCGCGTCGCTCGGGCTGCTCCAGCCGGTGCTCGCTGCGAGCAGCAATGGCGTTCTCGTCGGTGTCGGTGCTGACGAACAGCCTGTTGTTCCGGCGGTACACCCCCGATCACGACTACAAGCTCTTCGGGTTCCTTCGCTAACCGTCGCCTCTATCTCAATGTCGAATATTTCCCGCCAAACGGTTCGGAGGTACCTCGTCGAGACAGCCAGTAGCGAACCGACGTACCTCCGGGCTCACGAGATCGCCGGTGATCTTGACGGCTCTCCGAAGGCTGTCGCGCAATACCTCAGCCAACTTCAGGACGACCTCTCACTCGTCTCACTCGAACAGTGGGGGCGCTCTAAGAGCACGACGTGGCGCTTGGAGGTGAACGAGTCGTGAGTACTGTCACGCGACGCGTCGAAACCGCCCTTCCGGAAACAGGCTCACGCGAGTGGTGGGCGCTGTACCTACTTGCTCCGCCCGTCCTCATCGGTGCGGGAATCCTTGCGTTCCCGGGCCTCGTCTTCGACCAGTTCATTTGGCAGTACCTCTGGGGACCAGTCGTCGCTGACGCTGCCAGTGAGCCAGTCATCGCATGAGGGGATTCGTGCTGTTCGGGGCTACAACGCGGTGAACACCGTAACCTACCTCGCGGCGGTCGTGTACAGCCTCCCCGGACTACGAGTGTATCTCGATCAACTCGACGTCACGTTTGACGCACGACTGGCCTACGGGTTCGCCCCGATCATTATCGCCGGCGGAGCGATGCGCGCCCTCGAGGACATCGGCCTACTCGGGGACTACGCGGTGTGGTTCATCACGCCGTCAATCTACTTTGTCGTTACCGCTGTCACCGTCCTCGCGCTCGGCATCGGCGCACTTGCGCGTGATCGGAATACCGGTTCCATTCCGTCAACGGTCGGGCTTATCGGGTCGGTGTGGGCTGTCGGTGCTGTCGGGTGGGTGCTTTGGTACGGCCTCTCGATGTCGACCCCGCTCCGTCTGTGGGTTCCTGTCGCAACGACGGGGATTGCTCTCGGGGCGACCGCGCTCTACTACTGGGGAGCGAGTTTCGTCAATGTCACACACCTTCGACACCCGCTGATTCTGCTGGCCGTCTTTGGCCAGCTGTGGGACGCTCGCACAGAACCTCATCGGTGTGACGTTTCTCGGCTACTCCCCCAAGCTGGTCGTCACGAATCTCGTATACCAGGCGACTGGATTTGCCGGATCGACGTTCGTGCTGAAACTCGTCGTGACTGTCGGCATCGTGTGGTATCTCGCTGATGCGAAAGAGGAGATGAACCACACATGGTGGTGGCTTATGACGTTCTTCATCGGAGCGATCGGGCTCCCGATGGGCGTTCGCGGGTCACTTCGGATGCTACTGGGGGCCTAACAACGGCCTCGGCGATGTACCGCGCTTTCTGTTAAGAATCGAAACCGGCCGAACGGTATCTGGGATGGTGGATTGAGGCGTTCACCGCGCGTAGCCTTGCTGGATCACTCCCGTTTCGAAAGAAAACAGAGTGGAGTGTGGGACCGGCGTGTCCTAGAATAGACAATCCTACCGAAGGCGACTGTGATCACATTCCGGGTTATTAGTAACAGGGGTAAAGCGTATGGGAACTACTGTTGTATCGTCTAATAATGCCGCAACCGTGGAATCGTCGTCGGGTGCTTCAACATAGTGGTACAATCGGAATACTAGGTCTTACAGGCTGTCTAGGTGGCTCAAGCACGAACTCATGGGATATTGATGACCCAGTAGCAGTGGCATCAGCACAACAATTTAACTCACCAGGATGTAGCTGTTGCGAGCAGTATCGATCATATCTTCGTGAGAATATCACTGGTGACCTCTCAGAGACCGTACCGGATGATATCCAAGCAGTAAAGCAGGAATATGGGATCCCCGAAGACCTCCAGAGCTGTCACACACTCGTCCTCACAGATTACGTCGTAGAAGGACACGTCCCGGTCGAAGTAATCGCCCGGCTTCTCGATGAAAACCCACCGATAGATGGAGTTGCACTCCCTGGTATGCCATCTGGGACACCGGGGATGGGTGGAGAGAAAGATGGCTCGTTAAGCATATACGCTATTGACGGCGATAAAGCCGGAGCTGAGTACACTGAGGTATAGATTCAGAGATACAGTAGATCTGGCTCTGTTGAAATCCTCAGTAAGTGATATATTCTCACCCAGTCGCGGTCAGTACAGGGAAAACACTTACCGGAGCTGTGGGAGAATTTAGTCATGAATCGTCGGCAGCTTCTTCGTGGTGCTGTGGGTGGGGGAATCTGGCTTCTGGCGGGTTGTTCCTCTACTGGCAGTGAGGGATATGCGACGATACAAGACCTCAGTTTCGTAAACACGGGGTCTACTACGGTGCCAGTAGAGTTACGGATAGAGCGGACTGATACGGATGAAGTAGTTCATACGGAGACTCGTGAGCTGACGGTAGACCCGGAATGGGTTATCATCGAGTGTGTGTGGCCAGATGTACCGTTAACAGTCATGGCCCGTCATGAAGATGGAGAGTGGAATAGCTTCAATACAGAGGACCGAGACGGCTGTGTCGGTGTCATAGCTGCAGTACACGACCAGAGAACATCATTTTACGCGCATAACGCTGAGTGTCCAATTGATAACGCGAGATGCCACACTGATTAGTCCGCAGTTTTCATCGACCGGCTGTTTCAGGCGAGAATATGTCTGAATAATAGGATTTCAACAGAGCTACAAATTCATAATAACATCTTTCGGGTCTATCCTGATCTGGTAACCGGACGGTGTCGTTTTGTCTACCGGGGGCTGATACGCGGCAGATCGGTGGCTGGCGCTTTCGATATTCATAAATGAATCTACGGCTCTATTGGCGCGCTACGCACCAAAAACAGATGTTTAAGCCTCCCAAAGGTATTTTTGATACAACATCTTTTTTCAAGTATGGATCGAAGGGCATCGATCGCCGTCGTTGGCAACGGTTTAGTCCTTGCCCTCGCTGGGTGTATCCAGTTTGAGGAAACTCCCAACCCGCGCTCTAACGGTGATCCGGGGGTGGAACCAATAGCGAGTTTGGAGATGATTCCGGTGACGGACAAAGAGATCGCCCGAAGGCTCACGTACTCGCTCGATGAGCCACAACGGAAATTCGCGGCGGAGGTCATCGAAAATGGTTCGAAGACAGTCCGAGGAACGGACGAACCATTCCCACCCGATAGACGGTTCGTCTACGATGATACACTGTATGAATTCACAGCTGAGGTCATTGACTCCCAGCCTGCGGTAGTCTTTCGGATCACTCTTGAAGAGGTGGATGACACGGACGCTGAGACGATCGCATACGATGACCTCCCACCCGTTGACAAACAGGCCCTCGAAGAGTACGGGTGGGACGACCCGGACGTGTTCGAAGTCGGAGGAGCTCCGTTTGTCTACTTGGAAGACGAAGTCTCAGATTCCATGTTGGTTCCGGAGCCTGATTACCCCGTAATCGTGTGGGAGTCCGGCATTCAGGGCCGGTTTATTATCGAAAGTCAGTCTGAAACAGCGATGAACAAGTATACGTATCGTGCTCACACGGTTCACGAATCTGCGAGCGAATACGGGGGAGAGATTCGACGCGAACACGAATTCCAGCTTTCAAGCCTCCCGGAAGCTCAAGAGCGCATCGTGTCCGAGGCGATCTCGGATGAACATGGGTACAAAATATTGCCAGATGAATCGATTCCAGATACTTTTAATGAACTTGTAAAATACTTTTCAGACGAGGAGAAATTCAGACCAGAAGATACTGGATCCGAAACGACAATCTCTGGTCTATATTTTGTCGAATACGACGGAACGAACCACTGGACCGAGTTACACGTAGAGGACGACAGGAGTGAAGATTCGAAATCGTGAACCGAGGTTGGATTGAACCAAGAATTTGACTTGTTTTACAGAAAGTCTCGTAGCGCTCTCAAAATGGACTGTCTCCGAAAACCAATCATCTTCGAGGCTCTGTTGAAATTCCCTTCTTCACAGAGGTACTTGCCTGAAACACCCGGTTGATAAGACAATTCAATTGAGTCTGTGGCGGTGTTGGTAATTGTACACCCTGTATAGACCGCTCAGAGCGACCGGTCGAGATTATGAACGAGACAGGCGATGGCGAGTTCACGGAACTGTTTCCACCATCGTCGTGATCGGACGAATCGACCGTACTTCCGCTTGAGCGTAGAGTTGACGGTCTCGGATTGACTCCGCTGTCCGTAGAGTTCAGCATCTAAGCGCGCGTTCCATGCCTTATGAATTGGTGTGAACTCACGGTGCTTGATCAGAGGGCGAGCCTCGTATTCATGGGCGAGTCGCCTGATTTTCTGGTCGTCGTAGCCTTTGTCACCGAGCAGAACATCAATTTCCTCGGGATTGCGCTTAATCAAAGAGGGCGCGATCTGGCTGTCGTGTTTTCGTGTCGTGGTCACATGTAGGTCGATGACTGCGTTCACCTTCGCATCGACCAACAGCGTCACTTTGAGCTGCTGAATCGTGAGTTCGGCGCGTTTCGTGTAATGTTTCGAGGCGTGACTGCGGTCGAACCCTGACGCATCAACTCCAACGACGCCACTCGTCGGAAGGAGCGCCGTTGAGAGACCCAGTATGACACGCCACACAGCCATATCAAGCCGATTGAACGCCTTACAGAGCGTTGAAGGTGTAGGAAGTTCAGCTAATCCAAGAGCGCGACGGATACGTGGCATCTCGATCAGTTCGTCAAGAAGGCCACGATAAGTCGTGTTTTTCCGAACTTTGAGACATAGCAGAACAACGTGCTGCGGGAGTGTATAGCGGTGTTTAGAGAATTTCGAGGAGTATCGAGAAACGGCTCGGCGGGCCAGATGGATCGCCTTCTCAGTAAACCGGAGAATCTGCGACTTCGGGAGGGCCTTCATCTCGTCGAATTACAGGCCGAACATGTAACTCTCTGAGGATTTCAACAGAGCCGTAAGATCTGCGAACTGATGTTCAGACGGCTTCTCTATGGGTTCGGATACACCTTCGCGCGTCTCATCTTTTTCAACGCGAAACTTCAACAGCTGTCTTGAAGCGGGTTTGTATCGCGTTCTGGCTTGTTGGTGATCCAATTCAGAAGCTTTCCCGTGTAAACTGTGAAACAGCTTATAGGAGACAGTATTCAGAAAATCAAGAGGTATCTAACACGTTGAGTCCAGCGTCAGCTCTGTATGCGAATCTCTGATTATTCACGGGGTTGCTACTGATAGTTTAGATTTGAAACAGTAATCGCAGTAAATGAGGAGCGTGTGTATTCATCTATGGAAGCGCCCACAACCTCCACGACAGAGGCTACCACCAGCGAGGTACTCGTCCGTGCTGATGAGATTGAAAAAACGTACGGGTCAAACCTCCCATTTACACGATCGGTTCCCGTCCTCACCGGTGCCTATCTGGAAATCCGAGCAGGAGAAATCGTCGGAATCGTCGGGGGAACGGTTCGGGGAAATCCACGCTTATGAACATCCTCGTCGGCGTCCTCAAGCAGGATTCCGGAGCAGTTGAACGAACAGGGACGGTTGGCTGGTGTCCACAAGAACCACTGCTTTACGACCGCCTGACGGTCACAGAGACGTTCCGCCTGTTCGGTTCCGGATACGGAATGACCGCCGAAGAAATCGACGAGGCCAAACGCCGATTCGCATCGAAACTCGATTTCGAGCAGTACCTTGACTATCGAATCGACCAACTCAGCGGTGGAAACCGACAAAAAATCAATCTCAGTATCGCCCTAATGTATGATCCGGACGTCCTCATGCTAGACGAGCCCTACACCGGGTTCGACTGGGAGACATATCTCACCTTCTGGGACCTCGCCGACGAACTTGCTGCCGACGGAACAGCTGTCGTAATGATTTCACACTTGATCGAGGAGCAGAGCCGTCTCGACCGTATCTACGAGGTTCGTGATGGACACGTCTACGACGTGACTGAGCGGGAAAGTGAGACCGAAGCGACGACCGGTGAACGGAGGAGAAAGGCCGATGAATAGAATTCAAACGGGGATCCGGACGAACGTCTCCACCTTCCTCAGGACCCCCCTGAATGTCGTCTTAGCACTCCTCCTTCCGGTTGTCGTTATCGAAGGCTGGGGACAAGCGATGGCGGGGTTGCCAACTATGCCGACAGTTGAGGCGATTCCGATCGATCTGGGTCGCCTCCTCGGAGCGATATTCGGTGTCGCCATCATCGCCGGCCTGATGGGACTCGCCCAGATGATTAGTGCGCGTGGAGCCGATCGACGACTCGTTCAGACAGGCTATCCACCCCGAACACTGCTTGCGACTCGATTAGCGACGCTCGGAGGGGTCACGGTCGTCGTGGCTGCCGTGAACTACGGCGTGCTCTGGCTGACGATTTCACCGGAAGCCCCTGTCCTGACGTTCGTATTCCTCGTCCTCGCCGGCCTCGTCTATGCGTTTCTTGGCGCACTCGTCGGGGCGCTCCTTCCGCGACTGTTCGAAGGCTCGCTCGTCGTGGTGTTCCTCGCGATGATGGACGCGTTCCTCAGTGGCGACAGCCCGCTGGCTGCTGACATTCCTGAGTTCGTGGAATACTTCCCGCTCTATCATCCGAAGGAACTCCTTCAGGAGGCGATGTTCCAAGGTACATATACGACGGGCGACCTCGGCTTCGTTGCCGGATACCTGCTCGTCTTGCTCGTGCTCGTCACCGTAGTGTTCGGAGTGACGATGCGCACCAGTGGTGGGTGGTCCGCATGAACCGTACGACAACGGCGTTCTCGATCGGCATCAAAGAACAGGCGCGTAACTACGTCCTCGTCGCTCTACTGGTCGTCCTACCGGTCTCGTTCATCACGTTGGCGTTCGCAGTCACCCAGGACGTCGAGATGCCGGTTCGGACGCTCGTCGACGGTGAGACGGCGACGGTCATGCGGGGGATGCCTGAGGTCCACGGCGTGATCATGACGCCGATTACGAGTGCTCTCATCGCCGGACTCGCCGGGTTGTTCCTGATGCGAGAAGCCAAAGACACGGACGGTCGTCTGGCAGTCGCTGGCTATCGTGCATGGCAGGTAATCGCTGCCCGGTTTGGGGTTCTCGCAGCAATTACTCTCATCGTCACCGGTGTCTCAGTTGGTGTGATGCTCGTCGATTTCCAGCCCGAGTATCTCTGGTGGTTCGTCGCAGCGATGCTCGTCGTCTCGGTCACGTATGGTCTCATCGGGATGCTCGTCGGGGCCGTCTTCAACCGCCTAGCCGGGATGTGGCTGATGCTGATTCTCCCGATGCTCGATATCGGACTGTTTCAGGATCCGCTGTTTATTCAATCTGAACCTGATTGGTGGATGAAACTCTTTCCGGGCTATTGGCCAGTCCGTGTAATGGTCGATACCGGACTCACAACCGACGTAGATACGGCTCTCTCGTTGGTGTGGGCTACTGGATATCTTCTCCTCGTAGCCGTGCTCGCAATTGGTGTTTACTACCGAGCCACACAGGCGAGTTGATCACAAGAGAAATCAGTCATAAATGGAACAAAACAAGTCACGGGATCGTTCTGAAATCAAAGGTATCGGTGAGGGCGGTATTCTCTAATCCCCGAATCACTTGACCCCGGTGAGTTCACCCTCTCACGGTGGCAATCAGTTGGAGATGTCCTCATCAGTAGCATCTAATCGCTCACGGCGACGTCTATACTCCTCCTCGTCAATTTCGCCCCTGGCATAGCGGTTCTGGAGCGTTTTTCTGGCTGAGTCGTCGGTAGTCGATTGAGGAGATTTTTGGTTTCCAAGCCAGTAGAGCCCGCCACCGAGAACGCCCAGCATTCCGAGTACGCCACCAACAGCTGGTAGCCCTCCAACTCCACCTCCGTTGCGGCCACTCATCATTCCAGAACCACCTCGTCCCATCATTCCACCACCAGTATTCCCGCTTCCATCGCTGCTTGAGCCGTAGGCGACTGTACCCTGGTCAACAATCGCCTCACTCGATGGGACCTCTCCATCCGGGATTGAATCCTCCTCTGCCGGTCCGCCAGGACTGCCAACTACGATCCGTCCGACCATCCCAATCGACTTGTGCGGGATGCGAGTAGTAATCATACGTCCCTGGCGTTTCGAACGTATATTCGAAGCTCCCGTCTGAGATCGTCCCACTATCGAAGGCGGAAGCGCCCTCCGGAATACGATCAGAGTACGCCGTAGCGGAATGTGCCCCCGCTGCGAGTTCAACTGAAGCGGTAGCGCGGAGTCCCCTTCCTCAAGGAGCGACCGAAGGGAGGCGAGTAGGGAGGGGAGGAGCGCGTTCGTATCTGTCACAAACACCAGCTTATAAATAGCCACTCATACACATTGAAACTGTGGCAGACGACTACGTGCGTCGGACGGCAATCACTCGTCTCTCGGTAGACGCTGAGCAACGCGAGTTGCTTGAGGAAACCATCTCCGAGTGGAAGCGTGGGTGCCAACTCGCCACGGACATGGCGTGGGGGAAGTGTAACGCCAAGAGCGACGTACAACCCCTCGCCTACGACGACGTGCGCGAGGAAACCGACCTCGGTAGTCAGCACGCGATTCTCGCCACCCACCAAGCCGCCCAAGCCATCACTGGCTGTCTCGAACGCCGCTCGAACGGCAAGCAGGTCAGCAAGCCCACGTTCACCGCACCCACGGTAACGTACGACACTCGAACGATGACGCTGTTCGATGACGATACAGTGTCACTCTCCACGACGGAGAGTCGCGTCCGATGTGAACTTGCCCTCCCTGAAGCCGAGGATGGCTACCAACGGCAGTACCTCGACGCCGACCACTGGAGCGTCACGGAAAGCACACTCACCGCTCGTGACGGCGACTACTTTTTGACATCGGCTTCCGCCGACCCAAGACCGACACTGAGCGAGACACCGCCGAGGACGGAACGGTTCTCGGGGTCGACCTCGGTATTGAAAACCTCGCCGTCACCAGCACAGCACGATTCATCAATGGGCGCGAACTCTCACACAACCTCCGCGAGTTCGAGAAAGTCCGTGCGGGACTCCAACAGACAGGCACGCGAAGCGCCCACAGAACGCTCGAACAATCAAGTGGACGCGAACTACGATACGTTCGTGACGTGGTTCACCAAGCGTCGAACGCGATTGTGGATGAAGCACTTCGATACGAGTGCGACGTGATCGCGTTCGAGGACTTGACCGACATCCGCGACCGAACGGATGCGTCGTGGGGGCACAAGTGGGCGTTCCGAACGCTGTACGAGCAAGTGGAGTACAAAGCCGAAGCAGTCGGCATCTCTGTGAAGCAAGTGGGGTCGGCGTACACGTCGCAACGGTGCGCCGAGTGTGGATTCACGGCAGACGAGAATCGCCAAACTCGCACGGACTTCCGGTGTGTGAAGTGCGAATCGGAAGCGAATGCGGATTACAATGCGGCGAAGAACATCGGGATGCGGTATGTCCGTCGAGGCCAACAGTCGCCTCGGCGGACGGGCGACAGTCAACTCGCCCTAAAGTCTGGAACGGTGACGCCAAGTGGCGGATTCACCGCCCACCCGGACGGGTTTGAGGCTGAGTTCACGGACAAGCCCCTCCCTCAACGAGCGAACCCGTCAGGGTGAGCGAAGTAGGGTGGGGTTGTTGACATTGAACGGTTGTCCCGGGATCAACACGTAGACCGATTGGGTCGAAGTAATTGTTTCCCATCTCCACGATGGGCGTCTCCTGTGCGTTCGCTGACTGAGCAAAGCCGGTGCTGGCGACTGCGCTGGCACCGACAATGCCTAAGAATTGACGTCGGCTGTGATGTGTCATGTGGTCTGTATCATTCGTCAGGGGGTAGCTACGCGCGATACTGGTGCGAAGACTTCGGACGTGACTCACTCCGAACTTGTCGCTTGTTCCCATTACTACTCATAACCATATGCTGAATCGAGCACACCATTTCGATGTAACGGAACGATGCTGCCGAACGGTTGGTTTCGATACCCTCGAGTCGATCCGCAGGTGTTCAAACGGGTGAAACGCGGTTTGGGTAGTGGTCACTCTGATTGTTCGAGCTTTTCTCGTCGGGCTTCGAACTCTTCGTCCGTGAGATCGCCACGAGCGTACGCCAGACGTAACTCTTCCATCGCGGGATTATGAGACGTCTGTGTCTCGCTCATCCGCCGGAAGATGAGATATCCACCGCCCAGAAGCGCAAGGAGGAAGATGACCGGGACGAGCATCCCGATGAGGGGCCACCAACCACCTGTGGTACCGTACTGGCCCATCATTCCTCCGTATCCCATCATCCCACCGAACCCCATACCCATTGTGAGCAAGGGAAGGAGGATGAACGCTCCGAGGACGATGAGCAGTATCGTCGTCGTATCCAGTTGATCCGATGATGCCATCAGAGATCAGGCCTCCGATGCGGATCCGAACTCGTCAGTTACGGCTGCCAGTACGCGGTCGAATCGTTCGCTGACCTCGGTCGCGACGGAGTCAAGCGCGTCGTTATCAGCGATCCCGACTAACTGTTCCGGGTCGACCGCACTCACCACGATGACGCCGTCATCGTTCTCGTAGACGATGACGTTACAGGGCAAGAGCGCACCGAGTTCAGTTTCTACACTCAACCCTTCGTATGCCAGCGGAGGATTGCACGCACCGAGGATGCGATACTGGCGGAACTCCTCACCGAGTTTCTCCTTGAGCGTCGCCTGAATGTCGATGTCACAGAGAACACCGAATCCCTCGTCTTTGAGCGCGGCATTCGTTGCGTCGACGACATCGTCGAACTCTCCATCAATCTTGGTTTGTATTGTGTAACTCATGTAATACTGTATCCTGTTTACGCACTTAAGCTCCCGTCGCCCCAACTGGCAGACGAGAATTTTTTCTCGACGATGCTCCTTCTATTTCGGTCATGGGCACTACTCGAGTTGCTTTCGTCGACGTTCGAACTCTTCATCGGAGAGTTCACCGCGAGCGTAACGCTCACGAAGAACCGAAAGCGGCCGACTATCACTCCTCTCAGAATCTCTGTTGAGGAGTGAGTAGACGAGATAGAGCGGGACGACGATTAGGAGCCCCATCCAAAGGAAGCTCCAGAGGCCCATTCCACCGCTGAAGACCCCCCAACCGCCGCTACCCATCATACCGCCGCCGTAGCCTCCACCACCGTGAGCCGCTGCGGTGCCCGTTGCTACAATCAACAGCGGAACCGCTAGTATTGCGATTCGACGAGTCGTCCGCCCGAGAGTGTTGGTGTAGTGTGTCATTGTGATCGTTGAGTCAGTAAGTCGAATATCTATCGTGTCAGACGAGGATCCGAACAGGGATCGTTAGCAGCCGTACCCCTGTCCGTTCATCCCCGTCGCGGTGTGATTGTCGTCCGCCATATCTTGGGCCATCTCGTCGACGGTCACGCCCATGTGCGCTTCCATCTCGTCAACGGCATTCGGGCCCATGTAGTCGGTCATGTGACCTTCCATCCAGGCCGCCCAGTCTGCTGCACTACCATCGGCTGGCGTCCCTTCAGCTGCCGTCTCGTTCCCCTGGATCGGTTCGTCACCGTGTGCGCTAACTACCGGGGCGGCAAACGCGAGTCCGACAATCGCGAGCACCACGAGCAGCCATCGTCCGAGGTTTCGGTTGGTCATTGTTTTTCGCCTCAAGTAGTCATACGGTGGGTTCGGAGTTATCTTCGTGGGAGTGAACTCAAACAGGAGAGCGTTCAAGAACGTCTATAACGCCATCTAAACGTTTTCTACTGACGGGATCGTTCATACCTGCCGAATTCGAAAGGATCAGAGGAATGGTGAGAGCAAAGGGGATCCGTCGAGACTGTTCACCTCATTGCGGCGATCCAGACAATAACCACGGTTCAGGCGGCGAGGGAGGCTCGGGTATTGCTGACCACGAACGAGATGGATCAGTTCCCTCGGAACTGGTGATACTGCCTCGTGAGTGCCTGACGATGGTAGAGGATTCCAATTGTCATGAGGAACAGAACGGTCGCAATTTCGTAGCCATACGCACCAAGCAATAACATCGTTGAAGAACCACTCAGTCCGCCTGCAAGTAGTACGGCAAACAACGGGCTAACGCAGGCAGGGCACGCCACAATCCCGACTATTCCTCCGACTGCCGACTGCGAGAAATCAAGCAATCGCATCATAGACGAGATACGCCAGCGCGAACAGGCCAACCGCTTGGTAAGGAATGAGCGAGACCGTGATCAGGTCACCTGTATAGACGAAGACCGGACTCCATCCCAAAGATCGACCCCACGTTATTCCGAAGCCGCTTGGTCCAGTGAGCTGCCCGAAATGAGAGGTGCTCGGTCCAAGTAATCCTGAAAAATAAAACATCACGATGAGATATAGAGCAACGACAAGTGCGGCACCAATACGATACACTCGACGTTTCGTTACAGGTCGAGTGTGCCAGATCACCCAGACTGAGGCGGTGAACCAAATAAATGGAAGGACGAAATGGGTCCACCGGCTCCCCATATCTCCTGTGAAATATGCGTACACCAACCCGGCGATCAACTGTGCGGCGAGGAGGAGATTGAGCCACGTGCTTGACTTGAGAACCCGGCTAATGCGATCAGTTTCGAGTGTTGCTTGTGACATGATGGGTAGTGTTAGTATGAATTTCTACGTCTGTTAGTTCTGCAGGTCATCACTCGGATACACGCGGTAGGTTCGACCCTGTCGTTCCCGATACAGCAGCCCGCGCTCCTCGAGTGAACTCACGGTCTGGCTCACTTTACTCTTTGAGAACTCAGATCGATCCCGAAGTTCGATCTGCGTGATTCCAGGCGAGTTCAGGACGGGTTCAAGGACGCGTCGTTCATCATCCGGTAAGAGATCGAGAACGCGCGCTTGCGGATCCGATTCAGGATTGATAGGCGTCGCCGGCGAGGCGTCATCGTCTATCGATGTAGGCGTTGCCTCCGATACCTGATCGGGGTCGATGTGATCCGCTGAGTCGGTTGTCGAATCGATGAGATTCCCTCGAACCACGTAATAGATGCCACCGATACTGCCTGCGACCAGAAGGGTTCCAACCACGTACCAGAGAGGATCTGGACCGTGAATCGCCCCCATAGACGAGTCCATCATCGGCCCCATCGACTGCTCGATAGCGCGACGCTGTTGATAGGCCCGCCAACTGAGTAGTCCGCCAGCCAAGAGGACGAACCCAAGGAGCACACCAACGACGGTATCCGCTGGACGTTGGTTCATATGACATCCCCTTGTTTCGATATCTGACTGCTCATACAATCAATTTTGGCGCGACAGGTGTGACAATTGCGGATTGAAGGTGCGATGATGAAGTGCTTCACAGCGGATGAACCACAGTACATCTATCAGTGATCGTGATCGTGGTTTGTTATCTGCGGGCTTTGATCAGCAAATTCCGTGGGCTCTTCCTCGAATGCCCGCTTACAGGTCTTCGAGCAAAAATAGTACGTCATCCCATCATTGGACGCACTCGGCCCCTCATCGTCGGTCCGCATGCCACACACCGGATCACGATACTGACCTGGTGCGCCGATTCCACGTCGGTAGACATACAGGAGGAACCCGGAGAGCGCGAAGGCGATAATATTGAGGTAGAACGTGTAGTTGAGCTCGAAGTACGTCTGTTCGGTCGCCGTCTCGCCACCG
Organism: Halorubrum sp. AS12; assembly: GCF_051122765.1. NCBI lineage: Archaea > Methanobacteriati > Methanobacteriota > Halobacteria > Halobacteriales > Haloferacaceae > Halorubrum > Halorubrum sp. AS12. The sequence continues at coordinate 172,833 of NZ_CP185386.1, forward strand.
GCCAGATCTGGTACGATGCCGAGGGCGTCGAACAGCAACTCCATGAGGAAGCCAGTGAACGCCATCGTCACGAAGAAGACGCCAAGGATGTACAGCATGATCTTCCAGCCGTAGTACTTCCGGTAGACGTTCAGCACGGGCACGGTGATGAGGTCGGCGTAGACGAACGCGATGATCCCGGCGAAGCTGACGCCACCGCCCCACAGCGCGACGGCGAACGGGACGTTGCCCATACTGCCGACGAAACTGAGGACGGCGATGATGACGCCCATGACGGCGTTCTCGGCAGTCACGAGCAGGCCGTCGCCCTGAATGAACAGCGTGTTCCACACCCACTGCGGGACGAAGACGATGACGAACCCAGAAATAAGGAAGCCGGCGACGATGTCTTTCCAGATCATCGACCACTCCTTGCGGTACTGATTCCCGACCTTGTACCAGCCACCCCACGACAGCAACTCGTCACGCCACCCGCCGCTACTCGACGTCTCCTGGCGATAGGTCTCCATACAGCCCTCCGAGCAGAATTTGAGCGTCTCACCGCCGTCGGTCGTGAGCGTGTACTCGTCTTTCCCCTCCATCCCGCAGGTGGGATCTTCCGTGACGCCCGCCTGGCGGTCGCGCTCGTTGAGCTTCTCGCGGACTTCGTTAAACAGGTTTTCGGGAAGCGTAAGGTGGACGATGGCGGCCATGACGGCGATGAGAATCAGGCCGCCGAGCAGTTCCGCGACGAGGAACTCCCAGCCAAGCAGGATGAGAATCATCAGCCCTAGTTCGACGATGAGGTTCGTCGACGCGAACATGAACGCGAGGAAGTTCACCGCGTGCGCCCCTTCTTGAACAGGCCCTTCCCGATGGCGACGGCGCCGAAACTACAGCCACTGCTTGCTGCTCCGAACACAGTCGCCTTGGTAAGTCCAGTTAGATCGCCCTCACCCAGCACCTGTGCCATCCGCTCCTTCGAGACGTAGACCTGGACCAGACTCGTAATCGTGAGGCCCATGATGATCGCCCACGCCGCCGTCCAGAGAAATCCGACACCGATACGAAGGGATTCAAGAACTCCGTCGATTATCGTCGCCTGCATAGGTGTATCATTGTAGGGATCATCTATTGCGGTTTTGATTAGAATATACTGCCTATGAGGGTATCAGTACTATGGCATCGTAACCGTCGGCCATAGATGATCTATCGTGAAGAGGGGAAAACATTGCAAACCTCCACAAGCTCCACGGAATCCGACTTCAGATTCAAAAGGGGAATCTGATTAAATCACGCCGACGTATTAGAGGCTAATGGGACCAGTAGAGACCGATGATATCCCAAATGAGGGGAACACCACCTGGAAGAACAGCCTTCGCCGGCCTGCTCGGTTGTCCAGTACGGTAACTGTCACATCCACTTCCTAATTTACGATGGCTGTCGATCTGGCAATCCATGATGGACTCGTTCTCACAGCCGACGAGCGGAACCGCCTGTACGAGCGCGGCACAGTATGGATCACCGATGGCTGTATCGAAGAAGTCCGACCATCACGCTGCAGGAGACGGAGAATTAGAAGCGTCCACCGTTATCGACGGGAACGGGAAACTGGTGATGCCGGGGTTGGTGAACGCCCACACGCACTTGGAGATGACACCGCTCATCGGTGCGTTTAGCGAACTCGAGCTGACGGAGATGCTTGGGAGTGGGACGGCCTTGTTTAACAGATTAGGGAACGGCGAATTCGAGTACCTCGTCGAGGCAGGCGTCGAGCTCGCAGCGCTCAATTTCCTCTTGGGCGGTGTCACGACCGTGAACTCGATGGACGCACGGCCTGCCGCAGGTGCAGAGGCGTTCGGGGAAGCAGGGCTCCGCGGATTTTTCGGCCCGGCGATCTCGGACCTCTTCTGGGACCAACCAGTCGATCAGCAGTTCTCCCGTGCTCGCGAGTTCGTCGAAACGTACCACGACACGTACGAGGGCCGAATCAGGGCGACGATCTGCCCGCACGACGACTGGTCGTGTACCAGGCAGCTGTGGGAACGGACCGCGTCCCTCGCCGCAGAGTACCCGGACCTGCTCGTCCACACGCACTTGCTCGAACTCGAGGAGAGTAACACGATGGCACGAGCGAACGGTGGCGAGGACTCGGTGGGATTGCTCGACGACGTTGGACTCCTGGACGACCGACTGGTCGCTGCTCACTTCCGCCTCGCCGACGAAGAGGACATCCAGCGAACCGCCGAGGCGGACGCGGCTGTTGCGCACTGCCCGTCCGTCTTCTGTTACTGGAATCCGGACGGGGAGACGCAGTGGACGCCCGTTCCCGAGCTTCGAGCCGCCGGCGTCGACGTCGGAGTAGGGATTGACGACCACTACTGGCACGACTCGTACAGCATGTTCGGTGAAGCGCGGCAAGCTCGGCTGGCGGCAAATCTCAAGCGTTCAGCCGGGCAGTTCGACTCGATGGAACTGATACGAATGCTCACTATTGAAGGCGCACGCGCGCTGGGGATGGGCGACGAGATCGGCAGTATTGAAGCGGGAAAGCGCGCGGATATTATCCTCCTCGACGTCGACAAACCGAAGTTCACGCCACGGACCAATATTCCTGCACAGGTCGTGAACAACGCGGTGCCGGCCGACGTCGAGACAGTGATCGTTGACGGCGACGTCGTCCTCCGGAATGGTGTGCCCGAGACAATGGACTCGGACGACGTGCGACAGCGAGTAAATCAGGCTGTCGAACGCTTCATGGACGAGACAGGCTGGGAGTTAGACATTGGTGGTAGTGAACCGCCGACCAGCATCGAGACTGTACGGGACCTCCCAAAGCGTGGCCCTGCGCGACTCCTGACTCGCCTCGCGATGCGAATCCGCGCGTGATCGGTTCTCCTTCTAAGACCCTGCCAGCGTAGGGGTGGTTCCCCCTCAGGAATTTCTGTGGGCGCGAACGAACGCACGTCGCAGGACGGTCAGAAGAACGTACGTCTCGTACTTCTGGGTCTGGCAGTGCTCGCAGGGCTGGATATCCTCGACGATCTCCTCAATAGCGTCGTCGTACTCGTCGGTGAGCGTAGTGAGCGCGTCCGTGATCTGGGGCTGGGCAGCGTCGATCATCTCCTCGACGGCGGCGTCGGCCGAATCTGGTAGTGAGTACGAGAGGACGATCGTGTTCGCGTGGTAGTACTTCGTCGTCCCACCACGCCCCTCCTCGAAGCGAACGACGTCGACGAGGCCCGCATCCCGGAGCTCGTTGATGTGATGGCGGACCGTGTTCTCCGTCCGGTCGATGCCGCGATCGTCGAGGCGTTCGTGGACCTCGGTCGCAGTTAGGGCTTCCTCGGACAGAATGTCGAGGACCATCGCCCGCATCGGCTCGTCGATGGCGTCCGAAATCCGAGTGTCTCGCACCGCGATGTCGTCGAGACGGTGGTCGGTATCGGAATCACTCATACGAGAACTGAGCGCGAGCACGCGGGAAAAGGTAGCGGGGCAGGAGTCGGGTAGGTGTCTGTCGAGGTATCCAGTACAGGATGGACCCGCGATAGCGAAAGCCCTAGACGACCCGTTTGACTGTTCCAACGACTCGTATCCGAATTCAAACATATCATATAAAAAATACTTATTGAGGTACGGGCACTATCTCAAACTGTAATGAGCGACACAACCCAATTCCGCGTCCTCGACTTCGACTGCCCGACCTGCGCGAGTACCGTCGAACGCGCCCTGTCGAACGTCGACGGCGTCCAGCACGTCGAAGTCCACTACGCGACCGGCCGCGTCGAGATCGAGTACGACGACAGCGTCACTGACCCCGACGCCTTCGCAGAGACCATCGAAAACCAGGGGTACACTCCCCAGCCCGCCTAACACTATGAACAAACAATCGATCACGCAGTACTACCGGAACCACCGGAAGGCCATCGTCACGGCGACGAGCGGCCTGCTGTACGGCGGTGGCTGGAGTCTCGGCTACCTCACGAGTTTCGAGATGGCAAGCGCCGCCATCCTCGTCCTCGCGACGGTCGTGGGTGGCTACGACATCGCCAAGACCGCTTACCACGAGGTCACCAACCGGACGCTCGGCATCAAGACGCTGGTGACGCTGGCCGCCATCGGTGCTATCGTCATCGGGGAGTACTGGGAAGCCGCCGCCGTCGTCTTCCTGTTCAGCCTTGGCAGCTACCTCGAAGGCCGGACGATGCGGAAGACCCGGACGGCACTTCAGGAGCTACTGGAGATGACGCCCGACACGGCGACCGTCCGTCGCGACGGGACACTCCAAGAGGTCTCCGCCCGCGATGTCGAAGAGGGCGAAGTCGTCGTCGTAAAGCCGGGCGGGAAGATCCCGGTCGACGGAACCGTCGTCGACGGCGAGAGCGCAGTCAACCAGGCGCCGGTCACCGGCGAGAGCGCGCCCGTCCACAAGGCCGACAGCGACGAGGTGTACGCCGGGACGGTCAACCAGGAGGGCGCGCTAGAAATCCGGACGACGGGAGCGGGATCGGATACGACTCTCGAACGGATCATCCGTCGCGTCGAGGAGGCCCAGGAGGCTCAGTCGCCCACGGAGAGTCTCATCGACCGGTTCGCGAAGTACTACACGCCGGCCGTCATTGCCCTGGCTATCGGCGCGTACGCGGTCACGCAGAACGCGATCCTGTCGCTGACGCTGCTGGTCATCGGCTGTCCGGGCGCGCTGGTCATCGGGCCACCGGTCAGCATCGTCTCGGCCATCGGTAACGCCGCCCGGTCGGGCGTGCTGATGAAGGGCGGCGAACACCTCGAACGCGCCGGCAAGATCGATCTCGTCGCCTTCGACAAGACGGGGACGCTCACGAAGGGCGAGACCACCGTCTCCGACATCGAGGGGTTCGGCGTCGCCGCCGCCGACGTCCTCTCGCTCGCAGCGACCGCCGAGAAGAAGAGCGAACACCACCTCGCGGACGCCATCGTCGACATGGCCCGCGAACGCCAGACGGCTGCGACGGACGGTGGAGCGACGGTCGCCCAAGCGGACGATACGGACGTGGGGCGCAGGTCGGTCCCCGATCCCGACGACTTCGACGTGGTCGCCGGCAAGGGCGTCATCGCCCATGCCGATGGCCAGGAAGTCGTCGTCGGCAACCGCGCGCTGCTGGACGACCGCGACGTCGATGTCCCCGATCGGGTCGCCGACTACGTCCGCGAGCGTGAGGGGCGCGGCGAGACAGTCGTCCACGTCGTTCGGGACGGGGACATCATCGGCGCGATTGCGATGCGGGACGAGCTCCGGGAGGCCGCTCCTGGGGTCGTCGCGGCGCTCCAAGACGCTGGCATCGAGACGGTGATGCTCACCGGCGACAACGATCGGACGGCCGCTGCCGTTGCCGAGGAGGTCGGTATCGACGAGTACCGTGCCGAACTCCTCCCCGAGGACAAGCAGTCCGTCATCGAGGGCTACCAGGCCGACGGCCACGTCGTCGCGATGGTCGGCGACGGCATCAACGACGCGCCATCGCTGGCCACTGCCGATGTCGGCATCGCGATGGGTGCTGCGGGAACGGACACCGCTATCGAAACGGCTGACATGGCGTTGATGGCCGACGACCTCGAACGCATCCCGTACGCGGTCAAACTCAGCAAGGCGACGCGCTGGAACGTCCTCGAGAACGTCGGGATCGCGGTGCTGACCGTGACCGTCCTCCTCGCGGGCGTGCTCACCAGCTACGTCACCCTCGCGTCGGGAATGCTGGTCCACGAGGCCAGCGTCCTCCTCGTCATCCTCAACGGGATGCGACTGCTCCGCTACTGACCACGAGACACGATCACAACCACAACTCATGACATCGAATTCGACTGCGACTGACACGACCCAGACGAGAACCAATTGGCAGGTCGACTACGACGTCGAGCCGATCGAAATCCGCGACCCCGTCGCGGAGGCCCTCGACGTCCTCGAACCGGGCGAGCCGTTCGTCATCGCTTATAGAGACGCGGTGAAAGAGGCAGGACACTCCTGTCCGACTGCCTCGGGCGCCTACCGGATCGTCCAGCTCGGGCTCGACGCCCTGTATCCCGACGACTATCCAGTCCGGAGCGAAATCGAGGTCCAGACGGCCGGCCCGCAGGAGGATGCTGCGTACGGCGTGATGAGCCGTATCATCTCGTACGTGACTGGCGCGACCGGCGATGACGGATTCAGCGGGCTCGCCGGCGGCTATGGCGGCCGCCGCGACCTCCTGTGCTTCGACGGGTTCGACCCGGACACGGCGGACCCGACGTTCCGGTTCCGGCGAACCGACACGGACGAGACCGTCGAAGTGGCCTACCACGTCAGCGACGTTCCTAGCGGTGGACCCGCAATCGGGAACCTCCAGAGGATTCTCGACGGATCGGCAAGCGACCAGCAACGGGAGGCCTTCGCTGACGCTTGGCACCGCCGCGTGCAGGCTGTTCTCAGAGACGCCACCCTATTCTCCGTCGAAGGGGTATGAACGCGGCGGTGTACCCCTCACACTCGTAATGAGAGTTACCGCGATATACTGTTGGGCTCCTTGGGTACCTTGGTAGCGCCATCACCTAACTCGCCGACATCGATATGAGAGTACCCCACGCAAACCATCCCCTCAGAGTTGTCCAAGTATCGAGCTACAACCGCCAACCCAAATACTCAAACAAGAATCTCGCCCATCCCGCGTCAACTGCCATATGGAGCAAGGGCTTTGTTGAAATCCTCAGAGAGTTACATGTTCGCCGTATAATTCGACGAGATGAATGCCCTCCCGAAGTCGCAGATTCTCCGGTTTACTGAGAAGGCGATCCATCTGGCACGTCGAGCCGTCTCTCGATACTCCTCAAAGTTCTCTAAACACCGCTATACACTTCCACAGCACGTTGTTCTTCTGTGTCTCAAAGTTCGAAAGAACACGACCTACCGTGGTTTGCTCGACGAGTTGATCGAGATGCCACGCATCTGTCGCGCTCTTGGATTAGCTGAACTTCCTACGCCATCAACGCTCTGTAAGGCGTTCAATCGACTTGATATGGCCGTATGGCGTATTATATTGACTCTCTCAGCGACGTTACTTCCGACAAGCGGAGTTGTTGGTGTTGATGCGTCAGGGTTCGACCGTAGTCACGCTTCGAAACACTACACGAAACGTGCTGAACTCACGATTCAGCAGCTCAAGGTGACGTTGCTGGTCGATGCGAAGGTGAACGCAATTCTCGATCTACACGTGACGACGACTCGAAAACATGATAGCCAGATCGCTCCGTCGTTGATCAAGCGCAACCCCGAGTGTATCGATATTCTCCTTGGAGACAAAGGCTATGACGATCAGAAAATCAGACGGCTCGCCCGGCAACACGAGGTTCGACCACTGATTAAGCATCGTGAATTCACATCACTCCACAAAGCATGGAACGCACGCTTAGACGCTGATCTCTACGGCCAGCGGAGTCAATCAGAGGCGGTCAACTCAACGCTTAAGCGGAAGTACGGTGCGTTCGTCCGGTCACGACGCTGGTGGAAGCAGTTCCGTGAACTCACCATCGCCTGTCTCAGTCACAACATCGACCGATCACTCTGAGCGGTTAATACAGGGTGTCTAAGTGGCATTATCTACAGAAGTGGTTGTTATATAATCCCCGGATAGGTGGATGGATCGTCACGCCGGAGATGTCGGTATAGTGCGCCGATACCGTAGGCAGCACTACCAAGGAAGACTCCGGCAAGAACCCCATACTGAATGCCAGCTTCAATACCCCACATAAGTTCTCCTTCTGGCCCAAGGTAAATATCTGCACTTCTGATGGTACGGTACTGGGAAGAATCATTCCACCGAAGGTATCCGATAAGAGGTGGAAACACAGCGCGCCAGAAGATAGCAGAGAAGACGGAAACCTGTGCTATCAACAATCCACCACACTTGACTCCAGCATACAGCGCGATCGTAGACATACACAGCGTGAGGAGCGTGCCAGACGCGAGCTCAACGCCCGCACTAAACCCAAGAGAAAAGATAGCCAGTAGGAGAGCTGTTGCCATGAGTGTATAGATGGAAAAAGGAAATTCACCAATGAGGAGGGATCGATAACGCATAACAGCAAGTATTCAATACAGCGATATAAATGTCCTCCTCGTGATATAATAACGACAATGGCGGGGTCAACTATCTAGATGAGTACGGCTCTTTGTAACCATCTGTTCCTGCGAAGAATATGTCTGAAGAAGAGGATTTCAACAGAGCCGGAGCAAGGTAATCGTGTTTCCAATGGTCGATATCGATCTCCACAGCCTCTGAAGTCGTTGGAGAACCGACCGTGACCCATCAGTCATAATCTGCGGCAACGTCTACGGACACATCTATGCCGTTGTATGAGTCGTCGGAGCGCCCTGTCGGTGCCGTCGATATTGACGGGGTACAAGAGGTCAACTATGATTTATTTCCAGTTCATTTCGAACTGATTCGAAGGCACGCATCAAATCTATCCTCCGAGGTTGTGGGGAAGTCACAGGTTCTGCGTTTGGATTTCTACAAACCACCAACTAAACAACACTTATCGCCGATATTGAGCTAATCAGCACTCTAGGAAAGACAGCACAACCTCAGAGGATGATTTTTACGTGGCTTATTTACAGCGTTGAAGAAGGAGAACCAGCCGATCACTATATTTGCGCAATGAACACACCCTTCATGAGTCAGTGGCTGTCAGGAGGCCGAGCCAAGCAGTATGAATGCGGTGGTAGCTACGGTCGCAAATACAAGTGCCACGACGAACGCTGGTATTTCGATTCGAGTTTGGATGAGTTCCGCTCTCCGAAGCAGCGGCAGTAGTAGGAGCGCGATTGCAGCCCCGAAAAGCACGGTGCCACCTGCGGCAGGGAGAATCGCTGTGGGAATCCCAGCGGCTGCGTGAAGATACGCAAGTCCCCGTAGCAGGTTTCCGAAAATCAGTCCGACAATCCCTAATAAGCCTACTCCGAGCGTTCTTCCGACGGAACGTCCTCCATCTCGGGAACCGGAAGCAACTGTCACAGAGGGATTAATGTAGTGTCTGATAAAATAGGTACCGTTGAGATGATACTCTGTACTTACCAAAGGTACTCTCCACATCGAGGCGGGTTCTCCACAGCTGAGTTGGACTGAAACAGCCGCTCAGTAGGTGTGATTATACCGCAACTGCGACAACGTTAAAGAGGATGAATAGGAGAACGGAACCGAGTAGGGCGCTCACGACCGTTCGTCGAGGGTGTTCCTGACGGAACTTCCCAGCGAGACCATAGGGGACGCTGAGTCCAAGCGTTCCCGCGAGGAACAGAGCGATATTTCGGATGAGCTCAGCTCCGGCCCCCGGATAGCCGCCGGGCGTTCCCATCGTCGCCAGAAATCCGACAAAGGTTGTAAGGGCGATACTCAGCACTCCCCAGACGCCTAATAGGGCAACCTCCCACCAGACAACTGTTTCAGCGAATCGAATATACGCGACCAGTGAGATAACTAGCGGGAGCGCAAAGATAGTGAATAGCTCAAGATTCACGCTCCGAAGCGGGGAACTCGGTATATTTGCGACTAAGAGGCCAATTCCGAGACCGACTAGTCCTATGAGTATACCTGATACTGTCCGGGTTTCGGGCGTTCGTGTGGAGGTAGCCATATCAAAAAGATTCCTCTAAGATGGCAAATATCTTGTGTAGCCTGACCGACGTTAGAGAGCCAATTCAAGATTTCTCACAGTCGCTTTCAGAATAAGTTCTTGAAACTGTCCGAAACATGTTCGTGCCCGGAGAGTATCACCGTACCGCTGCTTGAGTGCTAGTGTAGAATCCGCAGAGACAGCGCGTTCCGCCAGTGTTAGGTGGCGATCTGTAAAGCGTGAGAGACGAGAGGGCTGTGGCTCTGTTGAAACCCTACAGAATGGCTCTGTTGAAATCCTCAGCAAGTGATATGTTCTGTTCCGGTTGCGGTCAATACAGTCTCTTTAGCGATCAGCTGTTTAGGACGGAAATCTGTCTGAAGAAAGAATTTCAACGGAGCCTGTTTGATCGGAGTTGGTTGAGTGCTATATAGGATTCAGTCTCCCCAGAAAGTACTTATGTAAAATCATATTAGCATACATATGCCCTCCCGACGTGGATTCCTTGCGACCGCTACAGCGGGAGTCTCTCTCGCTGCTGCGGGATGTCTCGACCGTTTTTCATCCTCTCAGCGCCTCGTTGGAGTGACAACAGAGGAACCCATTTTCTCTGACGGGAATAGATCTGACGGAGCACAGTTCCAAGCAGATGTATTTGCGACCCCAAACGAGGCAGAGGAAGCACTAAATACGACTGCGCTCCCTAGCAATGGATACCCGGAATCATTCATAGGATTTAATCCCGATGAGGAGTTGCTCGCTGTCTGTGCATCGACACTGGCGTTCACATCAGAGGGCCATGTGAAGGGATGGTGTCCGCGACGACAAATCGATGGAGAGGCATTCGTTTTCCGGTTTCCTGTCAAATCGGTGCCGAACGAACTCGGAGATCCGGACGTTAACAGAGCTATTTTTAATGTGTGGAGTCGAGCCTTAGCAAGTCCGCCGACCCAAGCGCGGGCGGAATTGGTGTTTCTCGACGAAAATGACGATAGTCGTGTGTGCACCGATTAACCGTAGACGGCTCTGATGGGATGAAAGCCTGCTAAGTCCCCAGCGTGCGTAAAGAGGTACTGGGGTGGTCAAAGGCCGATGATTCAACAGCGTCTTCGAACGCGTGGCTCTGATTGGCCTACGTGCCAAGGAAGCACCATCATGGGAGGCCGCCCGGATGCTGGCGGCATCCGGGCGGCGAGCCCGAATAGGTGTTGCTCCATTTACGCACACACCACCCATCAGCGCAGCAGCTCGTATCGATCTTCCAGATGCTCGACCGCACGGAGGAACCTAATCCACAAGAGGTGAGCTACTGAGGGCCGCCGAGCCGGCGGCCCTCATCGGCCGGTCACAGCGGTCGTGAGCTACAGCTAAATCATTCACGTTTTGACCGCCTGCCGGCCGATTCCTGAGCTGTCACCGTGACTGCTTGCGGTTTCTCTCTATGGACACGGTCGGGTCAATCTTGGCGAAAAATATAGTATTACAGACGTGGTTTGTTGCGCTAGCAGGCTTTCATAGGTGTTGAAGTCCTATTCTTCCGACAGATTTTCACCTGAAACAGCTGGTCGATGAGACCTGCGTACTGAGGATTCGTGAGTTCTTAGGTTGATGTACCATTGGAATGATTTTCTCGTTCATTCTCAACATACTCAATGATCTCCTGTGCGTCAGCCTCGGATTCATGCTCATGGACACGTATCTCCGCGTCATGGTTTCGACTTCCAACACTGATTGTGGCCCCAATATTTTGTGTTTCAATATCGTCAAATGATTCTCGGTTCCACTCCGTTTGGTGTGCTAATTTATATTCTAAAGCGAATTGGGCTAAATCAGTATCCCAAGTCGGCTTCCGGAACCGGACATACGGCACATCAGCAACGTACCGGGCGACATTATTGGGGTTTTCATAACTCTCGACACCATCCAATTCATACCTGTCTTCATGTACGATACTTTGATTACGGTAGACACGAAGATCTACTGCTACTGAATTTAATGCATTTCTAAGTTCGATATACCAGAGTTTGTGTTTCCGGGTGAGAGTATTTAATTGAAGACGCCCTGTGCTCCCCGTAGTAGCTGTCATTCCAATCAATGCGAGAACTGACCGTCGGTTCACATTATCGTTCGGTGGTGGCGGAAGTAGACTCTTGTGCCTTTGCTTGGCACTTTCCCTGTACTGAACGATCTACAGTCGATACTTCCGGGGTTGCGCGGCTGAAGTCAAAAAAGTTACTCAAGATCCTCACGATATTTCACATTCAACCCATTTTGGACTAAAATATCTTCAACATCTGATAGAGTATCTGTTTCACTCTTAGACCACGTCGGCATCAATTGAACTACTCGGAGTTTTTCAGGGTCATTCTCCTGATACTGTATGATCATGTGTGGGTGACCGATCTTATTTGGTTTGGATAAGATGATCTGTTGGATTGTTCCAAGCTCAATTTTAGTTTCGTCAGAGACTCCAAAATACCTATTATAGATATATTTCCCTGATAATAATAAAACTGCCAAAAGTACACCGCTAACTAAGCCATTTACCGCGACTTCTCTGATAAATATACTAGTGTTAAAAACAATAGACAATATCAGATAGAGAGCTGTTGTTGACAGAATTATTTGTAGTGTATAGCTATTTTTCAGGAGACGCTTAGCTCTAGTAATTTTGTCACTTTCAATCTCAATATAGTCATCATGTACCACACAATTGCCCGGAAGAATTTGGAATTGATCCATAAGCGAGATTATAACAGCTGGTTAAATAGGAAAATGTATTACCCAATCAAAATGGTTTGGATTTATAGCACTCTTCTTTGACGTGGAAACGCCCATATATTTCGCCAATACTACCGCGGAGCAATTGCCCAGCGTACGTGCTGTACTGACCGAAATGGGATCAGAATATTTCACCTATTAGAGGTTTCAACAGAGCCCCAAATTTGAATACTATTCTGGTGGTCTGCCGTATTTTTATTGTTCTGGCACACATTTTCTTATTAGATGAATCGGTATGATCTGTGGCTATTTCTCCCGATTACAACGATTCTTCTCTCGGCGCTACTGTTAGCGCTCACACCGATCGCACAGGACCCGCAGTACTTTCAAAAGGAGATCTTCCGCGCCTCGTTGGGATATTTCGTCGTGGTCACGCTTGCGTATCCGTACCTCGTGATGCGCAGTTTGACGAACTCACAGATGTCACTCTCTGATGGGAAAAAGTGGGCCGTCGCAGTCGGCGTTTTAATATTGGGAGCAATCCCGCTCGGGCAGGTCGTTTTCTCGCTGACATATGGTCTTGTCGTGTATCCCTCCGAAGCACAGGTGTCTTGAATGGAATTGATGGAGGTGTCGGCTCTGTTTAAATCCTCTTCAGTTGATGTCATCTCATCTACAACCGCTCATTACAGGTCACTCAGTCACCGAACTGCTCGGCGGAAACTCCGTCAACTGAAACTGAAAGGGTTTCTGGAGCTGCGGCTGTCTCATCTTGAATCCGAATTAGACCTGTATGGGCGTGTGCGTCGTCAACGGTTTGATCTTCTGACTCAACGGTTATATTGATCATGAGAGCATCGTCGTCTCGGTCGATACTGGCAACCTCGAACCAATGCTGACTGGAATAGTATCCATCAGCTACGATGACGATATAATCATCGCTGAAGTCCGTGTTCTCGATAAAATCCTCGATCCCGTCGATTTCTCCGTGTCGGGTGGTGACGTTCTCCGGTGGGTTTCTATCGTCTTTGCTCCATGCTTCAGTCTGGAGTACCTCCAGAGCAGTCTCCATGTCGGTTACTGATCGGTATCGGGGTTGATCCAATTCTCGTGGGTCGTATCGTGCGGGGCGATAAGCATCGCCGACGATATGCAATAGGTCAGCATCAACGTCGGATGGTGTATTATTAGGGGAGTTACTGAGACACCCGGCCCCAGTTGACGTGGCGAAGAGGGAAGCGCCAGCGAGGACAGTCCGACGTTTCATACGCAAATTTCTCCCTGAGCATCATAATATGTCTTGGGGCAGTTTTCATCGAATGTCTGTTTCGCACGAGAATCTGTCTGAAGAATGAAAATTCGACAGACTAGTGGGCTATTCACTGGTGAGCAGGGGGACGCAAGAGCACTCAGTTTGGTGAGTAGTCGGGGTCGAACCTGTGCATTATTCCCTATCTTCGCAACACGTCTGCGTAAAGACCAAACTGTTTTTCGGCCGGACATTATTCATTTGAAGTCACACAAGGCATTTAATCCGAACTCCACTTCGATCAAACAATATGTTCGCGCTATCCGGGCACCGTCGTCTCACTTTAGCGATGCTCGGTGGAGTGTTAATCCCTCTTGTTCTGGGCCTCAACGAGGCTGCACAGGAGTATATCGGCCTTGCTGTCGTGGTGCCAGTGTTGCTCGGATTCGGACTGATCGAAATCTACCGCTCATACGGAGACACCTACGGGAGTTCAGGAAGGGCAGGCGTTCTGCTGACCGCTGTCGGTATATCGCTCTTGGGACTCGTTGTTCTCGCCTACGCGGTGCTGCCACCGCTGTTTGCGCTCCTGTTCATCCTCGCCGTCCCGTTCGTCGCGGGGTCAGTCTCTCTCGCGCTCGGGTCAGGATTGCTTGCGCTCGGTCTCCGAAATGCTGGCCTCATCTCGCGCCCGGCGGCGGTGGCTCTCGGACTCGGTGTACTTTCCCTTCTCGGAATGGTGTTCTTCCCGTCTTTGAGATCCGAAGTACCCTCTGTAGCTTGGGCAGTTTTCGTCGGAATCCCATATGGCACCGGTTGGGTTCTCACTGCTCATCAATTACAAACAGGAACTAGAGGTCGTGATCGTCAATCGTCCCAAACTCCTGTCGGAAGGACCGTCATACCTCACGTAGTCGGTACCGGTCTCGTTGGAGCGATATTGGTACTCCTCTCAGCCGGACGGTTTCTTCCGCTAGGTGCGCTCTCAACCACACCGTGGGTCGGAGAGAGCTTCGCATTGGACATCTTACATCTTGGGATTGGGCTCCTCGGTCTTGTTGTCGCCGTCTCGGGACGACCCGAGAAGGTGCGGGCCTACGATCAGATTGTTGGTATCGGCGCACTGTGTTTGGTGGGTATCACCCTGTTCGGGACGTTCGTCTCAGTACCCGGAATACACCGTCTTGCGGCTGAACTTGGGTTGATTCTTACGGACATCATTCTCTATGTCCCCATCGGAATTATCCTCACGACTCTTGGGTTCGGCGTTGCTGTTGAGGATTCTTGAATCAACTGTACTGACCACAACCGAGGCAGAATCTATCACTTTCTAAGGGTTTGAACAGAGCCACAGAGTCGGTTACGATGGTACGCGGTTCAAGTCGCAGTCTGACGGCGGGCTGTGTATACTACTCCCACGAGACAGCCCACAGGAATTGCGAGCCACCACGTGAGTATGAATCCGACGGCGACAAAGATGCCGGACAGCTCAAGCGCATTCGCTAATACAATACCGACCCCTGCTGGCTCTGAACTCGCAATTTCGAGCACGAAGACAACCGCCGCGATTGGTACAAAAGCAACGAGGTACGTAGCTACAGCGCCAATGGTACCCTTCAAAGCACCGCTAAACGTGGTTTGGGTCGGGAAAATCCGCCAGCCGACCGCTCCCACGAAAAACGCCGCCGGCACGGCAAAGGCCAGCCCAAGCGTTGCAGAGTAGACGACCCAGTTGAACTCAAGGGCCGCAAAGTACGGTGACCAGTTGAGGTCGAAAACTCCTGACTCAACGAGCCAGACTGACGTGATGTATAGTGCCGACACCGAGATCGCTCCGATTACTGCTCGGATATCCTGCAACGATGTCGTTGCGGTCCGTTGTGGGACCGTATTGGCTATACACGGCCCGGAGGAGATTTGAGTTTGGGGACTGCGATAGAATACTGTCGTCTCGTTATCCACATATGTATTTCGGTGATTCTAAATTTGACTACTCAATAGGTGGCTCTATTGAAATCCTATTCTTCAGACACATTTTCATCTGAAACAGCGGGTCGCTGAAGAGCGCTTATCGACCGTATATGATGAACGACGAGCCGACGAAAGCTACTATGGTCCCAACAAGGAACACAGCTAGTATCGCAACAGGAGCTGAAGGCAGAACGGAATTAAGTCCAATCACCGATAAAGCGCCGACAACAACGGAGAGAACGATTAAGAACGCACCTGTTTGCCACTCTTCAATGAAATCTACTGTACTCTGTTCAGCCATGCGTTATTTATGAAAGAGCATCGCATTAATGATTGTGGGCTCTGTTGAAATCCCATTCTTCAGATATATTCTCGCCTGAAACAGCCGGTCGATGAGAGCTGCGTATCTACTGATCAAGAAATCTGTCACGGCGGAACAGTAAGAGAGTAGCTACAACCAATGGAATGATCAGGTACATAATTGGAATCCAAAACGCGCCAGATGCAACACCTACTCTTACAGCCTGAATCACCCCAACCATCGCCGCTGCAAACGTTCCGTACCAGCCGATAGGCCGCCGTTGATACACGAAGACTGCCAAGACACCAAGGACGATTCCTACGGCACTCCATTGTAAACCAGCAATTCTTTGAGGGTTGATTCCATTTTCAACGGCCGGTCCCGCCAGTTGAGTGAGGAACGCTACCCAAAACGAAAGGCCACTGAACACCGCTAATCCGATCGCAAGGAGTAGAAGATCTACGGTTGGACGGTCTTCACCTTTCTTTTCAAGAAAATCGGGAATATTCCAGCTCATAGTTCTACGTTATTCTACGGATGTAATTCGCCTAATTGCCTCTAATGATGTACCTAGAGAAACAGTTAGGGCAAGTACAATCAACCCAATCACTAACTGATCACGTAGCTCTAAGTATCGACCTAACTCCTCAATTCCAAGCGGGGCGATATAACCTGCAATGAGCGCCCCAACAATAGCGATTGTCACCACCGCTATTCTCTTATCTTCTGGGACAGGCTTAAACACAAACCAACCAGCACCGACAGTGGGAATTAATACAATCCTCCCTATAAATGAACCCCCCGTAGCTATCAGGAATAAAACCACTGTGACGGCCGCACACCAAAGGGCTATTTTTTGAAGTTCCACACAAATGAGTTCATAATAGCGCCACTTATACATTTGTTTTACATATCATTCTGACCACTCTATTATCGAACTGGGTGAATGCTAATTCTTCTGTACTGACCGATCTATGGGAGATTGTGCGGCTGAATCAACCGTAAGATCGCGCTTGTGAATCTATCGGCAGAATGGGTTCACGGTTAGCATTCGATGTCGGCGACCTGCGCCAACTGCGGTCGTTCGTCGCTTGGATGCGAGTACCAGAAATGGAATTGGAGACAGTAGTTCTCGTCGAGGTCATCAACACCTAACATATCGACGCTCCCTGCGAAATCCTCGACGACTCCGTGTAACGCGACCGGGGAGACATCTTCGTCCGGAGCCATCGTCACTAGCTCGTCGACGCCCGCGTCGACACGGTGTGAGTCCCACTCCAGCATGCCGGCTTCGGTTTCGAGCGCGAGGTGGAACGTCCGCGCTCCGTCGTCCGCATTCCGAAGTTCGACGCTCACCTCCCTGAGGGATCCGCTGGACGTGAACGGGGTGATACAGCCGGAGAACCCGGACAACACGGTGGTCGCGGCGAGGAGGGCGTGGCGGCGTTTCACATATCCGACTACATTCGGCCGTAGTAAATATGTTATTTGTACTGAGCGACTCTTGAGTCTCCTGTATTGCTCACAAGATGAAAGAAGAGAGACGTAATCTCGGCGAAAGCTTGATGAGAAATGTAAGCGAATGGTACGATATGGTAGAGACTCAGAACCGAATCGGAGCGTTCCTCGTCGGTGATGATCTCGATTTGACTAAACGGTGGGGAGTACTAGCTGCTAGCCTCTTCATCGTCATCTTCACCTTCTATCTATTCGACTACTACCAGACGGTTTATGCGCTCATTCCGGGGCGAGTGATTGTCTACGGGGCCGCAGGAATACTGGTTCTGTTGTCTGCGTGGCAGGCGTATCAGAACCGAAGCCTCGTAGCGAGTCTCTTGCTATGTATCGCCCCCGTGACTGCGCTCTTCATCCACATTATTGGAGAGGGTCAAATCGGCAACCCGGGAGTTGGTGAAACACTCATACTCGGCATCGGATGGGGGCTAGCGTTTGGTGTTCCGCTTGGTGTTCTTGGCTTCATCCTTGGATACGCAGGTCAGAGATTCATCGACTCAGAAATTCCAACGTAACCACGCACCTCCGTTTATTGTTCTGTTGAAACCCGATTCTCCAGACACATTCTCGTCTGAAGCTGCTAGCGCTGAAGAGTACGTATTAACCACGGATATTTCTGCCAGTTCGAGGAACGTTACGATATCCGTGCGAGATCTACAGCGCGGATAGTGAAGCTACGATTTATGGAGTTGGGCATTCAACATAAATTATGGAGCCAAAAGATATTGTTGCGGTTGGTATCTTGCTTATATTTTTATCTCTTCTTTTGTCCCTACTAACTAGTATTTGGATTATTCCTATAGGATTGTTTATATCCTCCATCGGAATTCTGCTGTATCTATTTAAGAAATACCATGAAAGAAGAATAAATTCTAAGCAAAAACAGGTTGAATAAGCCAATTACGAGAACTGCCAGACTTAGATTCTATGTCCCGCACGGCTATTTTGACAGGTAGTGAGTAATTTAACGTATTCTCGGTAGGTCAGCTACCTGCATTGAGCGGTTCAGGAGGTCAGAAGATGGATGTGCCAACTGTTCTATGACACCCTGAAGATAAGGTTCGTAGTAGAACTGCCGTTAGGTATATCGAGTAGTATTCTAGTTACGGGTTCTTGAGCTAGGATTTGCTGCGGTATTTCATAGCAAAGGCGATGATTCCGAGAATGCCACTGAGAGTCGCAACCGACGTAGACAGGAATGAATTTTACGCCATCGACGAAGAACGGGTTCCAGGGGACCGGATAGAACGGGCGGGCGTCTGTATACAGTATCGAGTCAAGAACCACGTGCGAATAGACACCGAGAATACTCCCAGCAAATATTCCACCACGAGAAATACGATCAGTCAAACGCCCACGATCAAGCCATCGGTCGATCGAATTGGAAAGCGAGGAGACGACAGCAGTGACTATAATTGCGATAACTGTTCCGCCAGCAAATGTGGTTAGGACTCCGTGGATTGGTGGTTCAAGCGGCCCGAACACCACGAGGGCAGCACGAATGTCGATGATGATACTGCTCACTAAGAGGGTCGGGAGATCTACCCACTGATAGAGCAGGACACCAAGAAGGAGGACGGGTCCAAGATGGAATGGAGTGTAGGGCATAATAGGACGTCTGTGAGATTCTGAATAAATTGACCGGTATCGATTGTCGTGGCTCTGTTGAACTCCTGTTCTTCCGACGTATTCTTGTCTGAAACGGCTGGTCGCTGAGGGATGCCTACCTACCGGATGTTCCAGTTGAAAGAATATCAGATAGATAGCGTTTCAGCGAAATCTCTATTCTTAATCAGTCACCGAACTAGTGCGAAATAGACGACTGTAATCGCACCGGCCATGATCGGGTGTGCTACCAGGAGCCCGATGGCTTGGCTTGAGAGCGACTCGTGATCCGCCTCTTGAAAACGTTTAGCGGTTGTTTGACCGATGAGAAAGGCGATCGATCCGACTGGTGCAGTAACCAGCATAACAATAACCGGTCCGAGTGCGATCAAAATCGGCTCAAAACCACCTCTTGCGAGATCGCCGCCGACGATGTAGGCCCATATACCAACGACGGGCGCGCTCGCAGCCCCCCAACTCACGAATAAGCCATCGTTCGAGTATGCTAATACAGCAGCCAGCACGACCCCTCCAGGAATCATCAGTTGAATCGCAAGCCACGCGACTACCGTCAGTTGGTGTGCAGTACCGGTTGCGATCAGATCAAGCGTCAGAAACGTCCCGAACACGATAGCGGTGATCAAAATAGCGTCTCGTCGGGTTCCGGTTACACTCCGTCCGAGAAACTTTCGCATCAAACCCGTCCGGCTGACGGCGCTGCCACTATCGAATACACCCCTCTGAGCTGCTACAAGTATGACGAATATCGACAAAATAAACGTTGCAATTGCAGTTACGAGTCCTGCTTGCGTTCCCGTGGGCCCAGTTACTGTTCCACCACCACCCATCATTCCAACTGGTGCAGGACCGCGTACGAGTATACCAACGATTAGTGACAGAAGCCCTGCAAGTGCGACGGGTGCGAACAGTTTATCTACCGCCTCAGAGAGCCGATCAACGAAATTGGTCTCTCCCGCCGCGATAATAACTGCCTGTTTCGATGGCTCGTAGACGAGAACCTCGCTACCGTTCGCTCCATAGCGTGTTTCGGCTGGCTCAAGTAACCCCGCAGATTCGAGTTTGTCAACGTGATAGCTGATGTTTTGGATGCTCGTTTCTAGCTCGTCTGCCAGCTCCGATCGGGTTTGTCCGTCCTCGTAACATGCTGCTAACACGGCCCGTGACATTTCAGAACCCAGTGCATCAAACAGTTGGTCAGCATCTTCGTCTTCGAGACCAGCGATCACCGGCTCGTCAGGGCCACTCCGGAACCGACGCACGATCCGACCGGCGAGATCCATACTAGACTTTGTAGGTAATATGGAAAGAAACCCCCGGGCGCTCAAATAACCGTTTGAGTAGTGGTCAAACCTATTGTAAAGCTATGAAGACTACACTCTATGGCAACTACTAGGAATCTACCACAGAAACGTCAAACTCAAAGGGTAGAGGTTCTGGGCTCTCTTGAGAATGCTCTCCAATCAAGATTCTGTAGTCGCTATCACGGTTTCCGTGAGATGGATAGATGACACGGACGTTGTTCTCGCCATCAGCTCGCCGACGGACGGTGGAGCCGATACTCGCCGTGCTGACCGTGACACTTGCCGCCGTTTGGGTGATTGAGCCCGGATTCGTGTTCGACGGTGGGATCGTCGCGACGCTCATCGACACCGTGTTTATCCCTGGAACACTTCTCGTTCCGGGGCTCCTCGCAGTGTCAGTACTTGCTCGCGTAGTACGACACGGCGTGCGACTTGCCTCGGCGTATGTCGGCTCCGATAACCGGGCGCAAGGTGACGATACGAGCCTCCGACGGATTGGAACGTCACTCGTCTTCGGCGGGCTCGCCGGCTACACGCTCTGGTGGGTGGTCGGGAGCGTGTACGTCCTCACCATCGCTGACGCGGGCGGTGTGGTGCTTGCCCCGCTGGTTGCGCTCGTGGTCGGCAGCGTACTCGGTTTGCTGCTCGTTGCTCGAACCGCACTGACTCTATTGAAACCCTTCACGGGAGAGACATTCTGATCCGACGACAGTCAATACAGTTATTCCGTTGCTCGATACGCCTGACCGCCACGAACGATTCCCAGTACTGCGAGGAGGGCATACAGAACGGGCATATTTACGAGACCGAGATTCAGATAGCCGAGAACGGCGAACGCAAGTGCGAGAACTCCAACGACGATCATAATGACTGAGTACGCCTTCTGAAGATTCAAGAGCAGGAACACACCAGCGACGGCGACTAACGAGAACAGGGAGCTGAGGAAATACGAATTGAGGTAGACGAAAAGAAAAACTGCTCCGAAGAAAGCAACAACGATGATTCCTACCCTACAGAGGTTCCTCCGTAACTCCTGATCGATCACGTTGAGAGAGTTACATTCCAAGGAGAAACAGTTTGTTCTTTTCGCACTCTTCAGCGACCAGCTGTTTCAGACAAGAATATCTCTGAAGAAGGGGATTTCAACAGAGCCAAACCTTTTGAAATATATTACGGATGTCAGATAGGACTTGGAGTCGTGCTACATTCGGTTGCGTATCGACCAGCCGTTCCTCCCATCATTCTGAATAAAGAAACCGTGTTGCCTGCGGTTAAGCCGTCTGTGTGCCAGTGAGTCGTTCGATGGCGGCGTCAGAAAGGACGGCGAGGGCGAGGAGAGCTGTGGCGAGGGCGACGAAGAGCGGGCCCCAGACGACGCCGGGGGTGAGGGCGAGGTGTTCGTAGAGGGCGTAGGCGACGGCGAGGATACAGGGCGCGGTGACGGTGGCGAGGATGATGTCAACGGGGTCGCGGGTGACACCGGCGCGCGCGAGGACGGCGGCGACGAGAACGAGGGGGCTGAGAAGGATGGCAGTCGCGGGTGGAGGTTCGATGCTGGGGAGAACAGCGGCGAACGGGACGAGCAGGGCGAGGGCGGCGAGAACGCGTGGGAGGGCGCGAATGGTGCGTTCGCGGTTCATACGCGGAGGTCTTTCGGGCGGGGAGTTAGGTGTTACTCCGCATAGCGTTCGTCCGCTTCGATGTGCCCGTCAAGGTGTTCTCGAAGGAGACGACCGAGCATTCGTCGGCGTCGGAGTACGCGCAGAAGAGATTGTACGCATAGTTGAAGTCAAGGAGTCAGACGCTGTCGCGCTCGCCCATCGGAATCAGCGAACGGGGGTTGTCGGCGAAGTCTCGTCCTTTATCGAACAATAGGAAGGCCGTCTGTACTTAGCGTTCAGGAGTTTGTCTTCACTCACTATTCTCTTCGGATTGGTCGTCTGTAATGGGCTCGAGGGATTCTTCCATCCGTTCGAAATGAGCTTCACGGAGTGCTTCCTCTGACGGCTCTTTCTGCACGACAGACGTACCCTCAGGCAGCTCTACGTCCTCATCCACCATTGGATCTACGTCGACTACCATTTTGCGAATCTCCATATCCCGATTGATTTTCCCAACCAGCTGTTCGAACGCCGTCTCACGTTCCTGCCGAATCCGCCGGAGCTCTCGGGCCTTCCGCTCGAATTCCGTCTGTACTGCCCAATCATACACGCGACGTCCGAGGATCGTGAGCTTATATCGCTTCTCTGTCCCATGCTCGGTCGGCCTGTGACTCACCGTGAACACGTCGCGCTCAACACCTTCCGAGAGCCGTGAGGACACTGTCGATCCACTTACCGAAACCGCGTCGACGAGTGCGTTGAACGTCGCTGTTCCCGTCCCGATCTCCGTGATGAGTTCCGCCGCTCCTTTCTTGCGAAGAAACGATTCGAGTTCGTCCAAGCCCATTGTGTCTCCCTGTTCTCGGCCCACTACTATAAACCCAAGCGATATTCGATTCATACTGATTCTTGACTCACATCGAATTGTAGTCACAATCAATTCTCCAAGTATAGCACGCATACCTCTTCATATGTCTCCCACTACAAGCCAAGAGCAGACTATCGGCATTAATGCACAATCAAACTTTCACTCTATTCTATACTGATATTCGCTCCTTCACAGCAGACGCTTCTACACCCTATCACTCCAGTATCTGGTCGACCGCAGCCCAGAAACAGAGCAGCTTGTCCCGGAGGTGGCTCAATGTCGACTGATCCGTCGGCTGTCGCTGAGTCAATCATTGTCCACGCGGAGACGCTCTGTGAGCGTGAAGACCACCTCTGGGACGTCATCCGGAAACTCTCAATCCCCGTCGACGAACTGGAGGATGCCCGCAATCAGAACCGCGTAACCTTTGGAACTGACGAGATGTTCCGCACGCTCTTGTTCAAAGGGATTCGAGGCATCTCCCAGAACGAATTAGCGCAACGACTCGGTCGGGAGCCGAGCTTAGTCAAGAGCTTCCACCTCGATATCACCGATCTCTCGAATACACCGACTCAACAACAGCTCTCGTACACGCATGCGCAATTCAGCGAAGATACCCAAGAGATCCTTAATCGGACGGTTGCTGGCGTCCGACAAGTTGCTCTCGACAACGGTGTCCTCACAGCAGGGCTCGTCCCATCAGTCCCAGCCGACGCCGAGGAGGAGTCACAAAGCGCGAATGAGTACAAGAAGGAGAAGGCCCAGAAGACGCTCACGCTCGCTCGAAAACACGTTATCCCCGAATTCGACACCCACCGAGCAGCCCACAAGACGTACTCCGACGAGGTAATGCTGGATATGTTCGCGAGCATCTGCGCGAACAACGGTAGTGCTCATTCAGAAGCCGAGTACGGCTGGCTTACCGACGACGAACTCATCTGCGACGACTCGACCTTCCTACGGGCAATCAAGAAGATAGCCACGCCCAAAGACTCGGACGGCCAGCTCACGTTCGAGGACTTCGAGGACGATAACTCGATGCCCGAGATCGACCAGATTCGGGACGCTATTATGACGGCGTTCAACGCCGCGACGGAAAACATCATCAACTCGATCCGTGGTGACGATCCCTTCGATTCTCGTGAGACCGTTGCGGCGATCGACATCACCCACGAACAGTTCCACGTCTGGCCGTGGGAGGACAAAGAGGCGGGGATCGCGAAGCCAGACTACCCGAAGATGGTGAGCGGGTACAAGAAAGACGGCGAGTACAAGCGCGGGTACAAGTACGCCACTATCACACTGGTTGGCGACCATGCACCGATCGTTCTCGGTATTGAGCCAGTGAAAGAGAATTCCGCGTGGGAGCCCGACGATTCTCCATCGTACTCGAAAGCCGATTTAGTGAGTCGATTGCTCGATCGCGCTGAGCAGTTCGTCGATCTGGATCTGGTGATGTTCGACCGCGGATTCTACGTCAACCGAGTGTACGCAGACGTTCATGATCGCGGGCTCACGTATCTGTCTCCAGTGCCGACGTACGAGGATGATTTAGAGGCGATCCAGGATATTCAGGAACACCCGACGGCGGACGAAGCTGTCAAACACGACGTTCCATTTGGAATCGATGGTGAGATCCATCATGAGGCTGAGTTCCTCTATGCCCCGAGTACGAGCGACGACGCTGACGGAAAGTACGCGGTGTTCGTAACGAACCAGGACCGCGTCGAGCCCGAGGAGATCTCGAGTGTCGTGAACGGGTATAGTCGGCGGTGGGACATCGAGAACCAGTACAAGTCGATCAAGGATTTCATGCCGAAGACGTCGTCGACGGACTACCGACTTCGCCTGTGTAACTTCGCGCTGTCGACGCTGATCTACAATCTGTGGCGGCTCACAGACTATTTGATCAAGGTCGCGCTCGACGAGCCGATCCGGTCACCGCCAGTGATCACGGCAAAGACGTTCGTGCGAGCGTTGGGCGACTTCCTGCGTGAGTTCGGGTAACGTTTTTCTCACTCTGGGTCCACCAATTCGGTAGCGGCTGCTCTATCGATTTTTGCGGATTTTCGGGATAGTTGTCATCCAGATGGGTGGTTCGTGGTTGCTAATTCAACCTCGGCCGATTTTCGCACCGAATTGGGAATCATCAGCTCGTGAATTTCCTAGTTTCATTTGTAGGTTTATAAGCACGCGAAGAATGTGGGAAGTTCCCAACTTGGCAGTTTGGGTTTCTACAAACCACCAATTGAAGAACAATTATGTGGTCAAATTGATTGAGTCTTTCCGAATCAGCACACTAATGCGGAACGATCTCGATACCTTTCCCTCACTTCATTAATCATATGATTCTTAACTCGAAGAATGTTCAGCTACTCTTTTGATCGGTCAGTACAGGCAGAGGATTGCTAGATGAGGGTATCTCTGAAGGAGAAGATTCAATGGAGCCAATCAGCAATGACCTCACTAAAGACCGACTTTTCGCAACGGGTACCACAGTATAAAAGGGAGAGAGGCCCCTGCGAGAACGATTAGTAAGAAGACTGTTGAATCTGTAAGGCCGAGCTCGTTCTTACCGGTCGTCACAATTGTTGCGTTTACGACCAAGATAGCAAGTCCGATTAATCCGTAGCCCGCAATACGATGGTCAAAATCGCCATTGGCTTCTCGATATTCCTTTCTGTAGTCTTCAATCAAATCTTTGAACATTGAACTAATTAGTTGTACTCCTCGTAACCGGAGCAGTACATTTCACCTACTGTAGATTTCCATGGAGCCATTTCAATCACTATGTACTAATTCTACCCCACTGTGTATATTCCCTTTGCCGTTCAGTTTATACGATACAAGGATCAGTCAGCACAGAGCGTATGCCAGACAATTAAAGTGGAAGCACAATCTCAAGGACGGTCAGGATCAGAATCAAACAAGCAGTGCCACTGATAACAAGGAGTGCACCAGCAGAGACAGTGAACTCATCGGGATCAGTTCGGAGAGATTCATAGCCCGAGCCGAGGACCAGAGCACTCCCACTTACTGCAACGAGGATTGGAACAAGGCCCCCGTCTCCGGTAGCGAATGAAGTCCCGGCGTTGAGGAGAAACGATAATCCCCATACAGCTAACGAACCTTGATACAAATATAATCTTTCCATAGTTATCATCTCACATCAGTTCACTAAGAAGTTTGGATAATTCAAGAAGTTCACTGTTTGGTATGCAGCCGTAGTGATTAGCGCTCTCCGGAAATAATTTCTTGAAATAAATTTTATAAATAGTCATTCTTTTGTGAAGAACTCATCATCATAATCTCGATCAAAGTCTTCACCGGAGAAGCTCGTCACATCTTCACCGAACGGATCAACGTACGGATCGCTGTCACTGCGTCTCGCTAACTCTTCTTTCGTCTTCTCACCCTCAATCCACTCCACCAGGTCTTGCTTCCCACCCTCAACTTGTGCCTGCATATCAAGCATTGTTCGATACGCGTGGACGATGTCTAATCGCTCCATTTTTGCTACTACATATTGCCCACGCTCTGTAACTCGATACTGATTCTTCACCGATGTCTCCCGGTCATCGATTTCTGGGGTAATCAGCCCGAGGTCTTTCGCTTCCCCAATCCGCTTCGACAACGTTGAGGAACTAATCTGTAATCGCTCGTTCAGATGTTTGAATCGTTTTGATCCACCTTTCAAGACGACAAGAAGGCCGATCCCGCCACGCAGCTCAAAGAACTCCCTAAGCGTGTCTGCCATGTCTCACACGCTATATCCTGTAGGCATTCGTAGTCAAACTTTCTTCTACTCTGAACTTAGCTTCGTTTCAAAATACAGTTTGATTTGGAACAATTCGGAAATCGAATCATCCTGTACGCACATCGCGTTTAACCACCCATAGCGTAGGTTGAGGCAGGTTTCCGGAAACAACACCCCGATCCTTACACTTCGATTCGAAGTAATATACTGGTACGCTATGAACGGCTCCCCACTATTCGGCCACGGTCTGCTCGCGGTCGGGAGCCACGCGTCAATTCCTGCTTCCCTTCAGCGTCACCAGCAGCTACGACTTCCGGAGAGGTGGTGTCGATGACAGCGTCTGAAACACCGTCTTCAGACGAAACCCTTCGGTCTATTGAGACCCAGACAGAGGATCTGTGCCATATTCACGACCACATCACACGCATCATCACGAATCTCAACATCGGTGCTGAGTGGTTCAGCGGGTACGACGATCCCGGTCGTGCGAAGTTCGATTTGGAACCGATGGTTCGGTTATTCCTCTACAAGCACGCACGCGATCTGAATCAGTCGGAGCTCGCCCGCCGCTTGCAAGGCGCTGCGTACGTGCATCTCCGTCTCGGATTTGACCGCCCGATCTCACAGCAGATCATCAGTCACAATAAGCGAGAACGGTTCGACCCGGACGAACGCCGACTGCTGAAAGACGCTGCTGAAGTCATTCGGTCAGTGTGCAGCGATCACGACATCATCCGGACGAATGAGCCAGCGCTTGACCCTGAAACGGTTCAGCACGACCAGGTCAGTGACACGGAGATCATGGACGCGGTGGAGCGTGCGACTGAACTTGGGTTCAGTGAATTCACCGCAGATCGTGCCAGTAACGCGAAGTACCCGTTGGAAGCGTATTTCGAGCGACAAGGGTACCTGAATATGTCTCGGGCCGGAACAACGACTCCATCGCGCCGGTTCGCCCGGCTTAGCGAACGAGAAAGCGTTCCGCACGGCTCCTCGCATAACCGTACGATGAAGAAGGTCGCCAAGCCTGACTCGCAACTCACGTTCGATGAATTCGTGACTGGGAAGCAGGTTCCGGCGTGGAAACGAATCCGTGACGAAGTCCTTGAACCGTTCCACGCAGGCGTTGAGAACATTTTAGACGAACTTACCGATGAGGAGTACGATGATGCTGGGTTCACGGAACCGGTTCACGCGGCGATAGACATCACTGCGTGGAATTTCTATGCCTCGCCGTTCATGTCCGAGAAAGAAGCTCGTGACTCGGACAGGGAACCCATCAGAGTGACCATTGACGGGAAAGAGAAATTGTTGGACCCCGAGCATCCGGATCTGGTTTCCGGGCTCAAAGACAGCGATGAGCGTGGATACAAGTTTGCGACCATCACGATTATCGCAGAAAACACACCGATTGTCCTCGGGGTGGAACCCGTCCGTGATCAGCGGAAGTGGGAACACGAGATGGGATGGGATGTTGAGCGAACGTCTCGTGCTGACATCGTAGAGAGCTTGTTAGAGCAGGCATCCCGTCACATGGACATTCACAAGGTGTTCCTTGACCGTGGGTTCAGCAGCAAGGAGACACGGGACGTGATCGACCGGCGTGGATTGCTGTACGTGCTAGGGAAGCCAGCCCGTGCGAAGGTGGATAAGGAGAATATTGAGGAGATTAAAGACCACGACACGTACGACAGTCGTATCGGGCACGGGACGCACGAGTATGGCGGTCGTGAACACGACATCACGTCCATCTACACGCCGTCGAAGAAGGACGGTGACAAGTACGCGGTGTTCACGGTGAACGAGCACATCGATCATCACCGTGCAGAAGCGCTGCTTGGACAGTACGGCCAGCGGATGGAGATTGAAAACGAGTACAAGACCATCAAGAAGCACTTTCTGCCAACGACGGCATCGAAGGACTTCCGCATCCGGTTCCTGTACTTTGTGGTCGGGACGCTGTTGTATAACGTGTGGCGGATGGCGAACTTCATGCTGCGGGATCCGAGTGGATGTCGATCTGGGTGAATCTCCGCCGATTCTTGCGGGAGAGCTGATCGAGTTGGTCGCGTTCTGCCTGTTCGACCCGCCTGACTGACCACCAGATTTCTCCGTGTGAGCCTGTTTTCACGAGCGGCAGTTCTGTTTTTTCAGCGGTATTTCCACCCGAGATCTCACCGATCAGCACTCGAATGGTAATCTAATTGGGTTTTCTGTCGCGGGTTTCGTTCGTACGACCTGTTTGGTCTCCTGAACCATCGCTTGCCCCCTCATTTCGTTTGTAGAAATGCCGAACAGTCAGGTTGGGAAGTTGAGACTACGGCGGCTATAGCACCGCTGGTATCCACGATATCAGCCGAACCACCGAACTTGACACGGTTCACACTCGGGCCGGGACACCACTTCCAGTTAGTATCCCAACTAGAACTGCGTATTTGAAGAGATCAGAACAGCGCTGCCGCTCGTTACTCCTGTTCTCACTGGCTCAATATCGGCGATTACCCGACTCCAGTTTCCTTCTTCAACAGTGTGAGCGTATTGTCCGCAGTCACAATCGGGGAATGCTCGTACTCACCCGTCAACTCGACTTCCACGAGGAGGTCGACGGCCCGCCAGATTGAGTACAGCAGACAGGCGAACGCGAAGTAGAAGAATCGCAGTACGAAGTTCTTCGAGGTTGTCGCGGCCATGAACCGCTTAATGCTCCGGTAGCCGCTCTCGATCTCCCAGCGATAGCCGTACTCACTCAGCAGTCCCACATTACCGTTGCACATGAACACCGAATACTGCCGGTGGTCAGTGTGTTCAGAATTCTCGTTTCGACGGTACACGAGCGTCGTCTGGTGCCACTCATTCTTGCCCAAGTGGAGCTTACGGTCGTTCACGTATCGATCTGTCTCACTCTTCAAGAGTCGTTTCGCCTGGGCTCTCTCGCTCGTGTGCATCCGCTTTGGGACGACGTACGTGAGCCCGCGTTGGCTAATCATCTCCAAGACGTGTTGGCTGTCGAATTCTCTGTCCATCAGCACGCTGTCGACGTGGACGAGGTCCTCAGCCGAGTCGAGTCAGATCCTCGACAATTTCCAGCCGACTCTCGCCACGCCGCACCGGCCTTGCGTCTAAGACAATCGGGACCGCATTACCGACGAGCTGGACGGTCGCCCACTGATAGGCGTATTCGTCGGTCTTCTCTTTGTCCCGATGATCTCATCCTCGTGACCTGTTCTATCACCGGTGAAGGGCTCAGCTTCAGTGATGTCGATGGCCACGATTCCGGCTCGGAAGAACTGCTCTGTCTCCGCGACTTCATCCAATAGCCGTTTCACGGCCTGACGGTACATCTCACGAATCTCCGCTATCGAGAGGTCACGAATCTGATCACGATGGGCGTGCCCCAGAGGTGTCCGACTACGCGTCGACTCGTAGATGAAGCTCCGAGCCCCCTCATTGGCAGCTAAGTTCTCGCGGAGGCCGAGATAGGTCTGTAAGTCCCAGTAGGCATTCTCGTGGATCTCACAGCCCTCTCCGCGATCCATCGAGAACGCCGGGAAGACAACGCGACTGACGTGATCCGTGATCGTTCCCGCCTGTTCCAGCACGGTCTGCTCGTCCGGATCGGAGTCTCCGGTACTGTCTCCTCGCTGAGGGAGCGTCCTGTCCGGGTCACGCGGAACGCTCACACCCGCGTTTTGGGCATTGATCAGGGCCGTCCGGGCAGCCGTCTCAACCGTCTCGCGTAACTCACCCGTGAAGCGCTCGTGCCAGCTACGCCAGAGCGTCGACTGATTCGGAACGCTCTCGAGTCCGAGTTGCTCACGCAATTCAGGGTGGCACTCGAGGAATTCGACGAGTGCTGTCTCGTGGTCCCATCCGTGGAGTTCTTTCAACATGAACACTCGAAAGAGGGTGTCCATCTCGTAGCTCGTCGATCCCGCATAGCGGTCATGGGTCTCGAATTTGAAGTAAGCGAGCGGCAGCGAACAGACGAACTTTTCGACCGAGTTGTGGCACTCGTGGCAGAACCACGTCTCCGAAATCGTCCGAACATCTGATTCCAGTCCCGCGAGCGACGTTCGGTCATACAGTGGTGTCGAATCATACGCCGGCCACTCAACGTACAATCGCTGAGCGATACGTCGAAAGATCGTTCGACGAGACTCGGGAGTCGAAGCCACTACGAGATACTGACTCGGACACGCAGAAGTCCTCGTCCATCTCGATAAGAGACATCGAGATTGGGGAAGGTCGGTACTCGCTAGGGGAGAGAGATTAGTTCCGCAATCCGGTTCCAGGGGGAACACATTTCCTCCACATGCCTCTAGTCGGACTATGGCTCACGAGTGCGACGATTGCGGGGAGTCGTTCGAGACACTCACTCATCTCCGACTTCACGACTGTGGCGATGTCCAATCGGACACGTTCTCGGCCTCGACCGATTCGGGGAGGTCTAAATCTGACTCATCTCCAAGCCAAAAACGGAACAAAGAGGTTGCCGAACTCGATAACCTGCTTGATCGTTTCTCCGACGGTGACGTGGATGCCCTACACTACGCAGTCGTCGAATTCGAAGCAGCACTCTCGACTGCAGTCGAGGAAGACAGCAGTGGAGATACGTTTCGGGACGTCTTCTGGCCATACTACGAGCGCGTCAGCAACGAACTCGACGATGCAACGAGAGTACACGGTTGGCCATTCCTTGCGGATGTAATCGATGCGCATGAGCCCACTGAGAAGGCCGAATTTCCGCTCGTCACGCCCACAATAGCAAACGCTGTCGGGCGATATCTTATTCGAACGCGGATAACCGATGGTGTCGAGGCGATTCCGGTCAAGGCACTCGAATATCTGAACACTGTCGCGGTCAACGCTCCCGAAAGCGACGATGTCGCACGCGAGGAAGTCCATGCTTATGGGTGGGGAATCGGACATCCAAACCACTCAGTCGTCGACCAGCTCCACGCCCGTACGACGGAGGACATCTTCTCCGTCAGCCCAACAGTCGAACACGCCTTCTACGCTGACCAGTACGCTGCCGTCGACCTGCTCGAACAGCTGGTACGAGACGATTCGATCAATGGGACGCTCCCTCGCGTCACCCGTGACGATATGCCATATCGTCGCTACCTGCTCGACTGCGTCTACGGACTGAAAACAGACAGCCACTGGCCGGGGATGCCACGGTACTACGACTGGTACGATGAGTTGGATTACGCCTTCGAACTCGACGAGACAGTCGAACAGCGTATCCGAGACCTCGTCGAAGAGATGGGCTTCGATGCCGATCTCTCGAATGACTGGACGTTCCGCGATCTCGGTATTTGAGGGAATTAACAGTACGCTTTCCCCGCCGCCCGACATACTGGCTGGTAATGCCGTTCAGCGTCACGTAGCACGTGTTCTTCAAGCAATAAGAACTCCTGGCTCTGATAGGATGAAAGCCTGCTAAGTCCTCAGAGTGCGTAAATAGGTACTGGGGTGGTCAAAGGCCGATGATTCAACAGCGTTTCAGAACGCGTGGCTCTGATTGGCCTACGTGCCAAGGAAGCACCATCATGGGAGGTCGAATAGGTGTTGCTCCATTTACGCACACACCACCCATCAGCGCAGCAGCAGCTCGTACCGATCTGCTAGGTGCTTGACCGCATGGAGGAATTTGATCCACAAGAAGTGGCTCTGTTGAAATCCTCAACAAATGATATATTCTGGCCCGGTTGCGGTCAACACAGGGAGTTAACCTACCTAAAGCCGACCGATTTTCTCGGGTGTAAGTATTTGTCGGAGCACTATGGATTATTCATATGGCGATGTCCTCCAAGACCCTCAATGTGGGATTGCGTGATGTCGGTTTCTCCCTCCTGTGTATCGTGTCGGTCGCCGCGATACTGCCCGTACAATTCGTCTCACTGATCGTCTTCGATACCATCGGACTCGACCAATTCATTCCCAGTACAGTGATTTATACGGTGGTGCCTGCTGTAGTGGTGACTGCTATTCCGGCAATCGTGGCCGCTCGTCAAAACAACCGTCGGGGTTCGCAGGTGATTACGGCGGTAGTGTTCATCGCCGCGATCCTCGCCTCTATCCTCGTGTGGAGCGGGTTCTTCGTCATCGGATAGCGACGAAACACACGCAGCTCTCACCAACCGGCTGTTTCAGCCTATCGTATCTCTGAAGAATGTGGGTTCAACAGAGCCGGATATGTGGCTCTGTTGAAATCCTTTTCTTCAGATATGTTCTCGTCTGAGATAGCCGGTTACTGAATAGTGTTTCTTGATCTTGTGCGGGAGTAGGTGTAGTACGTCGCTCAGTGTGATGGCGTGGGGATTTATAAGTCAGATCACCGTGTTGCTGTCGGCTGTTTATAAGCGGTCGACGCTGCTGCGGTGAGGGCCTTCAAATCCCCAGTCGCGAGGCGGGCGCACGCTCGCTGCGCTCCTCACTCGGTCGCTACCGCTCCCTCGTTGCGGTGCTTACGTCGCCTGCGCCCGCCTCGCGACTGCCCCTTTGAGTCCCGCCCCGCACAGCACCGCACAGCACCGCACAGCACCGCACAGCACCTCACGCCTCCCCAGCCTCGCCGCTCACGCCCTTGCGGGCGTTCGCGGCGTCCCTCGCGGGCTGGCTCGCGGCCTCCGCTTCGCTCCGGCCGCTCGCAGGCGCGCCACCGCACCGCCTGCCATTTATAATCGACCGTCGGCGCCGCTAGCGACTATTTAAATACCGAATCGCTACTACCGATCTGCGATACTCACTTCCGCAATCGCTCGTCGCTACGTCTGTACTGAGCGATTCATGAGTCCCCTGTACTGAGCGATTGAGGATGAAAAACTATCAACTTCAGAGGGTTTCAACCTACACGTCAAAACGGCGCCACCGACGTACCGACGTTCATCACCGAGAGCCGAACTGTCGCAGAATCCTTTCCAGTTGAAGAGCACCAACAGCTGTTCAGCGCCGAGTACCACGACTTGACAGCGTGAAAGACAGTTGCTGAACCCTTTCTACGAGTAACCTGGCTCTGGAGCTCGCCATGCAACCACGATTCCACAGATAGCGACGACTCCAGCGAGTAGAAATGCCGTATCGAACCCCGCTCGGTCGACAACAACGCCGCCTACAATCGGGGCAAGGAACGCCCCCGCTAACCCGACACTCGTCTGGAACGCGACGGCTGTCGCAGCGACTCTTGAATCGACGACTTCCCGGACATACGTGAAAGACAGCCCCAGCGTAAGCTGAACCGCGAACCCGGTGAGCAGCAGGAGCGCAACGAGTAATGGAAGTGACCGAAACTGAGTGAACACCAATACGAGCGGAGCAGCAGCTGCGAAGGACCCGAAAACGATGGGTTGGCGGCGACCACCGAAGACGCGGTCAGACAGGAGGCCACTACTGATTCTAGAGACGACCCCGATTGCGGGGAACACTGCCACCAGGAGTCCACTCACAGCGAGTGACAGGCCAAGCTCGGTCGTGAGATACGACGCGCCCCAGCTATTCACGAACAAGTACAGCGAATAGCCGAGAAACCCGAGCAATCCGACAGACCAGACCTCCCGGTTCCGAAGAACTGCACCAAACTCCTGAACCGAGGGGGCATCTCCCTGACTCGTCCCGATCCCTCGACTTGCTGGCCAGAATACGATGAGACCCATGACTGTGAGCCCCGTGAACGCAATAAAGATTGTAGGCCACCCGAATCGATGCGCAATGAGTGGCCCGGTTCCTTGACCGAGCGCGAATCCGATCGGGCCACTTGCGGTGAAAATGCCGACAGCGGTTGCTCGATTCCCGCTAGTCGCTGCTCGACTCACGATATCGATGCCAGCGTTCCACACGACGACGTAGGCGACCCCCCCAAGCGCTCGCGACGCAATCACTGATCGGTAGTTCCCTTGCCGTCCAGCAATCCATCCCCACGTTCCGGCGACAAGTAGTGTGAGAACGGCGAGTGCCATCACGTTTCTAGAGTCTGTCCGGTCAAGCACCGCACCAACTGGAAGGCTTGCGATCACTGCAGTACCGAACATGACTCCAACGAGGAAGCCTGCGATTGTTGGCCCGATACCCAGCGAGTCACGAATAAGCGGGGAGACGCTCGCGGGCACAATCTCGTAGGCTGCCAACCCTGTCGAGATGAGGCTCGCGCCGGCGACGATACCCCACGTTGACTGATGTTTCTGGTGTGGATCGCTATTAGTGGGTTCTTGATGCTGGGGGGTCGGTTGGGTAGTCATTACTCGAGAATGTGGACGGACGGTGAACCACGGAAATCGGGTATCGACAGGTGCCTGTAACGAATTCTGACGATAGTGTATCCATGTTATGTATCTCTCCGCATACCTTTAAGGGTTAGATGGTAAATCCTTTTATTCTCTTACTGTTAGATGGTTAACCACCAATGTACATTCATTCTGGCCTAGGCCAGCAGCAGAATTGGGGACGAATTCGAACCGGGCTCGAGGGAAGCGTTCCCTGTATTCAACTGATCGAATAATGGTCGCTTCTCAATTAGTCCTCAATTCGTCGACGGTACTACTCGTCGGAACAAATAACTGGCTCACGCAATTCGCTGTTACGCTTGAGACACGGACTGACGCGACTGTACATACAGTTGGAACCAAGGCGGAAGCGAGTGATATAGTCCGAAATCGGACCATTGACTGTCTCATCACCGGAGACACGCTCGAAGGGGCAACAGGGCTGGAACTCCTCAAGGAGATCCGCACCGAAACCACGACGCTCCCGGTCGTACTTTGTACCGCCGCTGGGAGCGAAGCTATTGCCAGCGACGCTATCAAGGCTGGTGTCACGGATTACATCGTGCTCACGGAGCCGGTAGAAGAGATGACCGACGAACTCATCGAACGAACCGAGCGTGCCGTCCGATCCGCACGGCGGACAGCCACGCGATGGGACCGGGCCAGACAGTTCGACGCCATATTCAACGATTCGCGGACCGCGACGTGGGTGCTCGATCCTGCTGGCTCACTTGCGCGTGTGAACAAGACAGCACGGGAAATGAGCGATGTGGATGTTGAAACGATCGTCGGTGAACCGTTCTGGACGCTTCCGTGGTGGGCAAAGACCGGTACGAAGAGCACGGACGTACAACAAATCGTGGAGAACGCGTTCGATGGGAGATTCGGCAACGCGGTCGTCACACAGCCGCCACACGTCGAGGATCCACGCGTCATCGATCTCTCCGTGCGTCCAGTCGAGAACGAGCGTGGAGATCTCGTTTCAATCGTCGTTGAGGGCGTAGACATCACCGAGCGCGTCGATCTCGAACGCGACCTCCGACAATCAGAGGAGCTCCACCGCGTCACGCTCAACAACATGACCGATACCGTCCTCATCACGAACGAGGCCGGCGAGTACACCTATGTTTGTCCCAACGTCCACTTCATCTTCGGCTACACGGCCGACGAGATTCACGAGCAAGGGACGATCGACAACCTCCTCGGTACGGACCTCTTCGACTGTGAGGAGCTCACAGAAGACGGCGTGCTTAAGAACATCGAGACGACCGCGACGGACAAAGCGGGTCGTGAGCACACGCTTCTGATCAACGTTCGCGAGGTCTCGATTCAAGACGGGACGCTTCTCTTCAGCTGTCGGGATATCACGAAACGTAAGCAACGCGAGGAGGCGCTTGCGACCCTCCAAGAGACCGCCCGTGATTTTCTGTACGCCGAAACGCATCAGGAAATCGCCCAGCATGTCGTCGACGACACACCTGTCGTCCTCGATCTGGATGCAAGTGCGTTCTATCTCTTTGATGCTGATGCCAACGAGCTTCGACCCACAGCGCACTCGGCGACGATGAAAGAACTCAACGGTCCGCTCCCCACCGTACACGCCGACGGCGAAACACTTCCGGGTTACAGTTTCGTCGAGGACGAAGCGCTGTTTTTTGACGATGTTCATGAGGCAGACCGGCTCGAAAACCGGGTGACTGACCTCCGCAGTACAGCCTACATTCCACTCGGTAACCACGGCGTGTTCGTCGCTGGCTCGGACCGAGTCGGCGTCTTCGACGACGTAACCCGGGAACTGGCTGATCTTCTCGCTGCAACCGCCGAGGCAGCCCTTGACCGCGTCACACGCGAGTCCCGACTTCGAAAGCAAGATCGCACACTACAGGAACAAAACGAACAGCTGACCGAGCTGAATCGGATCAACGAGACGATCCGGGAGATGGATCAAGCTCTCGTGCAAGCGGAAACACGGGAGGAAATCGACCATACTGTCTGTGAGCTGTTGACCGGCGAGAACCGATTCCAATTCGCCTGGATCGGGACGATTGACCGGATAACTGACTCCGTCGAACCACGGGCTTGGGCAGGCAGCGAACAGGGATATCTGGATAGCCAAGCATTCGCTATCGACGCATCAGCTGGGGAGCCAGCCGGGCAAACCGCGGCCACTGGCGACGTGACGATAGTGACGAACGTCGCCGCTGGTCTCCGCGACGAGCCGTGGCGGAAGGCCGCACTGGCTCGTGACTACCTCTCTGTATTGAGCATCCCTCTCGTGTACAACGACCTTACGCACGGCGTGTTGACTGTCTACGCACCGACCCAGGACGCGTTCGACGACACGACGAAGGCTGTCCTCGCTGAACTCGGCGAAACTATCGCGTCTGCGCTCAGTGCTATTGAACGAAAGAATCCAGCTGCTCACGACATCGGTGACGCGGGTCGAATTCGGCATCGATGATCCTGCGTTTATCCTTTCACGGCTCGCTCGAGACGCAGCGTGTACACTCTCGTATCGAGGTGGAGTCCAACAATCCACAGAGGGAAGTTACGTGTTTGTGACTGTCGACGACGGAGCAGTAACTGACGTTGTAGACGCCGCCTCGCAGTTGGTCGGGATTGACGACGTACAACAGATTAGTACGGATGGTGAGGGGAGTGTGCTCCGGTTGCGGCTTACCCAACCGTTTCTCGCTCTCGAGCTGGCCGATCATGGTGCTGTCTTCCACGAGGCAACCGCCGACCCGACATCCACAAGCCTCGTCATCGATATTCCGGACAGTATCGATGTCCGGACCATCACCCAACTCGTCCGAGAGACGTTCTCCACCGTCGAACTCCGTTCGAAGCAGACGCTGGATCAGTCCATGGAACGCGACTTGTACTCGAAGTTCCTCGAGAAACTGACCTCACGGCAACTCGAGGTGATCCAGACGGCATACTACAGCGGGTTCTTCGAGTCACCACGCGAGAACACAGGCGAAGATGTTGCGGAGACACTCGGAATCTCCCCTCCAGCATTTTATAAACACTCTCGGACTGTCCAGCGCAAACTGTTCGAAACGCTCTTCGAGGAGCACAATATCTCAATTTCGGGAATCGAAGAGTTCAATAACTAACTCCAAATTTCAGAGGGTGTTTGGTGGTTAACAGCTGAATATTCCCTTATACACTTATTACACGTACATAGAGTGCCCTATATTACCGGCTGGCACTCGTGAACCCACTATGATAGATGTCGACCCTGAATCAGACGAAAAAACCCCGTACGAGTGCTTCGAGTGTGGCAGCATCATCATCGCAGAAGACAGCCCAGGCCAATGTCCCGACTGTGGCGGCCCGATGCGAAACCGGCGAATGTCACTTGAATAATTATGGCATCAAAATCTGAGAGCACCCACAA
Organism: Halorubrum sp. AS12; assembly: GCF_051122765.1. Taxonomy (NCBI): domain Archaea; kingdom Methanobacteriati; phylum Methanobacteriota; class Halobacteria; order Halobacteriales; family Haloferacaceae; genus Halorubrum; species Halorubrum sp. AS12. The sequence goes on from NZ_CP185386.1 coordinate 211,013, forward strand.
CGGATCGGACGACGAGGCGGCAGAACCAATCGAGCCTGAGTCGGCACTCGAGACCGCCCGCCGTCAGTTGGATCATGCTGCCAGTCACTTGGATATCGACCCCAGTATCGTCGAACGGCTCAGATATCCGAAGAAAGTCCACGAAGTAACAGTCCCAGTCGAACGCGATGACGGTACGGTCGATGTGTTCACCGGCTACCGAGCTCAACACGACAGTGTCAGAGGCCCGTTTAAAGGAGGGCTCCGGTATCACCCCGAGGTGAGTAGAGACGAGTGTGTCGGACTCGGCATGTGGATGACCTGGAAGTGCGCTGTTATGGATCTCCCGTTCGGGGGTGCCAAGGGTGGCGTCGCAGTCAACCCGAAAGAGTTGAGTTCGGGAGAAAAAGAGCGACTCACTCGTCGGTTTGCCCAGGAAATTCGCGATGTTATCGGACCGAATCGCGATATTCCCGCGCCGGATATGGGTACTGATCCACAGACGATGGCGTGGCTGATGGACGCGTACTCGATGCAGGAAGGTGAAACGATACCGGGAGTCGTCACCGGGAAGCCACCAGTCATCGGGGGGAGTGAAGGTCGTGAGGAAGCGCCTGGACGGAGTGTCGCGATCATCACCAAGCAGGCCTGCGAATATTATGGGAGCGATCTCGAGGGAACAACGGTCGCAATCCAGGGCTACGGGAGTGTCGGTGCGAACGCCGCCCGGCTGCTTGATGAGTGGGGAGCAATGGTCGTCGCAATCAGTGACGTGAACGGCGCAATGTACGACCCAGACGGGATCGAGACGGCGACCGTCCCGTCACACGACGAGGAGCCTGAAGCCGTCACGAAATACGCAGACGACGTGATCTCAAACGATGAGTTGCTCACACTCGATGTTGACGTACTCATCCCTGCCGCTCTCGGAAACGTGATCACCGAAGCAAATGCGAGTGCGATCGCCGCTGACCTCGTCGTTGAAGGCGCAAACGGTCCCACCACTTCGACGGCGAGTGCGATTCTCGCAGAGCGAGACATTGCAGTTATCCCCGATATTCTCGCTAATGCTGGCGGAGTCACGGTGAGCTACTTCGAGTGGCTCCAGGATATCAATCGCCGATCGTGGTCGCTCGAACGGGTGAACGACGAACTCGAAACGGAGATGCAAAGCCGCTTGGCAGGCAGTCACAGACGAATACGAGCACCGCGATGTCACGTGGCGTGATGCAGCCTATATTGTTGCGCTCTCACGGATCGCTGAATCCCACGAGGTACGGGGGCTCTGGCCGTAGGGAGATGGACTATCGCCCACTCAGACGGATCCGACAGCCAACTACCCCGTTTGAACGGGGACTGTTTGGACTGTATCAACTCGTTAGCCCCGGGACTATCCTCATCACTATCTGCTTTATCGGATACGTCGTCATCGGCTTCAGTTTATCTTACGTCGGAATCTATGAACCAACGTACTCCGTTATGGGTTTCACTGATCCATTTTTCACGAGTTTGTCATTTCTAACAGGGCTCTTCATCAGTACGATGTCGGGGACGCTTGTGGCGCTCACGCTCTTGCTTAGTCCCAACGATTCGAAGGCTGATCTCGTTGTCGTGGTGAGTTTCATCGCTCTTGGATTTGGGGCCGCTACCATGCGAGTCACATTCGGAGCCGTCCAAGCATATTTCACTGAGATAGTAAGTAATCTTCTATAAAAACAATAAATAGTTTGAAATACGGAAGAAATTGGTTACTTGAATTGAGGCGCTAAGGCCCCTTCCTCAACGAGCAAGTGGAGCGAGCGAGTAGGGAAGGATTCAGCGCCGCACAAGTATCAAACACGTTAGACGCTCGGCCTACAGGCGCACCACCACCTTATTATATTGTTCTCAAGAACTGCTCAAGTGGATCCAGACACAGGGGCTTGCTACCGATGGCCGGTCGGTTCACTGTACAGGATACTGGTAAGTCCCATCCGTCTCGTGACTGATCACGCAACAAGCCGGCTGCGTGGTTCATGTTCGGGTGTATCATCTCTACTCGCTGAAAGCACCCGCCACGAGCAGTGGGAAGACGAGCGTCGCCTCTGCTTCGACCTGCGTATAATTTGTCCGGTCATCATCTTTGATCTTCCCCCACGATACTGCCTCGTTCGGGGGTGCGCCAGAGAGTGACCCATCCCCTTCCATACCGGTCGAGATATAGACGACGTAATCGGCCCCACCGCGGAACAAGTTCGTCATAATCGCGTGGTGTTTCGGCACGCCACCTCCAACTGCGATCAGACCCGTCGTATCGGCGAGCATTCCGTCCTCAATGAGCGAGTCGTAATCGTCGAGAATCTCGATTCCGACCTCCGAATCGTACCCCTGTCGGTAATAGTAGAGAAAATTCCCAACCTCGGAATCCGTCAGTGCCGGACAGTAGACGGGAACATCATTGTCCGCTGCTTGTTTCAGAACCGAATCCTGATCGTCGAGTGTCTCCCCTAACTCTCGGGCAAACGATGTCGGCGTCCGAACCTTTTCCTCAGCGAAGAACTCCTCGAAGAAGTCGTATAGGTACTCCTCCAACCAAACGTAACGGTTGGAAGGGACGAACAGATTCCCAAGACGGTTGATTCCCTGTTCCCGGAGAACTGCTTCATCCGCATCCCACTCTCCCATTTTGAACGGCTTCGCCGTTTTGATAACATCCTCCGCCAGCGATCCCGCGGTCGTGATAAGCACGTCGACGTACCCTTCACGAACGAGGTAGGCGACGACTTCACGCAATCCCGACGAAATGATATTCGACGTGCATGTGAGATAGATCGTGGCATCGGCGTCTTCGCATTTGCTCGGCGATGTCGATGGCCTCTGCGAGTTGCGTCGCCTGAAAGCCCGTCGTTGCATACGCTTCCAGCATCTCCTGAAAATCGAATTCGCCACGGAAGTCGTAGCCCTGCACGTCTGGCGTGGTCAACTCTTCAGCACTTCCCGGAACAACGTGGTCGTGAGACTCCTCGTCCATACCGGCAATTAGCAGGATGCCGGTTTGAATCGTTCGAGACGGGTCGCCGATTCTCGATACACACAAGTCCAGCATCAGCTAACTGTTCAATATGTCCCAGCCGACGGTGGCTGTTCTCCGACCCGACGACAGCCGTATCGTTGAGGCGGTCGAGTATCTCCAGTCACTCGATGTATCCCCGATTCCAGACCCAATGCTGGCAATCACACCGACCGGTCAGGTTCCCCCAACATGCGGACTACTGTATCTTCACAAGCGAGACCGGTGTCGATCTAGCTGCGACAGCGGGATGGAAACAACGAGGCACCACTGTTTGTGCTGTCGGAGATCAGACTGCAACCGCATTATGCGAATCGGGGCTATTCAGTCGATATCGTTCCATCGACGTTCACATCCACAGGACTCGTCGACGAGTTATCTACTGAAGTCGAGGGCCAAACCGTTGAACTTGCTCGGAGTTGCACACGGCAGCGAAGTACTTGTTGAAGGACTGGAAGCAGCTGGTGGAATTGTCAGCGAAACAGCCTTATATCGCCTGAAACGACCGGAGACTGCGGGACAGTCGGTTTCACTTGCGGTAGACGGTAAGCTGGACGGTATACTGTTCACCTCGCCAAAGACGATAGAGCACTTCGTTCAAATTGCGACTGAACGTGACGCTGTCGCTGCACTCCAACGCGAGCTAGAGGAGACGATTGTTGGAGCGATAGGAGCACAACAAAACGTGCTGTCGACAAGCATGGGATCGCTGTTGATGTTATGCCGGATACAGTGGGGTTCACACAGCTTGCCGAGGTCACCGTACGTCGAATTCTGGATACCCACCAATGAACACATTCCGTCTCCAATCTGTTAGCTGACTTTGAGTGTTCACTGACGTCTCACCGTAAACCACGTTACTCCGATCAAGAAGGCAGCGGCACCAGACACTAACAGGGTTTGACGATAGCCGAACAGTGCTGCCGAGCCCCGACACTAAGCGGCGGACCGACCGTCGTGCCGAGTCTGAGAACACTTGTCCGAATACTCATAATGCTCCCGCGGAATTCGTCCGGTGCTCGTTCGTTGAGTGCCGTATCCGTAATCGGCTCTGCAAGTCCTTGACCAAGTCCGAATAGAAGGAGTGCACCAGCAACTACGTATATAGAGTCTGCGACGGCGACGCCGACGAGTCCGATCCCGTAACTCACGAATCCGAGCGCGATCGATTGGAAGCTCGTGAGCGACCGAAGCACGCGATCACCTTGCATTGCTGTCGCTCCCATCGTAACCGCGGGTAATCCCACGAGAAGGCCGATACTCGCTGATGAGAGGTGATATTCGTTGGCGAGCAGGAATGGAACGGCGGTGAGTTGCGCGCCGTAGAGGATGACGAAAATACCGAAGATAGCGAGATAGAGCACGACGAAGGGGGTCATCGATGTGGGTCCGGTGAGGAATGCACGGATACTCGAATTCGTATTGTTCTCGTCGCGCTGTGGCTCCTCGAGCAAGGTTATGCCGGGTACAGCGACGAGCAGCGCGAGGAGAAAACACGCGAAGGGAGCCGACCAAGCGACTGTCGCCAGCGCACCGCCGAGTAACGGATAGCCAGCAGCACCCACCGCGAGAATCGCCGCGTTGGTCCCAATTAGCACTCGTCGTTGTTCACCGGAATAGAGGTCGCCGAGGAGCGTGACCGTGAGCATCGCAATCGCACTACTCGCCGCCCCTTGGATGGCTCGCAGGACCAAGATCAGGGTGAAGTCGGAAATGAAGATGATACCGCCCCCACTGAGTCCGAAGACAACAAGCGCCGGGATTAGAATCGGTTTTCGACCGATGCGGTCAGTTAGCAGTCCAATCGGGAGAGTGAGAAAGATCCCGGGGAGCGTGAACGCCGACAGCAAGAGGCTGGCCTGTGCCTCCGAAATGTTCCATGCCTCCTGGACCGCTGGGAGTACAGGGCTGATGAGTGAGACACCCATGACAGCGACGAGCGTACTCGCGAAAATCACGGCTGTTGCTGGCGAGTTCCGGAGTTTCCGTATCCATTCCATTCGCTCTATTACTCTTTCGGTGAGCGCTCCCCGTAAGTCATCCGCTATGGGGGAGTGGTCGCCCTGAATCAGAACCGGAGGACGTTCACGGTGAGCCAATTATGTTCACAAGCCCAAAGACGCAGATTATTACAAACGGTGTAGGTGAAAGCCACGTGGTTTGACATCCAAGCAATTCACCACGGAGTGTGACTACACTGGGCATCGGACGTCCGGGAAGAAATTATCACCATGACTGAGCTCCTTGAGGAGACGTACGTTGCGGCGCTCGCAGCGTGATTTCGTAGATGTTTCCCCGGAGGCATGCTCGTAGGTGTGGTTCGACGACCACCCTGCTGGTTTAGAACAACAACCGACGAAAACTACCCCTCAGTTAGCCCTCCGCCGGATCTCCTCGACGAGTTCAAACAGTTGCACGACGGACAGTACCGACTCTCGTGACCGGCTGGATCCGTCACTCACCGCTGCGTCTGGCCACCATCGACGGGAAGCGCGTGCCCAGTGACGAACGAAGCGTCGTCCGAGCAGAGCCACACGATCACGCTCGCCACTTCGGCGGGATCGGCCGGTCGACCCATCGGCACGCCGGCGGTGACTTCATCCTGCTCCTCGGGAGACATCGACTGGAGGGCACGTGTGTTAACGATTGTCGGACAGACTGCATTAACTCTGATACCGTCTGCGGCGAATTCGAGCGTGACCGACCGCGTGAGCCCGACAACGCCGTGTTTGCTCGCGCTGTAGGGCGTCCGACCGGGACTGCCCCGTATCCCGGCGTGTGAGGCAGTGTTGACGATAGCCCCGCCACCGGAGTCCAGAAGAGCCGGTATCTCATGTTTCAGCCCGAGCCACACGCCTTTCTGGGAGATGCTGGTGACGCGGTCCCAATCCTGCTCGGAGATGTCGGTTACTGGCGCGGGATCGGCTCCGGTGGCGACGTTGTTCACTGCGAAATCGAGGCGGCCATACTCTTCAAGCGCACGCTCAATCATCGCCTTGACCTCAGTGGAGTCGCTGACATCAGTGCGGACGAACGTTGCGTTCCCGCCGTCGTTTTCGATGCGGCTGACTGTCTCTCCGCCAGCCTCGTCGTCGATATCCACGACAACGACATCGGCTCCCTCGTCGGCGAATCGCTCCGCAGTCGCTCTGCCGATCCCCGACCCCGCACCCGCTACCAACGCGACACCGTCACTAAAGTTCCGCGAAATGCTGCTGAAAGACACCGTTTATAACCTTCGCCGGAGCGTCCGATACCCGTGAAATCCGCCACCGTGTACCGAAATTACAGAGTCGTGAAATCTAGTGAGAACACTGGAAAACCGGTGTGGAGGTGGGGGTCTGGCGATGATCCCAATGTCCTACTATCTGCGTTTCATAGGTACTGGCAATGGCGAATTCGCGGCGGCCCATCGCACCAGCTGAAGAAAATGTCCTCAATCATCTTGAGGCATATCTCGAAGAACTGGGCGATACCAACCCGCTTACGCGTGAGATAGCTATCACATACCTCGAAGATCACGGAATCAAGCCTGCCGACGGACGCGATATAATCAAACAGCTACTCCTGAAGGGGTATCTGTATGAGGTTGGTGACGAAATTCGGATTCCACCACGCTCGTGACGAGTTGGTACGTCTGTTGTCTATCAGACTCTTCTCTCTCTCTTATCGCTAGTTCACGCCTGTACCAAACACAACAGATCTTCCCCAGATGGTTCGTTACTTCCGATATACCAGAAATCGATAGTATTTCATGAATATAACTCGAGACGCGAACGATGTACGATCTCACTGGCTTTCAGCGCGATCTCCTGTATGTTATTGCCGGGCTTGAGGACCCACACGGGCTCGCAATCAAAGACGAACTCGAAGACTACTACGAAAAAGAGATCCATCACGGGCGGCTGTATCCAAATCTCGACACACTTGTCGAGAAGGGGCTGGTCGAAAAAAGTCAGCGTGATCGACGAACTAACGAGTATACCACCACTCGTCGAGGAACTCGAGAGATCGAGGCCCGAGTAGAGTGGGAAAACCAGTACATCGATCACGCAAACTGACACCCCATCCGTCTTTAGTTAATACTATCAGTAATACTCGGTAGCCGTGGTTTTCGCCCAAATACGGCCTAGCCACACCAGCTACGGCAATAGAAGGGCGTTTGTGATGGTTACTTATCGCTCGATCTCGCCAGTACTGGTGTCTCATCTGTATCTTCTCCCGCCTCTAATACTGACAAGCATACTTTTGAGAATTGTATCACTCTCAAGCTTAACTAAAGACGAATGGTCTGGCACCTATACGTACGTCTGTACACCGCATGAGGTGGTCGGCATGAAGGGTGCCATTCACGTAGAGTTATCTTCTCTCCGCCCTGATGACGAGGTCTTAGCCTTACTATTTCCAGCCGGCGAAAACGCTACGAGACCATCGGGTGACCGCTCTCTTCTACCCGAGATAGCGTCCGTCACACGGACTCCCGAGCCGGTTCCTCCGTCGGATCGATGCTGAAAAACACCCGTCCGAGTGCCCGTGCCATTCCGACAAGCGTCAGCGCCCACACCACCAGCGCAAACCAACTCCAGTACACAGGCACGACGGAAAGCAGTCCGAAGGTTCCAATCCCGGCGAGATTCAGCGTACACGCCGTGTACATCCCCATCGGGAACACCCGCCCCCACGCAGTCGGCGAGTACGTGTGAACCCCCCTACCGAATCCGAGCCGCAACCACGGGGCCACAATCACCCAAATTGGCGGTCGGCCGTCGACCCCATCGGTGAGGAACTTCCAGACGTCAATCGCGAGCAGCAGGGGGATCCACCAAGAGGCGATCGCCCACGCGAGGAACGTTACGCCGACTATCACTGGTGGATACGGTTCCCAGCCTTGAAACGCCACCAGCCCCGGGCCGAGCGTCGTCCCCGCGAGCGTCGTGATCGCCGCCGCGCCCATCGTGATCCAATACGGGCCGGTCCAATCGTCCGGGCGGATGGGGCCATCGAGGAGTCGATAGCTGACGACAGTAACGACGACGAAGTAGAGGACATACCCAGAGCCGAAGTAGCTCATGCTCAACAGGACGACTACGTTTCCGTACCCTGCCAGCGGTTCAGCAAGCAACCCGCCGAGGACTGCGAGCGACTGCATCCAGACGATCACGAGCAAGAAGGCGCCGTCGATCCGCTCGCTCACACCCGCCTTTCCCGTGCCGATGATCTCGGTTACAAACAGGTAGTACAGCAGCAGTGGCGTGGCGACGACGGTCACGCCCCACATCGCGGCCGCCACCGCGACAATATCGAAGAACAGCAGAAACTGAACCCCGATGGTATTCGTGGCAACAATGAAGGTCAGCGTGCCCCAGTGTCGGTCTCGGTTCCGTAGATCGGCGAGCGTGCGTTTGGGAAAGGCCGCAGCTCGAACTGCGAACAGCGCAAGCAACAACGCGTAACAGGCGACGTTGAACACCGCTAGCGGCCGCGCGATAATTGTGATACCCAGCTCGAAGAAGGAAATTGAGACGATCCCAGTCGACATGACGAATCCGAAGTATGCCGGGTCGAGTATCTTGAGAGCGCTACCGAGAGAGGCAGCGAGTGTCTCCCTGTTAACAGAGGTAGACCGGTCGTCGATTCCGGATGAATTGGTCATTTCAGTCGCTCAAAGTGGGGGTCGATCCCACCGTATTGTCGGATTTTGGCCGGGCGGATGGTAAATGGGTACCGTTACGAGATCACACCTAACCACATCCCGGAAGACATTCACCGAACATGTTCTTTCGGAGCAGTCTTATTCTTGAGATATTAAGTGACAGTAGTGGCGAAAACGCAAACAATCTACGCAAGGATCGGCGGAAATGAAGCTGTCGAATCTGTCGTGGCCGATTTTTATGATCGTGTCTTCTCAGATTCACTTCTTCAGCCGTATTTCGAAGATATCGACCGTGATGCGCTGTACGCTCACCAAGTACAATTCATAAGTGCCGTAGCAGGCGGCCCGGTATCATACGACGGCGCCGATATGCAGGCTGCTCACGAGGGAATGGGAATCACCGGGGAAGCCTTCGGTCGCGTTGCGACATACCTCGCCGAAGCGCTCAGAGAGAACGGTGTCACCGAGGACGACGTCGACGCGATCCTCGATGAAGTCGGTGCGCTCAAGCCGGATGTCGTGGCCCAGTAAACGCATGTAAGTCGAGAGGTCTTTCTGAGGAGCTTTTTTCACAACTCACTGCTGGACGCGATACACGTAGCCGCCACAACCGCACTGATCGACGACGCTGGTCTCTGCGTCCGGGTAGTGGTCGTGGATCGGCGCCTCAAGGTACTCCTCGGGAGTGCCGTGGTTCGGATGCGTGACGAGGTTGACGTGGTAGTCAGGTTCCGTCTGATTGATCGCCGCAAGGGCGTGCTCGATTAGCGTCTCTCGATCGTCAGCGTACCGTTCCTGTTCGAGGTTTGCGGACCACGACGCATCATGCTCCTCATCGAGAAATGAGGGTGCCAACTCGTTGGTTTCGGAGGCAGCCGTGGTACGTTCGCGGTCTGATTGCTGGTTCCGTGTGGACATGAGAATATGTATGAGACGGACACGCCTCCATGTCTGTGCGAACATGTTCGCTACGTTCCGCTTTGCGGAGAGCCAGGTCGGGGGTCACGGGTGCAATCCCGACGACCTCCCATTCGTCACGAATCGTTGAGACCGACGCTCTACGTATCGGTGTCTGTGCCGGGATCGAATTCGAGCGGATTTCGAGGGAGATCGTCGACGAACTCCCGGACGATCGTTCGTTCCACGCGTTGGAGTGTCTCGCTGCACGTGGATTTCGCGATCCCGACGTGTTCGGCGACCTCTGTCAACGTACAGGTGCGTGGCACGTCGTAGTAACCGCGTTCGACCGCCTCGAACAACAGCTCTCGCTGCCGCTCGGTGAGCGATTCAGCCGGGTTCAGCCGCTGTTGAACGTACTCGACATCGAACTCCGCACCGACGCCTCGAAGCATCTTCCCGAAGTCGGCGATGCGCTCGTGGGCGCCGGTGACGTCGATTCGGGCCACTCCGTTCTCGATCTCAACGGGCATCTCGATCGGGATGCCGGCCTGCCGTGCAGCCGCCATCAACAGCGGTTGCATGTGCCTCGACTTGGACGGTGGCAACCCCGTCACTCAACGCCATTACCGAGACTTCCTCGATCGTGTCGTGGACCGTTATCGCGTCCAGAATTTCATCAATATCGTCAGCGGTGATCTTCACGAGCGCGAACCCCGCACCGTCTCCGGGGGTCGCACTGAGTACCTGAATCCGTGCTTCCGGGAAGTCCCGAGAGACCTCACCGACCCACGGTCCGTCTGGGAGATCAACGTTGAGTCGAGCCTGTGCCATATTCACCATTCGCTGTCACCGGGGAAATGGATTCGTCTTCGTACCCCGATCTCAGTGGATATCGGTTCGTCAGATCGGAGGCGAACGGAGACTCTCACGTGGATTTGGAGATGAGTGCCGCTTCGTATCCCACGGAGTGAGAGTCATCCTATCCCTTTTCGGTCTTTCTGCGAGAATATGAGAACACACCGGAATATCGATTACCATGACAAATACAAAATCAGATATAGCAGTCACATTCAATCCACAAGAATGGGTCGACGGACCGTACCACCTAGACGATGGGGCAGACAAACAACTGACTCCCGCCAAAAATCGGGAACCAGTAACGTTCGAAATACCCTGGGAGGACGGAACTGACGAGGAGGGAACTGTGTTCCCGGACGAATCGTACGAGGCGAATCAGTTACAATCGCACCCTGCTGCTCCGGAGTGGGTCCGAAATTGGGATGGGCCATACTACGTTCGGACAAAATCGGTTGCCGACGAGTAACGGGCAATTGACAGAACAGATCAAGTACCTCGAGAATAGCAGAAGTGAACCATGGCCGCTGAAATCTCACGCTGGTCGCGTCGATACGTTCTCATCGGGGTGATCGCACTCTGTTGTTGGCAGGTTGCCACTGTTGCTGGCCTCCCGCGACGCACGACGGTGGCGTTGGGCGTGTTCGGGTTCGTGTTCCACGTCATCTTCGGCAAATCCTACGCCCTCGTGCCGGCGTACTTCGACGCTGATCTCGTCTTCGAACACGCCCCGATGGTCCAGTTTCCCTTCATCGTTATGGGGACTGCGTGTTTCGCGCTCGACCCGCTTCTCGTTCGTCGCTTCCGTGTCGACCTCGGCGTTCTCGGCGGTGTGCTCTGGGCGGTCGGCGTCGCCGTGTTCGTCGGATCAATCGTACTGACGATCGCCGGACCACTCCGACGCGGGACGACTGGAACCGGGGATCACAACGCCGACCGACGGCCGCTCGACCGATTCGCGAATCGCTTCGTCCCGATCGTTCTCCTGTATCTCCTCGCCGGTAGCTACGAGAACGTCGCCGGACAGGCCAGCGAACTCCCGCCGCTGATCGGCGTCCAGGCTGCCGCAACGCATCTCTTGGCCGCCGGGGCTGCGACGTTGCTCGTGGTCACGCTCGGCTTTCGACTGCTTCCGCGGTTCCTCGGCGCACATCCGACCCGATCGTCGGCCGCCCTTGTCCTACCCGTTGCCGCGACTGCCCCGGGATCATCGCCGGCGGGTTCGTCGACGAACGATTGCTCCCACTCGGTGCCGCTCTGATGGTGATCGCGATGGTCGGCTTCGCGCTCGTCGTCTTCGGAATGTGGTTCCAGTCCGACAAACGCCGAATCGGATTGTACGCCCTTCTCCCAAGCGCGACGTTCGGCGTCATCGGCGTCCTTTTCGGCGGTCTCTTCGCAGTCGGCGGAACGTCTCCGGCGTTGATCGAGACCCACCTCCGAGTCAACCTGCTCGGCTTTCTCGGCCTGATGATCGTCGGAACATCGTTTCAGTTCTATCCGCCGCGGCTGGGCGCGTTTCCCGGGTCGTCGAACCGTTCCGCGAGCGTAGCGATCGCTGCGCTCGCTTGCGGACTCGGGATTGAGATCCTCGGTGCCGCTGTGATCGCCGTCTTCAATTCCTCGACGGCGTCTCTTTCGACACAAGCGATCACTCTCGGCCGTTGGCTCACGCTCTTTGGTGCGTTCGGGTACGCGTACCTCATCGCGAGTGTGTTCAGGGCACGATCGACATGATCTTCTCGGTCAACTCGGCCGTATCAAATCGTCTTATCTAAACGGGGTACTTCTAGTGAACTACCCCACCCTACTCGCTCACGGCTGACGCCGTTCGCTCCTTGAGGGTGGGGCTTCCTGTTTCAACGACGCACTTTGCAGATACCGAGGTATCCACAGGGAGCGCAGTCTCCACAGGCGTTGATTCGGAGCGTCCCGCTCCTAACCGCTTCCTGATACCGCGAGAAAGAATGTTCCACGCCGCGTTCGCGTCCCTATCCGCTTCAAACCCACACGCCGGGCACGAGTGTTCCCGGATCCACAACGGCTTCTCGGTTGAAACGCCGCAGGACGCGCACTCTTTCGTCGTCCCTCTCGGGTTCACAGCGACGAAGTGTGTCCCTTCGCGTTTACACTTGTACTCCAGCATCCGCAGGAACGTCCCCCACGCTGCACCTGCGCGGTTCCGAGAGTTGCCCGGTAGCTCGACCAACCCCTTTGCGTCCAAATCCTCTACGGCCACGAGGTCGTATTCGCGGGCATAGTAGTTCGAGAGTTTGTGAAGAAAGTCGCGGCGCTTGTTCTTCAACTCGGCGTAGCGTTCGGCCACAACTCGGCGCTGTTTCTCCCAATTCGCAGACCGGTGCTGTTTCCGCGAGAGGTTGCGTTGGGCGCGTTCCAACCGCTCCCGCTCGGCGGACAGGTCGAGAGATTCGACGGCGGTTCCGTCCGTGTCGTGGGCGTACTTGAGAATCCCCACGTCGATGCCAACGCACTTCTCGGGATTCTCCGGCTTCTCCGGTGGGTTGTTTGGGGTTTCGACACCGAGGATGGCGTACCACTTACCGGTCGGTTCGCGTTTGACGGTGACGGTCTTGATTTCGGCGTCGTCGGGGAGGTCGCGGTGGAAGGTGATGGGGATTTCTCCGAGCTTCGAGAGCCACAGTCGGGTCCGACCGCTCGTGTTCTTGAGCTTGAAGCCGGATTGACTGTAGGTGAAACTGCGGTACTCACCCGGTACTTTCCACTTGAGCGTCCCAACGCGGTAGCCGTTCTCTTTCCGGCCCTGGAGTGTCGAGAGGTTGTCGTACAACCGCTGAACGACCTTCTGTAGCACCTTCGAGTGAACGGTTTTTAGGTCGCTCCACCACTTCTTGAGACTCGGCAGGAGTTTCTGTTCAGAGTACGACGAGGTGTCGTCGTTCCGATTCAGGCGGTGGAGGAAGTGGTTGTAGACCTGTCTACAGGTATCGACAGTCCACGCTAACTGTTCTTCGAGGGCGTCGGACGGTCGAAGTCGATACCTGTAGTTGTAGTTCATCGGGTGGTGCTACTCGTCGGGGTCGGTAGTTCTGACGACTTTCACGTCCGCGCCACGCCATCGTTTCGGGACAAGGACGTGAGCGCCGTTGCCGGTGGCTTTGGCCGTCCCGTCGATGACTTCGTGGCCTTCGATTTCGTGTTTATCCATCGCCTGTGTTTACACTTAATTTCAACATAAATGTGGCGGTGGCCCTGTGGTCCGAGCGTCGAACGTGTCTGAGAATCGTGCGGCGCTGTATCCCCTCCCTACTCGCTCCCTCCGGTCGCTCGTTGAGGAAGGGGCCTTAGCGGCTCAATTCAGGTAAACTAGGATCAAACGGAGGTACGTCACGTTTGTCCATTCACGTCACTGGTGGAAACGGTTTCGAGAAGAGTCTCGCAGCCACGCAAATTCTCCTGATTGACGACATTAACCGATGTATCCCAACCGCGGTAGTCTACTCAAATCTGGAGGCGCTCTATTTCATCCGACCCACATGTGGGACACTCATCTGCCCCCGATGAAAGATTCTCACCGCACTGGCGGCTCTCCACGACTACCTCAGTCTTGTCACCGAGTAGTAGCCGTGTAAGTACTGTGCGGACACTCATGGGATCCAGAGTTCTGGTGGTTGTGAGTTAATCCTACTGGTGATCTGTATTCCCTAGAAATTCGGTGCGTTCGACCCGAGTAGCCGCCAAAGGCTTACGTTCAAGGCCGATTGACAATTGTTTGGAAGGAATACTGTCACACGCCTCTTCCATCCCTTTCCATGACCGCTGACGAATCATCTCTCGGTCATTGCCCGGAATGTGGTGAGGACATCTCGGAGGCGTGGATTCTTGTTGAATATGAGAAGGACGACGGCACCAAGGGCGTGTGGGCCGAGTGTCCAGTGTGTGAAGATGTTGTAGCACCGGAGTAGTCGCAGACAGCGGAATAAAGTGTTCTTCGTCGCGCCTCTAGTATAAGTTCGAAAAGTGGAGATTTCAGCGGAAGTTAGGTGTCTCTGCTCGGGGAAAGTTCCATAGCATCACGGATCAGATGTAGTTGAGATACTGGAGCAAGCGTTCTGCCTTGGCGATCTAGAGGCAGACGCGACGCATTTTCCCTCTGAGACCAAGGTTGCAGTCTTCAGCGACCGGTAGTTCCTTACCATAGTGCGTCTGAAGACCGAGGTTTCACCAGAGGTAGTCTTCCGTGTACAGAGGCAGTACCACTCTCCTCTGGCTACTCGTCTGACCGAGACGCCAAGACGATTAGTGCAGTGCTATCCTCGACGGCATGGGGAGCAATCTCTGGTCCCCGTCGAAGCAAGCCACGTCGCCTGCCGACAGCTCATGTGTCTCGCCGTCGAGTTCCAACTCGATCGCCCCCTCGATGAGATGGAACACGATTTTGCGGTCGGGATGCGAGTGAGGAGCGACTTCGCCGCCCGCGTCGAGAGTGAGTCTGATCGTCTTCGGTTCAGCGTCGGGGAAGACGTTGGCGTGGGGCTGTCCGTCCAGTTCGTTGAGGGTGTGTATCGTCGTCATGTATCGGTCGGATCGAATTCGTCGGTTCGGAGTCCTCGGCGGACCGGTTCGTGTTCGGCGTCGGTCGGCGGTGGAGCGGTGACGAGCAGCGCTTCGAGCCGCGAGTCGTCGTCGGCCTTGACACCGCGGTCGGTGTCCGCTCCGACGGTCACGACATCTCCTGGTTCGACGCGGTGTTCCGCATCCCCGTCGCGGATGAGCCCGGTGCCGGAACGGACATCGATCACCACGTCACTTGATGGAGCGTGAACCGGGATAAACTGTCCCGGTTCGAAATAGCCGCAGACGACTTTCATCTGTTCGCTCCGAAATACTTCGACTGTCGAGAACTTCTCGTCGTCGTACGTCCGTTCCGCGTCGAAGTCAACGGCCGTCATACCGGATCACCCGTTCGGCAGGCGCCGCGGTCGTTTGTCCGGACCGCCGCTCGGGCGCCGGCGATGGACGATTTGCCCGCTCGATGGTTTTTAGGTTGGCCTAAATTCATGCAACTCAACCTGCGGCACGGAGCGGTAATCGGGTTGGGACGAACATGTTCCCGTCAGAACGCCCCCCGTCGACGACTACTCGCTTCCACCCTCGTCATCGGGCGATCGAACCTTGAACGGTCGCATCATGTCGTGGTCCTCGTGTTCGATCATGTGACAATGCCACATGTAATCGCCTGTCTGATCGGAGAACAGCCCCTTGAACTCCCCGAAGTGTGCGATCACGTGTACCACATTACCTGGGTCGACGGTGACCACGTCGTTCCACCCGAGTTCGTACGACTCGGGGGCATCGAGCGCGTCCAGATCGATGTCGTCTTCGGCGGGATCGTAATCAGCAGCCGACTGCCGTCCCAACACCTGGAAGTGAACGAGGTGGAGGTGTATCGGGTGGGACATCCCCGTGAAGTTGGCGAGACTCCAGATCTCGGTGTCCCCAAGCGTCGGGGTCTCGGTGACCGGGTCCGTGAGTTCGTACCCGATCTTTTCGTTGCGAGTCCCGAGTGCGTAGAGGGGCCGATCGTACTCGTCCGTTTGTCGGGCGAGCGTGAGGAAGCGTTCGGTGTCGACGGATTCGATCGGAATCTCGGGGACCTGCGTCAGTTCGTCTGGGAGTTGCGTTGGCTCCTGCTCGCTCTCCGCGGCTGCCACGTCGATAAGCATGACCTCCGGGAGGGGTTCGGAGTCCTCCGGCCCGATTCCGCTCGTCCCGCGATACTTCGCCGGGGCGTTATTATGCAGGAGCAGGGTCTCGCCCGCGTACTCGCTGAAGTCGACGACGACATCCGCGCGCTGACTCGATCCGAGTTCGAGACGGTCAGCGGTCTCGACCGGTTTCGAGAGGAGCCCGCCGTCGTTCCCGATCTGGACGAACGGCGGCCCCGCCTCACCCGTGTCGCCCGATTCATCGTCGTATTCGAGCAGCTTGAGGTTGTAGTATCGGCTGTTGGCCCCGTTGAGCAGGCGGAACCGATACTGTTCGGGATCGACGGACAGTCGGGGCCACGCCTTCCCGTTGACCGTCGACGTGTCACCGTAGAACTGCGGAACGATGCTTGGGTCGGGATGTGAATCGTTTTCATCCTCTTCTGTCGCTGGGACGTCCGTCGGGTAGTATAACGAGCCGTCCTCGTTGAAACTCCGGTCCTGCAACACGAGTGGGATTTCGTTGTCGCCCGTCGGAAGATCGAGCTCTCGTTCGTGGTCGTTCCGGATCAGATAGAACCCCGCGAGGCCGGCGTAGACATTCAGTCGCGTGATGCCGAGCGAATGATCGTGGTACCACAGTGTTGCGGGCGGCTGGTCGTTCGCGTAGTAGTAGTCCTTCTTCTCGAAGTCGGGGCCCGTCCGCTCGAAGTTGCGGGTGAACCACGCCTGCGGTTTCCCGTCGCTCTCGTGTTCGACATTGCCACCGTGGAGGTGCGGGACGACGCGGGCACCCGGCTCGTCGTACGGGATAATATCGCCGTGGATCGTCGGATCCTCCGGGAGCAGGTGTTCGTCCGGGAGGTGATTCTGCCACCGAACGTAAATCGGTTCGCCCTGTTCGGCTTCGATCGTCGGGCCGGGAAACTGCCCGCCGTAGCCCCACAGGGTCGTCGGCGGAAGGTCGCGGTGGAGCTTCTGTTCGATCTCGGCCATCTCCACCTCGTAATGAGGCTGGCCATCTTTCGTTCCGCTCGGTTCGATAACACCCGGACGAGGTATTTCGTCGACCCACCGTTCGAGATCCGGTGAGGAATGGGTCCCGTCGGACACTCCTTCGGCGTCTTCTGAGTCGCCCGCAGCTACCGGAGCGCCGATACTTTTCGCGGAACAGCCCGCGAACGCCGCGGTACCGGTGATACCCACGGCCGCGAGAAATCGCCGCCGTGCAACATCACTCTGGGATCGTCCAGTCTCGTCACCAACCATGTACGCGCTAGCCAGTTCATGTAAATAGGGGACCGGACAAACCCTGTTTAATGGGAATTAGTCCGAACATGTTCGCCGACAAAGACGGGATGTCAGAGCCGAAACTCCTCTGTTGACAACTGAGCCCACGAATATCCTCTTCATTCGACCGTCCTGAATCAAGACATCGGACAAGCTTCTTGGAAACAAAACCCAACGAATTATCCGAACCTACTCGTCGGATCCGGGATCGTACACGTCCGGATTCGGCTCCCCCTCGACGTCGACGACCGCGAGTGCGCCGCGGCGTCCGGCCCGTGAGAGCGCGTGGTCGACGATCTTGATCGGGCCCGGGACCGCGAGTTCCATCTCTCCGACGGTCGCCGTGCCGGGCGCGACCGGCGTGGTCTCGACGTATCGCGCTGGCGGGGAGACGAGGTCGCCGTCGCGGTACAGCCGCGACCAGACGTTGCCGATCGGGTGCCACGAGCTGGACTGGTTCGGGCCGCCGTTCACAAAGAACACGCGAACGGTCTCGCCCACCTCGGCGCCGATCGGTCCGAGCCGATCCTCGGTGAAGCCGTGGTGTTCGCCGTTGAACACGACGTACGTCGGATCTTCGGCGAGCATCGCACCGTGATCGAAGGCGTGGTGGCCCTTCTCGCCGAGGTCGCCTTTGGTGTACAGCTCGTGCTGACCGAGGTAGAGCTCGCGGTCCACCGCGGGCAGTCCCGCCTCTGGCTCGACGAGGATCGCGCCGAACATCCCGGAGCTGACGTGGTGGTCCATCGCCGGCACCGCGCAGTGGTAGGTGAACAGGCCGGGGAACTCGGCGCGGAAGCTCAGTTCCGCCGCGTCGTCACCGGGCACCAGCGTCGTGTCGACGGCCCCGCCACCAGGGCCGTACACGGCGTGGAAGTCGACGTTGTGGATGTCGCTGTTGTCGTCGGCCGGGACCTCGAACCGGAGGTTGACGGTGTCGCCCCGCCGGACGCGGATCATCGGCCCGGGAACCTGTCCCTCGAAGGTCATGTACTTGAACGTGACTCCGGGCTCAACCTCCGCGACAAGCTCCTTTGTTCGAAGAGTGACGTCGTGTTCGCGCGGCTCGTCCCAGTTCACAGGCGCCGGGACGTCGGTCGGATCGGCCGCGATCCGGTCGACGTGGACGTCACGTACAGGGTCCAGTTCGGGGACGACTTCTTCGTTCGGGTCCTCCGGTGGGGGCGTTTCCGCGTTCACCGGCGCGCCGATACAGCCGGCCACCGCGCCGACCGCTCCGATCCCGAGCGCTGCAACCATCTTCCGCCTGCTGAGGTCTTGTGACATGATGCTTCCCATCTCAACAGAGGCATCGTAGTGACATATATAATATATACTGTTCCCCAATATCGGGGTTGAAACGGCCATCTACCACCATATACGGGGTTTTAAATACTTAATAAGTATGTCGAGTACGGAATCGGACGGAAGTGAATTTCGAGCCGCGGTCCATGAACACACCCGGGCCACACGAAGATGAGTGTATCACGGCTGCTCGCACTTATCATCAAAATGACTCTCTGGAACGAGATTAAACAATCGTGCGACAGCGCGGGCGGTTGCTTGCTTGTTTTGAGTACGTCCGTTCAGTGGTGACTCGAAGTTCGAAATTAGCCGCCAAGCGAGAGTACCCCCGAGCAGCCGGACGGTTTGCCGTTGTTCGTCGGTGAGGCCACCCTGCGTCTCGAGTTTGGAGAGCGCCTCTCCGACCTGACGGCGTTCGATCCGTGCCGTATGATGTTGTAACCGTCTCCGGACGCAGCGGACGTCGATCCCAGTATCAGATACGTTGTCGCGACGATTTCGCCGTCGTTCCGTGTTATGCCGTTCAGAGGTCATAGTCGCTAGTTGTCCACTCTCTCGATAGCGGCGGCAGCAAGAGGCTGGTCTGACATGGTGAGAGCGCCGAAACGAGACGAAGGACACTTTTGGCACTACAGAGACTGGGAAAAGAGTCAAAGATCTGGTTGCTTTCCGCTGTGGCCATCGCTCAAACCGCTCTCAGAAGACAGCTGTTGCTCCCCGCCAGCCTCGCTTCGACCGAAGCGAGGCGGCTCACCCGAGTCCGTGCTCGTATCCTGGTGGCAGTCCCTCCCCGTTTGTCCGATGCTTGGTCTTCCAGCCGAGCTCGTCGTCCAACACCCGTTCGATCCCATGGAGAAACGCATCACTGAACGTGAACTCTACCAGGCGTGCTCGCCCGCCACGCCGTGGCCGGGCGAGCACTGCCCACTGCCACCACCAGCCACAACTGCTCTAACAGGAACCCTACACCCACGTAGAAGAGCCGAATTGTTGTCGATGGCGTCGTCGTAAGGGCCCGCGCTTCCCGGAACTTCTCGTAGCTCTTCTCGATCCGTGAGCGGTTGTTGTAGATCCGCGCCACTTGCCGCGGCGTGCGGTCTTCCAGACCGTACGCCGCGTATCCAGTCTGTTTGAGTCCTGACTTCCCGCGATCACCGTTCTGGTAGGTCACGTTCACCGCCAGCGGAAACGTCTGTTCGTGCGCTTTACCTTCACAGATCGTTTCTTCGGTCATGTACGACGCTGTCGCTGAAAGTTTCTTCCGGAGCGAGTCTTTCCCGGTCTTGACCGGGAAGACTGGCGGCGCTGTCGCCCGAAGCACGCCGATCACCTCGCCGACGTAGGCTGCTCGATCCATGAGAATCCGCTCGAGCTCGAACGGATACAGTTCGACGCGGGCGAGCACGCGCTCGACCGCGTCGGCTGCGCTATCGTCGCCAGCAACCGGTTCAACCGCCAGCGTCAGCGGCTTTCCCTGCGCGAGTACGAACGCCGTGCAGTACCGATGGCACTTCGTCGTGCCATCACGCGCTTTGATTCGCCTGAACTCGTCTTCGTCCGCTGGGTGCCCGTGAAACGGGTTGTCCATGAAATCGATGCCAGACGGTTCTCGACCGCGACCGGTCGAGAACCGACATCGCCAACGTCGCGAGAATGTCGTTGACAGCGTCCAGCATCGGCTCTTTGTCGAGAGTATGGAGCCAGTCCATGACGGGTTCTCTGTTGGGTGTCTCGTCTGTGTTGGTCGTGACCCCGTTGACCGAGGTTGTCCCGACAGCCGCACGGAGAACGACTTCCATGATATCGCCGGAATCGAGGGGCGACCCCTCGATTCCTGGCATCGGAATCAACTCAAGCACCTCCAGAGCAAGAGTCTTGAGTTGGCTGTTCGTAATGAACTCGTCCGGATCTGTAAGCACCTGCTTGAGTTGTGGAAGATTCATTAGGTGCGTATCCGGACAGCGGATGAATCAGGTTCCTGATTCACCCGCTTCCTTCACTACAACGTGTCAGCTTGTGAGCTGCTGAGCCAGAGTGGACAACTAGCGATTGTACATTACCGCAGATAACCCGTTTTCAAACTGGCCAGAGGCGGTCCATTCAGAGCTTGAAGATCCGATACCGGATCACTTGACGAGAGGACTCGGGGCGATTGATCGAGTTCCCTTTCAGGTCTCTGGGGGATATCTGAATGAGGGGGAAGATAGATTCGCTCTGAACTACCTCCATTTCACACAGGCGCAGGGAATTCATCCGACACTATTGGTGGACGCTTTGTGTTGGCAACGCTAAATCCTGGGTTCCAATAGGTTTCAGTTCCAATGCTTCCTTCAAAGATGGAGAAGGACCGCTTTTTGAATCTATTCGACCTGCTGTTCCGATACCCGGACAATACGGAGTACCCTATCTCTCAAATCGATAGACTCCAAAGCCGACTACGGAGCGGCCAGTGGTCCTCCAAGAAGGTTCTTTCAGAATTCGACACTCTCTACCAAGAACTAACAGACGCAGAAAGGAGCCACATTAAGGACGTTAGAAAAGACCTGAACGAACTCAAATCCAAAGAGAAAACACAGAGAAAGCAGCTTCGCTCAGAATCTAGAAACCGCTACTCAGGATGTGCCTCTTCACTCTATCTACCAGCAAAACGAATTCATCGAAACCTGGTTAGCACGGAAAAACCAAGATACACGCGAGGCTCTAACCGAGGACTTAGTCGAAGGTCTGGAGAATGTCAGAAGCGAGATTGAGTCTGCCGAATATGATATTCAAGACTTAAAACAGGCCTTCGAATATGGGACTGAAGAAGAGGTTGTCCAAGAACTCCAGCGGCTGTATCAAGCCTTTAAACTGAAGGGATGGCACCGACGGGACCTTCAAAATCTTCACACATACAACTATGAGAACGAATATTTTGAGTATATAGAGAAAAAACTACATCAGGAGCCAACTGAGAATACGTTCGTTTTTTTCCTCCCGAACTTTGAACCAGAGAATCGGATCGAGCCTGACGATTTTGTGGAGTTGATTGCTCCTCCCGGGGAATTTTCGGTTGACACGCTCGCAGAGATCTATCCATATGACGGAGAGGAAAGGGAATATGTAGATCCTGATCTTCCGGAGCTGTTAGAAAATGATGCGCTGGTGAAGTTACGGGTGGAGGCCTACTTCGCGTACGGGGCTAACGAAATTCGCATTTGAGAAGCTTGGAACCTTCTTGGATGCCTTATCATATGCCAGATAGCCTTTCAGATATTGAAGCACCGCAGTACCGTGACAAGCTAAAATATATTCGGTGGTCCGAATCAGCTTATGAGATGTCGAAGTCAACGGGAATGACTAGAGAAACGTCTGAAAGGATCGTCTTCCCTAGCCAAATTTCGAGTCGTTTGGTTGATGACGCACTTCCTACATTGACTGATGATTCGCCTCTCGTGGAGTTCTATAGCCGAGGGATTCACCTCTATAGGAAAGGGAATACAGGTTCACGAAATATTGATAAAATAATATATTACGCTGCTTGCCTGGAAACGATCGCATCTACAGATACGGCTAGCCGTGGCGAGAAAATAGAGAATATGATCACGGTTGGCAAGCTGTGGGACACTGATGAAACACGGGATATACTGGACTCCGTCTTCGAGGCTCGGAATGATGCGCTACATGCTGGACTTGAACAACCTAATCTAGACGCTGAGGTTGATGCTATGCGTCATAGCTTGAAAACCGCATTACAGGAACTCTCTCAGTGTATCCAAGACTCTGAAGCAAGGACCATCCCTGAATTCATTGAGTACGTTGATGACAAGGTTTCTGAGGAACACAAGCAGCAAGTTGAAGATCTCGAACAAGTAGGTATTGAGCCGAATAGCACGTACCCATTCGAAACCGAGACCCTCATTCACGAGGATCACAACGACCAGGAAGTTGGGGTACGCTTCTCAGGGAAGATGACGTTCAACTACAGCAATGGAAGGCTCGTCCCGGAAATGAAATTCGAAGAAGTAGAGAAAGAAGGCGATGGCAGCTTCCCAGCACCCCATGGAGCATCGTTCGATATTGAAGTCGAAGATGTAACTTTGGAGGTTGGACTATACCGCATACCAAACTCTGTAAGCGCAGCAGTAACCAGAAACTCCTTCCACCATATCGCGCCTTGGACCACAAAACCACCAAGAGTTGAGGTAAAAGACCCAGCATAGGGATCCACACAAACAGCCCAAAGATAGGCCCCAAATACCCGCTTAATATATGATTATTTAGGCCTTACAGGGATGTTTCGCTCTATGGCTTGGTTCAGTGATTTTCGGAGTGAAGTAAGGGAGAAAACGCGGGTATCTGATCTGACTTTGATTTCTTCGGTGCCCATTTTCCTTTCGCTCGTCTTCCTGCTTCCTGAGTCAATTCAGAATGCTTTGATCCTAGACTACGGTAATTACTCTATCTTCAATCTCTGGAGCTCTGCCTTTGTACATCGAGGATTCAACCACTTCAGCAATAACTTGGCGGCTTACTGCGTCCTGATCGGTCCAATATACCTGCTTTTGGTGCTGGCTGATGAACGGAAGCTGTTTCGATACACGTTCTTGTCATTCCTCTTCATCCTCCCGTTCGTCATAGCTCTGAGCAACATAGCCGCTCTTGGCTCTGGAACCGGAGCAGGCTTCTCTGGAATCGGCTCCGCATTCTTCGGGCTCCTCCCCGTCTCGCTATTTCTATTCATCCACAACAAGGTCTCAGAGGAGATAGAACCCGCTCACGGGGTCGTACTGTTCCTCATAGCCGCCGCGATCATCGCAGGAACCTACTCCGGCGTTACTGCAGCAGCTGGCATTCTGCTGTTCGCTGTATTGATTACCATCTACGACACCTACCAGGTGGGCCTTGACGAGGTAAAGGAAGCCGCTGCCGGACTAACTTCGATGGAAGGCTATTTTGAACTGGTAATGATCGCGGGCCTCCTATTCTTGGTGTCTCCTGTACTGCTCTTTCCTCAAGATATCACTCAAGGCGACGGAGCTGTGAACATTCTATCCCACTATCTGGGGCTTCTCTTGGGATTTTTCGGGCCCACTATTTACTTGTTCTATCGAAGACATCGGAGGCAGATCATCGCGGGCATCCAGAGTGGTTTCTAACTGTGTTTCGCCAATTGAAGAATCAACTTTCACCAGGCACCCTGCTCGGTTAGCGGTGTTCCTGCCGCAGCGACTGCGTACACTCGTGATTTCGAATCCGCTCTGGAAGGCCGACCTTCCCACAGACGGGACACTCCCGCAGCGGTGTCGGCGGGAGGTCGGTCCAGGTGTCCAGTGCGGCCTCTAACTGTGCTTCCACGATCGGCGAGTCGGTCGTGCGGCGGGCTTCGCGGAGGTGAATGCGAAGCCGTTCACGGGCCGTGAGTGTCGTGTTGTCGGTCATAGTGGGACGGGATCGCTGGTGGCCCCGCCACCCATCGCGGGGGCGAGCAACACCACCGGGTGCGGTTAGCGAATATCGGGCTGGAGCGGGGCTAGCTGTTCCCAGAAGCGATGATGTACAGCACAGAGTGTGATCAGATTATCTAGCGCGTTCGCCGCCTCAGCGTCATATTGACCGTCCGCATCAACGAATTCACGCCGAGGTCTGATGTGGTGGATATGGAGGTCCTTTCCATAACGCGCGTGGTGTTCGGATTGATTGATCTCACACCCGGGCGTCTGGCAGCAGTAGTTGTCACGCTCAAGGACTCGCTGACGCTGTCGGCGCCACCGCGTCTGGCTCCACTTCTGTCGCTTCCACGCCACTCGCTCGTCTTGTGAGTCACCGTACCCCGCACGGCGTTTCGCCTGGCGCCACGATTCGAAACGGTCGTAGTAGGTTGCAACGTGATACTGCCCCTCCGAATTCATCTCCTCCACCGTCGGGGCATGGCCGAGTTCTGAAGCAAGCCGATTGATCTCAGCAAGGAGCTTCCGGCTTGGGAATATTCTGCTTGCCAGCGGGTTCAAGGCCCGCTTCAAGTACCGCGTTGGCCCACGACCCAAACCGATCCGCACAGGTTCGTTGTGAGTACGCACCCCGTTCATCCATCTCTGGTGCAGTCGGCACACGCCCGAGCTCATTAGCTAAGTTGCGGATCGCCTCTATCAAAGCCTCGTCTGGTATGCGGCTTTCCTGGGCTGGTTTCTGCCCGATCGAGCGGATAGCGTTACTCCACGAACCGAACTCGGTACAGTACGCTGTTGCTGAATACGACCCGTCTGTCTCCATCTCGTCTCGCGTGGGTGACCGGCCCAGTTGCTTAGTGAGTCGTCGAAGCTCAGTCTTCAGTTCGTCACGCCCGATGGAGGTTTGGCCACCGAGGTGGCCACGATAGGCTGTAAGCGAGGCGAAGCTCTTACCGCAAGTCTCGCATTCGTACTCCCCGTACCGGTGTACGGAGGCAACATGACCACCGAGAGCGCTAGCTCTATCGAACGTAGCACTACAGTAGTCGCATTCGTACATTTCAGTGTCACTCGCCGGCCTACTTGCGCCGGCACCCATAGCGGCGCCAGAAAAACTGTCCGAGAGGTTGTGGCTGCGCGCGCAGCGAAGCGAGCACGGAGCGGAGGGTGGGGCGGCGGGGTCAGGGTCGGTCCGGCACACAGCAAAAAAAGGGCTGCTCCGATTGGCTATTCGTCCCACCAGCGGCCGCGTTCCGGGAAATGAAGGGTCGACCAGCCAGTGACGGCCAGTGAGACGCGTCCGTCGTACCAATTTCTCGCTGCTCCGTGGATGCGCACCCGTTCACCTTCTTCGACCCAGGGGGCATTCGATTTCTCCCAGATCGTCACCTTCGTTTGCCCGCTTTCGTCTGCGATCAGGCCAACTTGAGCGATGACTGGAGAGTCACTATCCCAAAGCACCTCAATTTGACCTTCGACACTCACTTCTTTGCGATCGACGTCCTCGAGCTTCCCGATTGGAACCACCTGTCCTGGCGCCGTCTCCAACTCCTCGAACACCCGCACGACCGCACTCGTCATGTCCGTGCCGTCGACGACCGCTTTGGCCAGGCGTCGACTGATCGCCGCACGTGACCAGCCATCCACCCGCGTCGCAAGTCGGTCTGCCTCCGTGTTCACCGTCGCCAGCTCATCTTGAGAGAGCTCCGTGCGAGGATCGTCCCGTTCGGGGTCGGCCATCGGGTCCACGCTCGCGGCCCGCTTCTGGAACTCCCGCCGGCGTTCCTTGCTCCCTTCAGCGGCGACCGCTCGCGTGCGCTGCTCACGACCGTTCTGTGTTCCCAGCTCGGCCTGGGCACTGATGCGCTCCAGTTCGGCGTCCCGCGCCCGAATGCGCTCTTCCTGTTCGAGAGTGACACCGTGAATCCGGTCCTCGCTCGTGTCCGCGATCCCGTCCGGGTGGTTGGCATCCACCTTCGCCTGCGTCTCCTGCTCGACCGCCGCCTCGAACTCCGGCGTCTCGTCGACGACCGGGAAGCCGTCTTCATCGACCGCCTGACCGCCCGCGTTCTCGAATGCCTGTTCATCGACCGAAACGACCTTTCCGCTAGCGTTGTTACTAGACATTGGAATCACTTACAGGGTGATTTCCGACGAAGGCGCTCACGCGCCGACTCCGCGATGCTCCAACATCGCGGTTTTCCGACGACAACGACCGACAGAACCATCTGCGCGCTCTCGCTCGCGCCTTCGCGAGCGCCCTACCGGGCGCGAGCGAGAGCGCGCCTGCATGAGGTGGCCCCAACCAGCACCGCGCGTCGACCCGCCCGGAGCGAGCGGCCAGCGCATTCCCCGTTCGCCGCGACGCAACTACGTCCGTCGCGGTCGGCTGTGCCGAGGTCCGCAGGACCCGAACGGGTGAAGCGCTGGCGCCGAGGGCACATCCATTTTAGCCCGGCAGTCCGCCCGCTACTGTAGGCAGACCGCCCGGAATGGTCGGTCGCGAGCGACGCGGAGGGCGGAACGCGGCGAGCGGTGCGTGCCGTATCGTACACACCGGCCAGCCGATAGAGGCTATTGTCTGCTTAATAAACGGCCCCTGACTCGATATTGCTCTTCCGCCTTTGTGGCTACCAGAACGGCCACCAATCGTTCCGCGCCGCCGAGTACTCCGTTTCGGACGGGATACTCTCAGACACTTTGGCCGTCAACTCCCACATTTCGTCTTCTAGATCCGTCAGCTCCGACCAGTCCGTTGTTTCATCAGCCTCTATTTCGGAGGCCATCCACCGGTAGTTCATCCCGATATCTCTGAGAGCGGACCAGATCGACTCATCCACCCCAAGATATCGACCCTCGGCTGCGTGTTGCTGGAGCTCGTCAGCTCGTGCTCTGAGAACCTCCACCGTGTCGTTCCCGGTCGAGCTCTCACTGAGAACCTCATTCGAGTATTTCTTCCTGGCTAAATCCGCTTGCACACCTGCATCCACGTACCACCGCTCGATCTCACGCCCCCGTTCCTTGTCGATTCTACTGTTGACCGTATACATCGAAATCAGGAACGAGCCGATCAAACTGACCGCGACCACGAGAATGTCTACCCACATAACCTCCCATTCCACCGACAACAGTTAGAGCATTACTGAAAGCGCCTGTAGCTTGAAAAGCGAGCGACCAGCGGATCGACATCCAGTCCGCGGACACGGAGCGTCCGCTCGCTGGTGTCACGGCAACACCACGGCGGCACCTTGCGGGTCTGTGCGCAATTCGTTGGGAGCCACTGTGGCTTCCTCGACAGGGAACCACTGATGGTCGTCCCACTGGAACCGCACGGGCCGTGCCGTCGGCCTGACGTCGGTGTTCGTCGCCTGTTCGAGCAACGTTCGCGACGCGACGAGGTCGGCGTGCCCCTCGAAGCCACACGGACACCTTAGCGTCTCGCGATGCCGGCGAGTCCGCTCGCGCTCACCACACTCCGGACACGTCTGGGAGGTCCACGCCTCGGAGAGTGAGGCCACCTCGATGCCGTACCCCTCGCAGACGTTCGCGAGTTGCTTGAGACACTGCCGATGCGCCCAGAAGATACGCGCTTTGAGATTGGCCTCGACCGACCAGTACTCGCCGAGAACGCCGGTGAGATCGCCGTGGTAGATGGTTTCGACGCCGTCGTCGTGGAGTCGCTCAACGAGGTCACGAAGCAGCGCGTTCACGGCGTGGTCGCGCCGGCGTGACCGCTTCCGATAGAGACGTTGGATTCGGTTGCTGGTCTGCTGTCCATCCGGCAACTTCGCCTTGGCGTCCGCGATGTGCTCGGTAGTTTCGCAGAACTGCCGGAACGGCTCTTGGCCACGTACTAGGACTGGTCGCCACTCGTCGTCGTACACGCCACGAGGACGTTCGCGCCGATATCGAGCGCAGCGGCGTCCGTCCCCGTCGGAGTCGCCTGCTCGCGATCTGGAACAGTCACTGGCTGGTGAGCCCGGTACGTCTCGTCGACGTCGTCATAGGTGAGGTGGAGGCGGCCTTGGTCGCCCTGCCAGTGCGGCGAACCCCGAACGGCAACCTAGAGCCGTTCGAACTGACTGAAGCCGTACTCGTCTTTGAGCTGGCTGCCGATGGGGATCTCAAGCCGGGAGAGCTCGCCCCAGCTGATCGTGTAGGCGTCGTTGCGGATGTAGGTCCGCAGGTCGCGCCCATCGGCTTGGTTCCCCCAGTAGCCGGGTGGACTAACCTCCTGTTTGGCTTCCTCGACCGTCTCGAAGAACGACCGCCAGGCGGCGTCGTTGACGCGGGTGATCTGCTGGGTCGTCGCCGACCCCAACACGTCGACGTACTCGTCGTAGTAGCCGTCACATTCCCAGACGCTCTCGCCGGCGAAAAATTGCTGCCGGCGCGCATACGTCAGCTGGTTCCAGAGGCTTGCTGACGCATCGAGAAGGCGTCGAAGGACGATATCGGATCGCTCCGATTGCGGGACGACCTCGAAGGTGTTGGTCCGTCTCATCGCTCTGTCTCACCCCACATTTGTGGCACGTAGCCGAACTGTTCGACGTCGTCCGCGTAGTCTCGGGGGAGCCTGATCAGAACGATTTCGGGGACACCGTTCTCGGCCTGTTCGACTAACCACTATTCTAGTTCGACTTCAGCCTCCTCGATCTCGGTGAAGTCGACCGACATCGGTCATCGCCCCTCCGGCTGGCGGTACACCTGTTGCTGGTGGTGGTGACGCATCTCGAATCACCTGTGCTGTCGCAGGCACGACTGAACGCGCCTGCACCCTATGCAGGCGCTCAAAAACAACGCAGAGTATCCGGACGAATTCGTTTCCCCAAGGATGTCCACACGGGGTTTCAATAGCGACGCACGTCCTCAACGATGTATGGTTCGAACCGTAGCTGATGTCCCAAGCTACGACCTTGCCTCGGTCGATTCTCAGAACAACCTGATTTCTGCGATTGAGATGATGTTCGAGAACG
This sequence comes from Halorubrum sp. AS12, assembly GCF_051122765.1. Classification (NCBI taxonomy): domain Archaea; kingdom Methanobacteriati; phylum Methanobacteriota; class Halobacteria; order Halobacteriales; family Haloferacaceae; genus Halorubrum; species Halorubrum sp. AS12. The sequence goes on from NZ_CP185386.1 coordinate 240,136, forward strand.
ACTACTCTCAATTGGGCGTCGAACGTGACGGGAAACTGATCGGGATGGTGTCCTATCGATCAATCTCTCAGGTGCTGTCGATACTACGCAAGCTGGGTGCTGATAAGAACCTCCCCGGGCGAACAGTTCAGATCGCTATCGAAGATGTCGAACCCGTGGTGGATCCCACGGCAGATCTCGTTGTCCTCTTTGATTTGTTGGCCGAAGATCCGTATGTGCTGGTTGATGATCCCGATCAAGAGTCGTTACAGATTCTCACGAATTACGATCTTCTTCATTATCTCCGGGACTCGATCGAACCCTTTCTGATGATTGAGGACATCGAAATCGCGATTAGAACGCTCCTCCAAGAAGCGTTCCCTGATGATCTCGATACTGAACTACAAGACTTCTACCAGGATAAGGATATCCGGACGCCAGAGGGACTGACGGACTGTAGTTTCGGCCATTATCCACAGTTCATGAGTCAGAATTGGTATCGGTTTGAGCCATATTTTGAGGAGAACGGCGACTTTGTTCGTCGCCTAATCAATGAGGTCGGGGATATCCGCAATCAGATCTTCCATTTCCGTACCGAACGTCATGATCCGAATGTTGATGAGGCGCTGTTGAATTTTGCTCATAGCTATTTTACAGATCGAATATCTCGAACCCCGTCGTCATAACCTCTCTTTGATGAGAATCAATGGTCGGTCGCGAGCGACGCGGAGGGCGGCAGCGGCGAGCGGGGCGGGCCGTCACGGAACACCAACTTGGTTATCTCTCAGTAAGGCCGCATTCCGGACCCACTACCTCGTGATATGTCCTATTACTCAGGTGTTGTCTGGATCACAGAACGTATCTTATCTATTACTCGGCTCGAATAATCGTTCTCGCCGGTTGACTGGGTTGGAAGTTCTACAACCTGGAGGTCGTGCTCAAGGTCTGATTCATACACCGATTCCACCCACCCATCCTGTTCAGGATAGAACAGTATCCCAGTCCCATCGTACGCCACCTGATACCCAATCATCTGACTCAAGTCCCCGCTTGAGGGGGAACGGCTGCCCTTTCGGTCAACCTTCCATTTCGCATCCCCGACGAACACCGTTTCCTCGTCGTCGATAACAGCAACGTCCGGCTTGATCGGAACCGAACGTGACCCACTGTAGAACAGCTCTTGGCGGCGAGCCTGGGGTACTACCTCAACGCCGCTTCCTGCGTAGATTTGCCGGACTGCCTCGACTACGACGCTCTCGAAGATGTCATTCATATTTACGAGGAGCGAAGACGACGCGCGTCCCCTGCATGCAGGTCATCAATGTAGAGGCCACTGAGCACCAGCCGGGTGAGTCGATACAGGTCCTCGTAGTGTTCGGAGAGCCGGGAGACCTCGACGGCATCCAGTTCCACAGGACGAACCGGCCGTAGTTCCACGCGGCGCTGGAACTCCTGCTTGTGGCGCGCCAGGGCCTGGCCGACGCGTCCACGTCCGACCAGGCGCAGTAACACGTCCGTGGCGTACAGGACCGCTTGATTCAGGAGAGTATCCTGTGTCAGCTCGTCATAGGTACATTCGAACTGGGTCGGTTGAGGACCATGACGCTGTAACTGGCGCTGGACGTCTATCCGGCCGCGAATATGGTCTTCCGTTCCCTGAGTGCGGCGATAGGAGGTATGTAGCCCCGGGTCAACACCTGATTTAGCTCGGATTCGAACAGCGTCGCTAGCGCCTGAATGAATTGCTCACCCTGCTCGAAGCGAGTCTCCTCGTCGGTCGTCTCAGCTTCAATCCCCTGAGAGAACTGTAGCATCGCCAGCAAGTCCGTCCCTTCGACCTTCGGGAGGATTTCGATCGTCAACCCGCCAGGTAAAGTGACCAGTCCGACGTAGCTCGTCGCATGGAGCTTGACCTGGCCGGATTCGAGCCATTCAATTGCCAGGCGCTTGCCGCCTGATCGCGCTCCGTCGTCGTGCCTGTCGCCGGTGTTGATCTGGTTTTCGACGACCTGGCGAGCTCGCTCCGGAAAGTCGGCCCGGGCGATCGGGTCTGTCGCCTCGTACTCGCGGATCTGATGGTCTACGTTGATTCCTTGCAACCCACCGTGTGTAGCGCGGCTCATCTGGGCGGAGTCCGGGCATGGCTCATGTCATCTCGCCAGCTCGCGGCCTTCAAGTCACTGCTCATTATCATCAGCCTCCGGCAGATCAGTACTGACCGATCGACACGTCGCTTCGAGAGCATCGGCCTCGAAGTCCCGAATCTCCTGGGTCGAGAGGTCGAAGAGGCTATCTGCATCTCCATCGAACAGCTCGTCGTTCATGCGGTTGAACTGGCCGAAGTAGTACTCCTCGAGTAGCGGCATGAGTTCGTAGCGCCAGGTATCGACGATCGCCTGTTTCCGCTCTTCGGAGGTGTCACCAGTAATCCCAAGCAAGGGCGTGTGGCCCAGCTGTTTGCCGCGACCCAGATCAGGGGCGTCCCGGATTTCGGCGTTCAGCGCGTCTATGGCACAGACGGACAGTGCCAGCAGTCGGTCCGCCTGATCGGTTCCGTTGACAGCAACCTCCCTGGCGCCGTCGAGGCCACCATCCCCAAACCCGTATTCTTCACAGACTAGCTCCAGGTCGGGGCCGAAATGGATGAACCGGAACCGACGCCGCAGGGCGGCATCCACGAGCGCGATCGAACGGTCGGCCGTGTTCATCGTGCCGATGACGTAGAGGTTTGGAGGCACGTAGAACTCCTCACCCGAATGGGGCAGAGTGACGCTGGTCTCGTTTTTTGCGTCCAGCCGCTTGTCGTGTTCCAGTAGCGTAATCGTCTCGCCGAAGATTTGCGCCAGATTTCCGCGATTGATCTCGTCGATTACTAGCACGTAGTTGGGGGCGTCGTCAAGTGAATCCGCCGCCTCATAGGCATCCCGAGCGCGGGTTGCGAAGTCCTGAAAGACACCCTCCTCGACGGTGTACTGGACAGCTCCGTTCTCGGCCTCTGTGGCTGTCAAGCCCTCGATGAAGTCCTCGTAGGTGAACGATGGGTGGAACGTCACCGTCCGGAGTTGCTCTTCGTCAGGCTCTGGAGCTGTCTCGTGTAACCACCAGTAAGCGAACTGCTGGGCCGTGAACGTCTTCGATGTGCCCGGCGGCCCATGAAACACTAGCTGGTGTTTGGCACGGAGCTGACGCTCGAGTTCAGACGCCGTAGCAGGAACAGTATGTGGCTGAGCCAGCGATTGGTCGTTCTGGTATGTTTCTGCTAGGATTTTGGGGAGTTTGACGTGGTTCAGGTTCGGCTTGCTGACGCCGGCGTCCCGCTGGAGGTCCCTGATGAGAACGATGAACAGCACTTGCGCCGGCGAACACTCCCCAAGCGAGCGCACATTCAGATGCACGGCTCGTTCCTCGAGCGAATCCTCGAAGGACTCGTAGATGGACTTGATTTCCGCGAGGGTGTCGTAGTCACGACGGCGAACGGTGCTGGCAATGAAGTCATTACGACGCAGGACCGCTGTCCAGTTCTCAATTGTCGCTTGGGCGATCGCCCCGCGTAAGTCGTCATCCCCGGACGACTGCTCGTCGAGTCTTTCAACAATGTCCGACTCAGCCGCGGGTAGGTCCTCATAAGCCGGCTCACTGCCAGTCTTGGCGAGGAGATACTCACCGGCCTCCTCGCTGAGATTGAACAGGTACTGCTGGTTGATGCCGCCGGGGTTGACCGGATAATACCGCTCTAGCTTGTATTCAAGCAGCGTCTCGAAGACGTCGACGAATGCCAGTGGGTCGTCAAAGTATGTAAACGACGTTTCGACACGATACCGGGGTTCAGTCCCCGTTTCGGTATCAGGGTCGTTTAACTGCTCGACAGGCACCTGAACCACTTGCGCAGGTTCCGTCACGGTGTGATAGCCAAGTATCTGGCCGTCGCTGTAGCTGAAAACCCTATCCCCGACCTCTAGTTTGGGGAGGTCATACTGGAACAGCTCTCTGGTAGGGGCTCGGAGGTATCTCCCCTCGATTTCCTCAAGGCCTTGATTGACCCAGTAGTAGGGAGCAGTCTCTGTGATCGCTTCTGGACCAGTGCCGTCAGAACACAGGTCTGGGAGATCACCAGTAGTCGGTGACTGCGCGCAGCCCTCAATCGAGAGCAGGTCATCGACAGCTTCGGGATATCGGTCTGCATACGCCAGGCGGAGCTCTTCAAAATTGGCGACTCCTAACAGCGTTTTCCGTGGGTGAAGACCGGTAGAGACATCCCAGTCACCAGTATCAGGCGTTTCTTCGGGTAGCACGAACCATTCGACAGGCCAGACATGTGGGTGGTAGACACCATCAGTCTGATCAGCGATCCAGTCCCCACAGTACTGATAGCCATTCGCCTGGGTTACACCGATACCCAGTAGAGTTTGGCCGACCCGGGCAATTACGATCTGCCCGGGCTGTATTTCCTTCCCAAACCGTCGCAGGTAATCGGAGACGTTCCCGCCATCGTACTCTGCTGCGGCTGTTGCGATCTCATCCGCACTCAGTGTTCGCAAGTCGCCGACATCCCATCCAACACTACAGACGCCAGCGTCTCGCCAGATTGGCCAGAGTCGGTCCGGCTCATCGAGGTCTTTTCGGCCGGCGTTAATCTGCCAGACCTTGCGACCCTTGATGTCGTTCTGGTCGAACCATTCCTGAACATCAGTCAGCTCGTCTGCCCAGTAGAAAAAGAAATCCAGCTGTCGGCAGTGATCAGCAAATTCGAAGCGACTCTGGATCGTGGCAAGCGTCTCGATTGTTTCGAAGTAATCGGAGGCCGCCGTCGAAATGTCAACATCAAACCAGGCATCAACGCCAGCTGCCAGTTTGGCGTTGACGATAGGGTATCGAGTCGGACGCAACAGACAGAACACAGGCGACCACGTCGCCAGTCCGATATTGTACATATCGAGGTCCAAAATCGAGCGAACCGCACTGTCCCAGTCGTCAGCGCTGGCCGCATCATCAGTTAACGTTCGGAAAGCCTCCAGTAGTGTGGCTTCAGCATCATCGTCGACATCCTGAATGTGAAACGCCTGCCCACCCACGATACCCTTCGAAACGTCTGTATCGAGCAATTCGAGTACTCGTTGACGAGTATTAGGGGCCCCTGACGTTGCCTGAATACGCGTACGGGTCTTCTCTCGGCCGACGGTACTGCTAACCTGCGTCACATACTTCAAAGCCGTCAGCTCATCCGCCCCAAACACGTCCGCCTCAAGATAGGAGTTAAGGAGCGCCCGCAGCGTCTCCGCCACGTGTTCAAATCGGTCGTGTTCGTCAGTCCAGACGTCGCTGTCCTGATAGTAAGTCGTACAGAACTGTGCGAACTGCCAGCGAGAGTTCCCTGAGTCGAACTCCACCTCGGAAAGGTCTGCCATTATGCGGCAGTGTGAATGGGCGAATATAATTGTACCCCCGGCGCAGTCACGTGGTCGTCTGACGTCTTTGGCCCAGCCGTGGACAACCAGCTATAATCTGCTACCCGGTGTACCAGGGATCGTGGGTCGGACGTCGAACGGGGGCAGCCGCCTCGGTCGTCCCCGGCCACGCAAGCACCGCGGGCACGAGGCGCGCAGCGGGTTCCTCTTGAGAGCAGCGAATGAGGGGCAGCGAGACGGTGTCTCACCCGGTCGGGGGACCCGATCGGCAGTGGGCTTTCGAGTGTGGCCCCCACCTTCGTCGATTGCGGTGTCAATCGGCACTTCCTCGACGTCGGGGTCGTCGATGGTCAGCTCCGCGTACACCCGTTCGGGTAGGACGAAGGCGACGTCGTTCCGGCGAGCGAATCGGCGAACAGCCTGGTACCGACTGTTCAAGGGTTGTCCCATCGCGACGAATAGGCCGGTGTCGGCGATGTGGAGCCGGCTCACGCGTCGCTGGTGTCGTCGCCGTCGTCGATGTCTAACTCATCGAGACCCGATCCAGCTTCCTCGACGTCGTAGTGTTCGTGGACGACGGGCCGGAGCGCCTGCAAAATCATCTCCGCCGCCAGCGGCGAGATGTCCAGATCTTCCGCCATCAGCCGGTGGATAACCTCACCGCGTTCGCGGGCGACAGCGTAGGTGAGCGCGGTCGCGAGGCCGGCGACGCCATGTCGGTCGATGTAGGTGTCGATGTCGCCGTCCGTCTCGCGGCGGCCGACGGCGTCAATCAGCGCCGGTGTGATCGTGTACTCGCGATCGCCGGCGGCCGTCGTTACAGTCAGGTCAAACTCCCGGGCGGCGTACCGGCGTGGCTGTTCGTCGTCGGTGACGTCGACGACGCCGGCGTCGACGAGCCGGTTGACGTAGCTGTAGGCCGTTCCCTGAGCGAGCTCGAGGTTGTCCATCACGTCCTGGACGGTCACCTCCCCCTCCTGAGCGAGGTACGCATACAGCTGGGCCAGCTGTGGCTCCTCGAGGAGATCGGCGACCGAGAGGAAGTCCTGGACGATGTCGCCGTCGGCGCGATTTAAAGTGCGTGACACGATTCCTTCTTGATTACAGTTTACAGCGAATCAGTAATGAGTGTCGGGGTCACTCCACCGGCGCCGCGACGAGATGCTCCTCGAGATCGCGCGTCCAGTACGTCGCAAGCCCGCCCGGACTACAGCGGGCGCACAGCTGCAACGGGCCTTCAAGATGCCCCAGTTCAACGCGGAACCGCGTCAGTGCCGCGAGCGTATCGACGACCAGCCCGCAGCCGTCACAGGAGACGTGATCGTGCTCGTCGGGATCCGGCTCCGTCTGAATCGCGCAGTCGACGCAGATCGGGTGGGTGACCCGCTCGTCCTGTCCCCAGGTGTGCGCCTCGCCAGTCTCGGTACCGGGCGGGGCGTCGCAAAACGCACAGCCGACAAGGGTCTGCTCCAATCACTCGCCCTCCGCGTCGGCGTCGCGGCCAGCCGTCCAGCCTCGGTGGAAGACGGCCAGCTGCGTCGATGAGTCGAACGCGGTGCCGCTCGGCTCGTGAACCAGAACTTGGTCCTCGGGAACCGGAGTGACGACGTCCGCGTCGACGAGGTCGCTGACCAGGCGCTGGGCCGTCGCGTCGTCGATGTCCGCCGTGTCGACGCCGGCGGCGTCGCGGTCCTGGGCGAGCTGTTCCTTCTCGAACCGTTCGTAGTCGCGACTCGTTTCCTCGTGCGGATAGGGACCAGGCATGGTGAGTCACGCAGCGCATGCTGTTGCGCGCTGCACGCCTTCCGGCGCCGACAAACAACTCAGGGCGTACAGATTCGGCACCTTCCTCGGATCGCCCGTCCGCCAAGATACACTCACTCGCGGAGTCGGGCGGTGGGTGGGGGCGAGGGAGTGGATCCAGCCCCAGCGTTAACCAACATAGTGCCGGTATCGGTTCGGAATATTGGTTAAGCCTAGCCGCTACGGCGTTCGGAGCTCTCGAACTGGCTTCACGACGAAGGTGTCTGACTCGCTGGCTGCTTCTTCACCTGCCCGCTCCGTTGACGTCGACGCCGACCGCGTGAGCCGGGTGATGAGCTCGTCGCGAACGGCTCGTCGAGGGATGGTGGTCTCCTGCCAGCCCAGCCGGTCGTCGAAGTGCCGTTTCTGGAACTGCTCGCCGACGTCGTCGGCGGCGACGTATTGTGTCCGCGTCGACCGCCCGACCTGCTGGGAGATGAAGGCGGCGCCCACGGTCTCGTGCGTGAGCTCGACGAGAGCACACTCCACGAGCGCGACGACCGACGCGTGATCCCGGTCGGTCGGAACCGTCATCTCGAGACCCGCCCACGGCGCCTGACCGTCGGGGGTAGTTCCTGCGTGATGCGCTGCTCGTGTTTCGCTGCGTCGTTCCGAAGCCATCGTCTATCGGGGGCATGTGTTGTGCCCCGCCACCCCCTCGCGGGGGAAACAGACCCCACCAAAACCCACCCTGTCAACCTATGCGCTAATTCTGATACTTCCGTAAATCCGCTACCCCCGTGACGGCCCCTCGGCCCGAGAGAGCCGGCGGCCTTCGCACACTCGCATATCGCCTCTTTCTTTGGACGGAAACCGCGATATGAAAGGCGAAATAACGAGCTCAAATCGCAGAAGAACCCCGTCGGGCCGATTTGAGCGCGTAGAAAGTACCTCGACGAGTTCCAGGATAATACTGTGATTTGAAAAATTGCTCGACGGCGGGGTAACGAAGGTGATTACGGACGTATCTGAATACTTTGGAACCGTTGCTTCACCGGGTCTGAATCTCTCGAGGTTCTTCGGCTTGGCACTTCGAATCGCGAATTCCCCTCTATTCCACCGGTTTCGGTCGTGTTAGGTGCTGAAAATAGCTCGACGGGAATCAGAAGTATCTGGTTCTGGTCTAAAGCCTTATTCTCGGTTATCTGAAAGACGTCTGGCTCTGTGAAATCGCTATAAAAAATTCAGATTGGGTGGTTCTTGTAGTTGATTTAAATAAGGATGTTAGCGGGAATCGTCGTCACTGAGGTAGCTGTCAAGAAACTCTTTATCAATCTCGTACCCGGCTGCTGCGAATCGGTTTGCGACCTTGTACGCATGGGATCCTGGTTCATCCCCTGCGTGGATGGCGTTTGTATACAGCGTCTCTCGCATCTCGTCTTTGCTTGAACGGGCAACATTGTGCCATTCTCCATCAGGGACCGCTTCAATAACAGCGTGGTAAACGGATATCGCTGCAGCAGGGTAGGTAGCTGACTGTTCGCCTAACCATTCCTCAAGAATCCGCACATGCGGGGCTTGATGAACGAGGAAAGGAGCAGTCCGCTCCACAAGGTCCTGTTCGTCCTCCAGACTGGTTGCATCAGTGTGTTGAAGACATTGAAGGAAATATCTGAATTCTTGATGGTACTCGGCGGCATCTTCGATATCGGTTATTTCACTTTCGACTTTACCAAGTCGCCACTGCCAGAGCTCACGGATCGCGTCCCAGTGATCGTCGAGCGGGCTGTCCTCGTTATCAAGAACTTGTGAGAATGCATCGGCCACGTTTGCTGTTGTCTCCGAATGCATCATATCATAGAATTGCCGTATTAAACTCTCATCGTCGTCAAGTGATTCGTCTTCAACGACATACGCCATACCAATATGGGACGCTGTCGTCGCTGCAGTGATCCATCCCTCATCAGACTCATCTTCGGCCAGCAAATCTAATCGCATGCCTGTAGAACGGCCGTAGCTCCGAGAATGCTGGTTGAAGGAGTGGGTTACCTCTAGTGTACCCGTTCCACACTGCCGAAAACAGCTGCTTCGCCTCGTTTTCATCGCCTCTTGGAAAGAGGTCGTCCAAATGTGACTGAATCAGATCTTTATCTGCTGCCCAGAACGTCTGGAAATGCCTGCCCAAAGCCGTCCGCACCGGGACAGCGCTATCTTCAATTATCCTTGTCTGGATTGCTCCTCGGAGAGGCTCATCTAACCCATCGTCACCTAAACAATTGTTCTGGTCCTTCCACCATATATAACTGACAACTGTACCGACTCCGTTTCTACGTACTTCCTCTTCAGGGTCACCGACGCCACCTTTCCAACTCTGCGGCTGTTCTTCAATTGTCTCAAGACCGACCTCCGTGAGCAAATGAACCAACAGCCCCTCAACGCGGACTAAGTACTTCCTGGGGAAATCAGTCTGGTCTGACTGGATACCCTCTCGGAGAAGTTGGGCAATCGAGGTACGGCACCGTGACGGCCACTGACTGGGTTCATCTGTCACCGTCTCGCAAAACGACAGGACTGGCTGCCATGAGAACCGCCCATCGTTCTGTAGCGCCTCAGCAAGCCCGTCCAGAACGACATCCGCGTACTGTGGCTTCGCATCTTCCAGAATACTGATTCTCTCTGCGTACGAAGCTGGCTGCTCCTTAACCAACTGGGAGAGCTGTTTGGCGAACCCCCAGTGACTGATCTCTACCCGCTCATCATCATCGAAAGACCACGATTGGTCTTCAGGTGGTTTCCAGTCCACACACATCTGCAGGACTGTTTCAGCGGACCAAGTACGAAGCGTCTCGAGATCTTCCGGTCCTCGTTCATCCACATAACCACCACGGACCGATGGTGTATACGGCTCGGACGCAGTCCTTTCTGGAACCCCGTATTTTTCGACTAAGAAGTCAATATACTCCTGCTGGTCAGCTGAGACTTCTCCATCAAGGAGATACAAGCGTTTCAATCGCCACCGCTCCACACGCTCCTGTACAATTTCGTCTTCAGACTGCTCACGATCTGGCGCTTCGTGGGCCGCCCGGTCCTCAATCCACTGTCTATCCTGTGGCCCTTCGCGGAGTACCTTGTAAACCTGATTCTGCTGGTCGTCGTCGAGAGAGGAAAACGCGGTTTCTACCAGTCTATAGAAATCATACTGGATATTATCATCGTCGTAGTTTGTCTCCTCTCCTAACTCATCGGCAACGAGGTCTTGATATGTATCAGGGTGCTGACTGAGGAGAAACAAGCCGATACGCCGGAACGCAGGAATAGGGTCCTCTAGATATGATGTGATCAAATCTCCCCGGCTATCTTCGTTTGGATCAGCACTAACCCACTGGTTGGCAGCCAGGCTCAGATACGTGAAGAGGATATGCTTCCGTTCACCGGAATTGTTCTCACCGTAATCAAGGTCCGGTATCGGGGTTCGGCTAGCTACTGATTCATAAATCGGCTCTCCTTCAGGATCCGTTCCGGCATCCAAGATCCTTCGTAATGCCTCATCTAATCGCATTGAGGAACTCGTGGCCACACGCCTCAACAAAGATCTCACGTGTCTCCTGAAACAGCTCGTGGAGTTTATACTGTTCGAACTGCTCGTCCTGCTGCCAGTCGAGGTCGGCATCGCGTTGTGGTGCCCGAAGTACACCGCCTAACACGGTCACTGCGGCCTCTATCTCGTCATGTTCAACCAAATGCTGGATTAGTTGTATCGCATAGAAATCCAGTTGGTGGAACGACTCTGACTCTGAGACCCACGACTCGATAATAGCAGCTGTCTCAGCCGCTGCAATCCGCCGGCAGATCGCCTGCGATGCTGATTAGCCACCGTCGCGTGTTCGGATCTTCGCTGTCGAGATTAGTAATAACCTTGACCACAAAGTCCGGGTGAACGTCGATGATGCTGGACAGGTACTGCATGTGAGGGATATCTGGATCAGCGAAGACTTCTTGATCGTAGAGTTGTTCGGCCCACGATCGATCGACTTTCTCGTCGAAAAAGTACCGTGCAAGCGGCTCTCGATCCTCCAAGGTAGACAGCACCGTCGACACAACGGTTTCCGGTACATCATCTGTCGGCCATGCTTTGAGCTCGTCAAGAAGAACAGTCGCCGTATAGAACGGCAATCCATCCTCTCCTAATGCTCTTTCCAGAAAACCAGCTACGCTCTGCTGTTGCTCCTGTAACTCTATCAGAGCGGACAGGTGATGGGTGCAGAGCGTGGTGGACTGTGTCCCCTGTTCGAAATCAGTTTCATCAGACGCAATCTGGCCTCGAAGCTGATCTGTATAGAACTCAAACGCTGCTACGTGGATTTCACCCGGATTCGACTCCTGGCGGAGCAAGAACTCTCTGAACTTGTCGTGGATCGCGTACCGAGTCGTCCCGTCGGGGCCGGTCCTCTTGTCTTGGACGATCACCCGCTTGTTGAGATCACGTAACAACCGGCGGACACCAACCTGATCAAACCCGTCTTCGTCCGCCAATACAGCGCTACAAACATACTCATCTAGCTCGGTCAGCGGGGATGTCGCCTGGAGGAACCGCTCTTCATCTCCACCCAGCGCTTCCAGATACTCCTCTTCAATATAGTCACGGATGTCTCCCTCAGGGACCTCGATAGCGGCGGCGGGATCCTCGATATCTGCCAAGAGGCCCAAGTAGTATGGATGGCCACTCACCCGGTCATGGAGTTCCCGTGCCGTCGCTGTTTCCATTTCAGGTACTTCGTTCATCAGGAGTTCGACGGACTGTGCCTCACTGAACGTAGAAAGTCGGATTACCGGAACTTGGCCTTTGAACTGTAGTCGGCCTACTGATAGTAAGGTGACTTCCGGTCCAAGCACTTCGGCAATCTCGCTGAGAGCATCTTTTATTTTCTTCTCGTCATCGTCAACGTTGTGGACGTCATCAAGACAGATGAGTCGCTTATGACCGTCTGGAATGTAGTCAGCCATCTGATCCAGTGCTTCAATATATTGGAATCTATCTTCCGCCCACTCAGGGGGGTTTCGTGTCCATGAGACACCGCCCCCGCCTCCGAACCCGCCAGCGCTAGCGCTTCCCGAGATACCGGTGATCTCTCGGTCGCCTTCCTTCACCGATTCTGGGATATCACCAAGGATCGTCCGGTAGATTTTCTGTGCCACCGTCTGGATACTGTGGTGAGAGCCTAACTCAACCCGTTCGACCGCGTATTCGTCACCGAACTCGTCCTCCACCCAGTCAAGGAGAAAGGTCTTCCCAACACCTGGCTCGCCCGCAATATGAAACAGATTTTTCTCTCCGTCTAGGCGCTGAACTATCTGTTCTTGGACACCCTCCCGTGGGACATAACTGACTGCCAAGGGTGACGAATCTGTCTCCACCTCCTGATCACCTCCGAAAAGGTCCTTGAGTTTCCTCCCGGCCCTCGTGATGAATGATCTCATCCCTCCAAGTCACCAGATACCACCCGTTTAGCACAACTGATACTAATAGGAAGGGGAGAATAGCCGTTTCTTATCTCCGACCTGGAATCGACTTTTATAGCGGTTATACCATACCTCTAGCTGTATCTGGCGTTGAGTGAGAATATGGATCACAAACGCTGGAGTTTCCAGCAGTAATTGTGTACGGGTCTATCAGCAGTTTCACGAGAAAGGGTACTATTCGATAGTATTCAAACAAAGAATGAAATCAGCAATTCAGAATTGCTCAGTAGGCCCAGCTGATTCCTCATCAACTTGCTCGTACATCTCATCCGGGAACGGGAGACTACCCCAGATCGAGTAGGGACACTGGTCTTGGCCGATACAGTAGCGCTGCAGATCGTCGTTATCGCAGTTCATCGGCAATGGCGTGTCGCCGTCGATCGTGTTCGAGAACTCGTAGCGAACCTGGTACTCAGTCTCCTGCTCGTCGTACCACGGCCACCGGGCGAAGACGTCCTTGAGACCCGCGACAATCTCGTCGAGGCTGCTGTCCTGATACTGCGGCAGCCACATCACCATCCGCGCGAAGTTGTAGAGGTCCTTCCGGACGGGCTTCTTCTCGTGTAGCCGCTCCTCCATATTCGCCATACAGGGGAGTTCGAAGAGATCTTCGATCTCCCGGACCTCGATCTGCTCGGCGCCGGTCCCGGCTCGCCCGATTCGGTACGTATTGACGCGCCCGTCGCGGTCGATCGTGACTGCCGAGTGGGACTCGTGATCGGCCAGCGTCTTCGCAAGACTGCTTGGACTCGAGATCCAGTCCGTCACGGAGGATTCCCACTCGTCCTCGGCCTCATACGCCTCGACCGCTCGGTAGAGCTCTTTCGCCGTGTGGAACTCACCCTTTTGTGCCACGTCGTCGGGCGCGTCACTTAGGGCCCGTCTGAGGACGCGGATCGTCCGTTCCCCACGGTCCCAGTTCCGCCAGATTCGCTCGTGATGGCCGGTCTCGAGGAAGCGGTCGATCCGTTCCGTAATCGCCGACTCGTTCGTGGTCAACCAGGATAGCTGGTCGTCGGAGAGGCCATCCTCCTGTACGCGCAAGAGCTTCTTGAACGCCCGCTCACCATAATCCCGATACTTGCTGTCGAAATCACCGACCGGGACGTACAGCTTGTTGTCTTTCACTCGCGTCAGTATCTCTCCGTCGTCGTCACTCCCCGTCGCCGTCTCGTCCTCTCGAACGAGACATTTGCGTGACGCCGCCGCCATCGGGATTTCGAGGTAGAGGCCCTCCCCGAACTCCGGCATCTCCGTGATGCCCGTACAGACCCGACCCGGATGTGGGCCATTCTCACCGGGCTCCTTGCTGTACAGTACGTCGGCGATGTCCTGCTGGAGTGACCCATCGCCGTGGGCGCGGATGAGGGAGGCGAGATTGTTGACGTACAGCTCCCGGATGTCGTAGAGCACCTGGATGTTCCGGGGCGACGCGTGCTCGAACTTCGGGTGCTCTTTCACACAGATCGCACTCAACGTCGCGAGCACAGCGAGCGTCCCCGGTTCGTCGACGAACGGCTCCTCGGCGGCGTCGGCACGAACCTGCTCTTTGAACGCCGCCGTCCCGAACCGCTCGACGTCGTTCACGAGGTCCTCGGGTTGGTCCTCACCGTCGACGACGTATCGATTGTACCCACGCGTAAACAGCTGGTTGATGCGGGTCTCACCGTACTCCAGCGGGAGTGCCGCAACTCGATACGCCATGTCTTCGTCGTCGGTGGGTGTACTCGGACTCATTCGTCGATCACCTCGGGTGTCGCCGACCGAACGTCGAACGCCGGGCTCTCGATTGGTTGAACGATGCTACAGACGTCGGCGTGCAGCGAGTAGGGCAGGCGAGCGACACGCCGGCGGTCGGCCGTCACGACGGGGTCGATCGGGATGTCGTACGTCTCGAGGAGAAGGTCGTTCAACACCTCGCGACTCTGCTCGTCGTATCGGTGCGCCGGATCGGTATCCAGTAGGTAGACGTGGACACCCTGCCCGCTGTAGACGACCATCGTTTCCTCGGCGTCGAAATCGTCCTCGAAGATGTCGCGCACTTCGTATCCGTACTCGATGGCGCGGTCGATGTCTTCGAAGGCGTACGGATACCCCTTGGGAGCGGCGTCAAGGATTCCGGCGGCGTCGAGGAGCGCATCGTCGTCCCGGTCGTCCACGTTCGCCGAAACCAACTCGTCCGCTCGGTCTCGGGCGATCTCTTTCGCGTCGATGTCGACCAAGAGGACCCACGGCCGTTCCCAGTGATCCAGCGCGTAGTAAACGGCGTCGGGCCGTGGGTCCGGCTGTTCCAGCACCTCCGGGTCTGCCAGTGCGAACTCGCTCCGCCCCAGCGGGTCGTTGCGGGCTGGATGCCGAAAGAACTCAACGACATCCTCGAAGTCGTCGAACTCGGGCGTCGTTCGGTCCCCCGATCGGATCTGTTCGCCACGTATCCCGCCGGATGAAGTCCTTGGCCGGTACCTCGTCTTTGCGAACCGGCTGGGACTCTCGGAAGGCGACGGCGTACTGTTTCGGGCTGGTCGCCGTGATGAATTCCGGCAGGTCATCCAGATAGCGGGGAACTCTTCGGCGTAGTAGGCGTAAATCTCCTCGCGGGTCGCCTGTCGCCAGGTCATTGGTTGAGTTCTTGATCGAGATTTTTGAAGCCCCGAACGGTGGTCAGGCCCGAAGCATCGAACTCGTCGACGGCATCTCTGATGGTCGCGAACGACCGTGCCGCCCGCCCGCTGACCCGCTCGTCGATCCGATCCGCGTCGGCAAGGCTATCCAGGACGTCGAGCGCCGTCTCGCGATTGTTGAAGGCCCAGATCGCGTCGGCGTCCACCGCGCTGAGTTTGTTGTAATCCTCGACCGGGGCGTGCCGGTTGTTACTCGCGAGCTCTGCTTCGCCGGCCCAAACGAGATCGCCGTCCTCGGCGAAGCCGGCCACGTCCAGTACGGTGCCGTCGTCGGTTTCGTAGTACGGTTCCACGCGAATGACGTCGTCCTGCTGCTGGAGCCAGAGCTCGAGGAGCCGGACGCCAACCTTGTGTGGCGTTTTCTCGCCGAGATCACCCGCTCCTGGCCCTGCTTTCAATTCTCTCCCGAGGAGGTCTCGACCGTCCGGGAGGACGGTGTAGTACTTGCGCCCCGCCGCGGAGTCCGCTTCCAAGAGGTCCTGCTCCGTGAGCCGCTCTACATGGAGGTCGTTGTATTCGTCCCGGAGCTGGCTCATCCTGTCCAGCAGCGTGTACTCGTCGTCCTCTCGGTTCATCACGTCGAGGACCCGATTCAGGAACCGGACGTCGTCACGGCTGAGCCCGCGTTGTCGGAGTTCGTCATCAGGAACAGGGACGCTGCTTTCCTGGACGGGCGTTGCCCCGTTCTCCGGCTGCGTTGCTTGGTCACCTGCTGTTTCCTCGTCCGTCTCGGTGGCCTGCCCGAACAGGGGGCTCATCTCTGACTCGTCTGCATCTGGGTCGTTGTCCGTCTCGAGCTGCGTGGTCGACGTCGACGCGTCCTCGGTCGTCGATTCGCTGATGAACGCGGATTGCGTCGGGTCCGTTCCTGAGTCGCCGTCGGCAGCTGAGCCCGTCGTCTCAGCCCCCGAACTCCCCCAGCCAGTCTCCTCCGGAGCAGTGTCCGACTCAGTCGGCTCTGTTAGCCCGTACTGGGTCTGTGTCCGCTCGACCATCCGTGGCCGGGACACAGACTCGAAATGGTCTTCCTGGGACTCTGTGAGCGGCTGGTCGCTTTCTGGATGCCCCGCCGCAATCGGGAGCGGCTTCAGCGAAAACGGCGGCGGCCCAGTCTCCCCGAACGACGGACTCGGGAGTTGCGCGATCCACTCGCCACTTGGGAGCGTGTTGATTCGGTTGCGGAGTTCGGTCGGGCTGAGGTCCTCGTGGGCAAGCGACTCCGCGAGGTCGCGCTCGATCGAGATGTTGCCGATGAGCTTCGTCTTGATGTTGTTCAGCACCTCGTCATAGGCTCGCTCGTTCCGATTCCGCACCTGTTCGGGGAACTGGATCACGAGTCCCATACTCAGGCCGAACGACCGGCCCTGCGGCAGGAGCTGTTCGGAGACGAGCTTCGTCGACGCGACCGGTGCCGCCTCCTCGATGATGAGGTTCGTGAGCTTCTCGTAGTCGGTCTGGCCGTCGCGCCGGCGCACCTGGACGGCGTCCCAGAGATTGCTCAACAGCAGGAGGGTGATCGCTCGCTGGGCCTCCGGCCGCAGGTCGCCGAGGTCGAAGATGATAGTAGCGTCTTCATCGAGGAACTCGCGGAAGTCGAAGCGGTTGTCGACGTACTCGCCGGCGTCATTCTGCTCGGGGACGTGGCTGAAGATCCGTCGGAGATGCGCGTCCTCTTTGAGCTTGTCGAGACGGTTCCCGACCGCGTCCATCGACACCTGGAACTGGTGGTTGTCCTTCGCGAAGTGGCGCGTCAGCGATTCCTCGATGTTCTGGTTGTCCGCAGAGACCGGGGGAATCGTCTGGTCGCGCTGCATCCGGAGCGCGGCGGCGAAGAGATCGTCCAGCCCGA
Source organism: Halorubrum sp. AS12 (assembly GCF_051122765.1). NCBI lineage: Archaea > Methanobacteriati > Methanobacteriota > Halobacteria > Halobacteriales > Haloferacaceae > Halorubrum > Halorubrum sp. AS12. Next base: position 257,313 of record NZ_CP185386.1, read on the forward strand.
ACACGTCGCTCCCGTACTCCTCGTCGAACAGCGCCTTGATCAGATAGCTCAGAATCTCGTTCGCGACGAACGCCTGCCCGTACTGCTCGCGACCCATAATCATCCGGAGGATGTCGTGGCAGTGGTCGACCTTGTCCTGAATCGCGTCCTCGCGGTTGCGACCGGCCTCGAGCGCGGGACGGATATCGAAGAACGAGAACGCGGGGATGGTCTCCGGGACGCGGAAGTGGTAGACGTCGTCGAGGCCACCGAACCGCTCGTAGTGGCAGCGCAGGTAGTTCTCACACATCCCGTCGCCCTTCGGGTCGACGAGGACGACGGGGCCACCCGTCGACTCGCGAAGCGAGAGGGCGTCGTTGATGATGGCCTTCGACTTCCCGCCACCAGTCGAGGCGAACCGCCCGTAATGCGTCGGCAACAGGTCCGGCGGGATCCGGATCGGATCCGGCCGTGGCTCACCGTTCTCGTCGAGCGCGTAGCCGATGGCCATCCCGTCTTGGAACTGCTGGATCAGATCCGGATTCGGCCACGGGAGCGGATTCCGACTCTGCTGTTCGGCCCTGGTCCCCCGCGTCCCCTCGACGGTCAACTGTTCGGAGGAGGGGACGAGGACGAAGTTCGCGAGCTCCGTCCCGCTGAGGACCAGCTCGGGGCGGGTCTTCCCTCGTCCCGTCGTCAACTCGCGATTGAGGAGGCGCTGGAGAGCGGCCCGTGCCTTCTTCTCCTTCGTTTTCTCACGGAAGCCGCTGTCCCGGAGGCGTTGCCCCTCGACCTCGTAGAACGGTCCATCCAGCGGGTCGAACACGGGGAGGAGCGAGTCCATCCGGCCATCGAGGTCGTCGCGGGTGTCGTCGGTGGGGACGCCGACGGCCCGGATGTTGACCGTGAACGACCGTTTGGCGTTCTTCGCATCGATGTACTCGATACGCTTCTCGACGGCCTCGCTGAGCTGCCGGTCGTCCTGGTCGCTCCGCTGCTCCTCGACCTCGAGTAACGACCCAACGACCTCCTGGAAGACCGTATCCCGGCCGTCGACGAGGTCTTCTTTCCGCACCTCTGCGTCGGACTGCCAGCTGGCACGCCGTTGGAAGACCACCTGGAATGCGGTCGGTGCTGTCGCCTCCATCAGATGGTCGATCAGCGACGCCAGCGCCGCGCCCGGTTCGTCAACCGACGAGAGATTGCCGTTCGTTTCCTCTGCCGTGAACGGCGTCAGCGAGGTCATCCAGTCCTGCTTCCGTGACGCGGAACCATCCCACCGGACACCGAGCGGCGAGACAGCATCCTGTGCCGGGCGAGCCAGAATCGTTCCCGCCGGTGTCATCGTTGGCTTCTCGATGGCCCGTCGCTCTTCCTCGTCGTCTGGAAGTGTATCGGGCGGCGCTAGTTCGAGGGCTGCGTCTCCGACAGTCACGTGATGATCGGGGACGCTCGTGGCTGCCGTACCGCCGTCGACAACGGGGTCCGCTTCGGCTGCCTCGGGGTCCCCTGATTCCTCGTCGACGATCTTGTACTGTTCTGCCGGGCCAAACTCGTACTGCAGCCGCCCGGCCTCGTAGTGGTCGACGAATTCCTGCGGTGTGAACTCGACTGGCTGAATGAGCCGGACGGCGACGTCGACGTCGACGCGCTCGATATCGAACGTGGCCGGATAGATGGAGCGGAGGCGCTTCTCAAGCGTATCGAGGTGCGCATCGGCCCCGTAGAAGAACTCCACTGGGTCGTCCGGGCCATCACTGATTGCAAGGAACTCGAATCGGGGTGGTGTCTCACTGTGGAGCGGGTTCAGCTTCGCCCCGAGGCCCGACGAGCCGGGCGTGGTCAGTTTGTGAAGGCTATCGAGGACTCGGGGGATGCTCTCCGGGTCAAGTCGCTCGGATGTCGGCGTGACGCGAAGGTACTCAGCCATCGTTGGTCCCCTCCGTTGACCCGCCGTCTGGCTCAGCTTCGACGGCGTCTGATTCCTCGTTCAGTTCGCTCGTTTCGTTCGTTCCGTTCGTTGCTCGGTGTTCGAGCTCTTCCTGGAACTCCTCCATCTCGGTATCGACGGCGTCGTCACCGGCGCCGGGCAGTGAGGATCGGACCTGTGAGGTCGGGTCGAAGTCGATGACCTGCTTCTCCTTGGGCATCGCTTTGACCTGAATGCCGCGCCACTCGCCGTCGACGCCCACCAGCGCCTCGGAGAAGCCGGCGTCCTCGTTGCCCGGCACGGCATCTTGGACGAACCGCATCTGTGCGTAGTTCAGGCCGAACTCATCAGCCCACTCCTCGTCCATCCCGTCGAGGCGGTGGAACTGCTTGACCGCACACTGATCGAGGATCGCCTCGGATTCGGCGTGCTCGAAGAACTCGTCGACGGTCTGCGTGACCAGCCGGATCGAGAGGTCGTGGTGTCGGTGGTGGCGGAACACCGTTTCGAGGAACGCCAGGCTCGCGGCGTCCTGCATAATGTAGCGAGCCTCGTCGATGTAGAACACGACCTCCTTCTCCGAGACTTTCGCCCGCTCGTAGACCAACGAGATGAGTAGCTCGCATCGTCAGCGCCGTGCTGCTGTCGACACTGCCCTCCTGCTGGGCCAGATCGAGGTAGATGACCTTCTCGTCACGGATATCGAAGTCGGACTCCTGGCCGAGGTTGCCGTGCCGACCGTCGTCCTCGAAGGGGCGGAGCTGGTCGAGGAGCCACGTCGCGTCCTCCTTGATCTTCCCCGCCTCCTCGTCGGATTGGACGACGAACTCCTCGGGGTCGTCAACCATGTCTTCGAAGACGTCCATCATATCCTGAATCGTCGGGCTCGGGTTGTCGTGCGTCGAGATGTCGTCAGTGATGCCGTTGCGCTTGTACGCTCGCTTGAGCCCGAGTTCGAGCGTCGTTCGGCGGTCACCCAGCGAGATGCCCCGCAGCGCGAAGAAGTTCGTGAGGAAGCTCATCGCGTCGTCGAGCTTCTCGTTGAACGGGCTCGCGTCCTCGCCCATCGCCCGCTGGACGTGCTCGGGCGTCTCCCGAATCTCCAAGGGATTCAGCCCGAGAGTCCCGCCGACCGTGATGCGTTTGGCGTCGAGTGCTTCGGCGACCCCCGCCCAGTTGTTCAACGGCTCGAGGATGATGCCGATACGGTCCTTGCTCTGCTCGATCGAACGGATGAAGTTCTGCTTCGAACTGAACGACTTCCCCGAGCCCGTGTCGCCGACGGTGAACATCGCGTACCCGTTGTCCCTTGCGAACGGGTCGATAACCACGGGACTCTGGTTGTCCTTGTGAATCCCGAACTCGACGCCACCCTCCTCGAGAATCGTCGCGTTGTGCGGCGAGGACAGTAACGCGCCGACGGCGCCGCCGAGCGCAATCGACGTCCGCCCAAACTCGTTGTCACCGATGGGTGCGGCGGACTGAAGGGCGAGATCCTGCCGACAGATCGCCGTCTTCGGTGTGAGGTTCGCCGGGTCGTCACGGAGCGCGCTCTTGACTTTCTGGACGGCGTCGCGGAGGTCCTCCTTCTCGTCGGCTCGTACCGTGATGAACATCCCCTGGTCGAAGACGTTCGCGCCGTTCTCGACGGCCTTGTACGTCGCTGCGGCCTCGTTGGCGCGCTCCTGTAGGTAGGCACTCCGCACGCTCTGTTCGAGGTCAGCGTCGACCTGGAGGTCGTCAGCGATATCCTGTAGTTCGTTCCGCGCCCGCTCCTGGTTCTTCGGCGTGATGTGGGCCGTTAGGTCGAACTGTACGTCAGTCATCTCGAAGAGCTCGGAGAGGTAGCCGTCGTTAGGGTAGTCCGGGTAGTCAGTGATGTACAGCGTCGTCGTCCACTGCTCGCCGACCCGTGCCGCGCGCGTCTCCCACTCGATTGCCGCTGGCGCCGTCACCGTCTTGTGTGACTCGGTGATGTCGTCGAGGAGCTGGCGTTCGGCCGCGCCCTGTTCAATGGTCTCCTCGTCGAGGAGGTCCGAGAACTCCACCTCTTCCTCATCGTCTTCTGAGTACCAGTCCCAGAGGAGTTTCCCGCCGATCCCGACCAGTACCGCGAGCAGGAGGTAGAGGGCCGCACCTTCCGCTGAGGTTGGGTTCGTGAGCCACTCCGTGAGCTGGCCAACGGCTCCGCTGCCCGTCTGGAGGACGAGGTTACGCATCGTGGTCATCCTCCCGGCGCGAGTGGCCGATGATGGATTGTTCGCGAACGACGCGCTCGGCTTCGTCGTAGCTGTGTTCGCGGCCGTTCCAGAAGTCCATATTTAACACGAAGAGTTCGACCGTGCTGAGCCGCCGAGCGGACCACCCGGAGGCCTGCTGGATGAACTCCGACCGCACATCGTTGACTCGGCTGTCGAGCTTCTCGAACATCTGTGCGCGGCGCTCGACGTCGGTGAGGTCCTCGCGGCGGGTCACGAACGGGTTGAACAGGAACCCGATGACGGGGAACTGCGTCAGCTTCTCGGCCGGCGTACCCTCATCCCGGAAGCGGTCGTAGACCTCCAACGGCGTGACCTCGACGCCGATGTAGTACCGCACCTGCTGGATGCCCCGTTCGCGCATCTCCTTCGGCCGGGTCTCCCGATACTCCTCGAGGAGTTCTTTGAAGATTGGGTTCTCTGTGACGTCCTCGTCGTTCAGGCGGTCTTCGATATTCTCCGTAATCTGTTCGACCGGGAACGAGCGGGTCGTCGCGTGGAGTTTGAGCTTCGAGTCCAGTTCCTTGTTGGCGAACTCCTCGCCGGCGTCTTGGAGCTGTGCCCAGTCGTCGGACATCGCGAAGTCCATGTTGCCGGGGTTGATCTCGATGAACGCCTCCATCGTGCCGTCCGCGCGCTGGATCGCGCCAGCCCCCGGCCACGCCCGCTCGATGTTCGTGAGGTCCTGCGTCCGCTCGTCGGGCTTGAACGGTGTGTAGTTCGCGAGCCCGCCCTCGTTGCGCTCTGTCTCATTGGTACTACTGTCGGCTTCCTCCGGGGCGCTGAACGTGATCTGGGGGCGCTTGACGTAGCGATAGACGTCTTTCGTCCACGTCCACGCGTTGAGGTGGTCGGGCGAGACGTAGACGATCGCGACGCCGAACCCGAACCCACCTGCGACGAACGGGAGGGCGAGTGATTCGATGCCGGTGAGGCCAGCGATGAACAAGCCGACGATCGGGAAGGCGATCAGGACGCCGACGTCGCCTTCCTCGATGTTGAGGTAGGGGATGCGGCTCTCCTCACCGAACTGGTCCATGATGCGCCGTGCGGCTGCGTCTTTGTCGATGGACATGGATTGTTAGTAGCTTCCAGGGTCGTTCTCGGTCCGCCGGTACGACGGCGTCCCGCTGTCTTCGTCGCTATTCGCACCCCGGGCTGCAGCTTTCTGCGCCACAGCGTGTCCCGCTGCGGCCTTCGGTCCCCACCGGGCCGCGGTCGTCGCGACGCCGGCGCCGCCGATGTAGGCCCCAGCGGCGACACCGCCGACGAGGGCCGCTCCTTTCGTCGCACCACCGAGAACCTTCGCCGTCAGTGGGGTTGCGTATTTGAACGTCTTCCAGGTTAGGTAGAGTGCGATCAGCGGGAGCGATGCCGCGACTGAGATACCGCAAAAACGGACTACTCGGAGCGATGGCGTTCTGAGAGTACAGCAAGTCGTATCCTTTGAACACCACCGCTGCAGGTAGAGGCAGGACCGCTAACGGGACGAATTTCTTACTGAACCCCATCGCAATATCCGAGAGCACGGGGACGTTTCCGTAGGCCAGCGCGAACGCAATCGGCATCCCATACACGTAGACGTAGAGCAAGACTTCGCGAATGTAGTAGAGTGCCTCCAAAGCCCACATTGAGAGTCCTCCAATCAGTGCGAATACGAGTGAAAGCCCAGGGTTTGTGATTGAGACTTCGAGCAAGTTGAGCATCGCATCGCCCAGCGAACCCAGACTCGGCATCAGGGCGATAGTGAACCCGTCCACGATGTAGAGTCCAAGAATACTGACCCAGTACCAGCTGATAATCAGAAACGCGCCGACCCAAGCTGTTTTCTTGGTGCTCCTGGCCTCGTATGCACTTCCAATATTGAATATACGGATTGTGTGACGGCCCTGAACGCACATCACGAGGAGCAGCAGCGAGATCAACATGATCTCTCCCCCTACAAGCGCGTCCTGAATTGACGGCCAAGGAGCATTACTGGGCTCTCCGAAGACGAATGAACCATCCGTCTCCGGCGTTGGTGTCCCGAACATCTCCTCGGTGAGGGTCTCATAGCCGGAACGCAGGCCGTCCATGAAGAGGCCGACAATCCAATCGACGACCTCTTTGAATCCCTCAAGGACGACGTCGATTAGATCAACCATGGTTAAGCCTCACTGATGGAAATATCGCAGTTATCGATTTCTTGGGAGCCTGAATACTGGATACTGTACGTTTTGGTGACTCGGTCCCCGCCAACTCGCGTCTCAAGTATTAGTTCAAACTCGCCAGTCTTCGACTCCTTCGAACAAGACGTGCCTGCTCCAGGAACGAAAGCGAAGGGCGAGCGTGAACTATAGAGCGTAATTTGTTCCCCCGGGCCGATAATGACCTGCTCAATCTCGGAGTCGGACTCCGGGTCGTAAATCCCGCTTACGTCTTCATCATCGACATAGTTCGTCCCCTCTTCGTCGGACGGATAGGGGACATCACCAATGAAGAGCAATTTTGTAACCGCATCAGGGCCAGTCCCCTGGTTTTCGAGGGTGACGAAGGCCTCCTCTTCGATTTCGCTTTCTGGTCCATCCCACATCTCTTCAGGCTGGTTTCTACCGATGCCCATCTCGATGATCCCGAGGTTTGGCTGGACAGAATGCGAGCTTTCACCGACTGTTTCCTCACCGCTGAGGGCTACTATTTCGTACTCGCCAGGAGCGTACGCTGTGCCGAGGTCAAATGAGACTTGCTGGGAACCTGCAGCGACCTCCCGCTGTCCGAACAGTTCGCCGTCCGGTTGGATGAGGTTGATCTGGTCGAACTCCGAGTCCGAATCGAACTGGACGATGAGTTCTGTTTCTTCGACAGTCACCTGCTGGAACACACCAGATCCGTCTCCTGGACTTGAACTACCGTTAGGACCGGTGCTTCCGTTGCCATCCAGACAGCCGGCCACGCTCACGAGAGCGGCGCCGGCGACTGTTCGGAGGGCGGTCCGTCTACTGAGGTGGGGATTGTTCTGAGTCATGGGTTTTGCTGGAAGATTTCTTCTGGGCCGAGCATCCGCAGGAGGCGCTTGCCAGCGTAGAACATCACGAAGAACGGTAGGAACTGCCAGCCGACCTCGAACACCAGCGCAAACCAGCCGTCGATCGTCCCGAGCGGGTGCCAGCGGGCCGTCGCGGTATCACTCACGTATGCCGGGTCGTGCCCGAGCCAAGAGCCTGGGTGGTACCGAGCCGTGTAGATGTCCGGTTCGTCGATGGTTACAATCGCCAGCCCGGAGGCGTTGGTTTTGACGCGCTGATCCGCGACCGTGATGTACCCGTTTCGGGTGGTGCCACCGATTGGATATTGACGGCTATCGTCGAGCGCGATCGGCGCACCAGTTTGGTTGTCCCGAAGTTCCACTCTGAGCGTTGCTTGCGACTGGTTCTGTTGGATGACCTCGGCAGTGAGATTGCTGCGACGGAGCTGCCGCTCGGAGCCGGCGTCCGGCTCGACGATTGACGCATTCACTTCCCGGACGATGCCCGCAACGCGTAGCGCCTCTCGATCGACGTTCTCGGCTCGAACGGCGACCCCGTACGTCGTCGTGTACGACTGGTTGACGATGTCGATATTGATGTTCTCACCGATGGTCCCGACTGGCGACGGGCGGTCAGTCCCCCACGTCTCAATGAGTTCGGGGCCGTCTCGGACTGGTTCAGCCCGCGGCCCGATCCGCGAGGGATAGGCGTGGACGTACACTGGAATCGCGTCTGACTCGACGGTGGCGCTGTCTGTACGATTCGACCGAACGAGCGTGTCCCAGTTGGTGTTCCGAGCGGTGTAGAATCGCCAGATGCCACGGACCCGTGCCTCACCGTCTTCCGTGAGCGTATACCCCTGCCACGGCCGCGACTGGAAGATGGCCACGCCGGCGTCGCCGTTCGGATACTCGGCATAGTAGGGGTACGCCGAGAGGTCGTAGATCTCGACGGCGATTGAATTGGAGACGTTGCGTGATTCCGTCCGGTAGGTGACGTCAACGTCCGTCCGGTCACCCAGGTCGGTCCTGACAGTCTTCTTCAGCCGGACGCTGATCTCCGCTTCAAGCGTGAGATTCGCACTCCAGTCATCCTCGATTTGGTAGTCGAGGGCAGGCGTATGGGACCCGTCACGCTCGGCGATGGTCTCGCCGTCCTTCTTCAACCGAACTTCTTCGATCTCGTGCTCTGTAGGCGACCACGAGACAGTCGTGTTGCCGGAGGAACTCCCGTTGGGTACGCGAACGCGGTAATCAACGAACCCGCGCATCGTCCCATTCGGTGCGATGTAGAGTGGGGTTTCACCGGACTCCAGGTGGCCACGAGTAGAGGGCTGGGCGGCGAAGATCGTTGCGTGAGCATCTTCGATGAAGACGCTGTCCTCCAGGTCCGCGTGCGGCGGATACACGGACGTATCTGGGCCGCCGGCGTCGATGTCCTCGAAGTCGTTCCGCGTCCACGTCACCGCGGTCTCGGGCGGCCGTTTGAACGTAATGTCCGTCCCGTTCGCGATCTGATGGACAGCGGAGCGGTTCTCGCCGTAGCGCTGGCGGTACTCCTCTTGCGTGATGTAGTTGTCCACATCACGTGACCACAGCGTTGCCGACTCGTTTTCCGTGAGCTCGTTCCCCTCCGTACCCGGTTGCGGCGGGCCAGCAGCGACGATACCCGTGACTAGGCTCGTCGCGAGCAAACCGGCCATGAGCACGGAGAGCTCTCGATGGTTCATAGGGCTCGCGGGGGGATCTCAGAGTGGTTACCAGGGGACGAGATCAAGGCACTCCGCCAGCGGAAGGCTCATCATCGACCCAGCGACGGTGTACAGCGGGCCGAGAACGACGAGGACCACCGCGGACTTCATCGCTGAGCGTTTGTGGCGCTTGAGCCCCTTCTTTTGCTCAGGACTGAGGGTGAACATCTCAATCAGGGAATCTGCTTGCCAGACGATAGCAAGGCCGACGATTCCCAATGCCGTGGTCAGCTGAAAGAACCCCTCAATCATCCCTGGGAGATTGTCCGCACTACAGACAGCGTTGTCTTGAGCGGCAACTGGTTCGACGGCGAACAGGCCGAGGAGGACAACGATGAGCGCTGCCTGCCGAGGTATCCTTCCAGATGGTGGTGACTCGGTTTCGGTGCTACGCTTAGGGTCGGAGGGAGTCTGATCCTGTGACATAGCGGGTCAATCCTCAGTGGCGTCTTCAGTCGTCGGCTGGCTTTGCTGCTCTTCGACGAGCGACTGAAGATCGTCGAATCGGTTCGTATTCTTCACGATTTCGTCAAGCGTGTAGCCCTGCTCGCGGGCCCGTTCAAGGAGTTCGCGGAGTTCATCGGGATCGACCCCGCGGACTTCCATTTCCTCGCGGAGGGCGCGGCGAAAGAGGGCGGAGGCGTTGATATGGTCGTTCCACCTTAGGTACAGTTCATCTATTTCTTCGATGGTTGCTGACCGCGTAATCATACATGCGGGTATGGGTATGTACCGATGGAGTCCCGGTACATATTGGTGAAGTATATAGATAATCTATAAATACTTTTTGGGCAAACAACTACTGAAATATTAGAGACATGAGATGATACAATTGGATCATATATGAGATTTATTTAACCAATAAGCTGGTTCCTCTGAGAGAGAAAGTATAAAAGAATATCACTGTGCTCCTAATCAAACCACCCAGATGCCCTCCATCTTTGACAGTCCAGCCATTCGCTATGGTATAAGCTTCGTTAATGCCACGGTCATCGCCCTCATCGCCTTCGCTTTCCTTGAGGGTACGATCCGTTGGGTCGCACTCGGGATTGCTGCCCTTGAGGTGATCGTCACCCCGCAAATACTGAAACACGCGGAATAGCACTTCCTCAGTGTCAGATGTCGATAAATCAACCAAACTACATCTACAACGTGTGACGGTGTTCGGATAAATGGAGTTCACCGTTCGAGGTACACCGATTCGAGTCACAAAGGGTACGATTATTATCGTGCTCGTCTGTCTGGCGGGGATCACCTTCGGCGGGTACGACTACGTTCAACAGTCCGAAGCGGTCGACGATGCCGTGACAGTCGAAGCAACGATCGAGGAGGCATCCGTCTCCCAGTCGGAGAGCCGCGGGAGCTCGGATTACTACGTTCAAATCGAATTTACCTATCAGTTCCAGGGAACCCAATATACCGGCGACCAACTGTTCCCCGGTAGTATTAGCCAATCGTATGACACGCGATCGGACGCCCAATCAGCGATTGAGCCATATGAAGCAGGTGAGACGGTGACGGCATACGTCGATCCCGACAACCCGAGTGAGGGGTTCCTTGAGCGGCAGACGGTAACGAGTCCATTCGAATTCATCGCTATCGGTGGTCTCGGTCTGCTCCTCACCGCGCTCAACGCAATCGGAGCGCGAAAACCAGGGGCTGAGACAGGAATCCGTTCCGAACACGAATACACCTCGACACGGTATCAAACACTGTTCGGTGTCGACCGAGGGACGATCCACAGCCTCAGTATACAGCTACTCAAGATAGCCCTATTCGTACTACCGGCCTCGGTAGTGAGTACTGCGGCAGTTCTTCTCTTCGCGGGATCCGGAAGTGGCGATCCAGCTCACCTACAAGTCGAACTGACGGACCCGATCGGTGTGCTACTCGGGATCGTCTTTCTGGCGGTGATCACGCTGGTTATCTCAGTATTGCTCTACAGTGTCTGGTCGTTCACCGAATATAGGCGACTCCGTGAGCGGATCCCGGAACCGCGACCGCCAAGCCCGTTCACACATCTCACGCGGCTTGTCACTATCTGTATCGGCAACTACGAACTCGACGCCTATGGAAACCGAGTCCAAAAGACCGGGGTCGCGTTCTTGGTAGCACTCTTTTTCCTCGGTGCTCTCGCACAGATTCTGGTATTCTGAACAGCAATCAACAGGGGTCTATTGACATCCTCCTCCGCCTGAAGGCGGAGGAATCCCAACCGCAGTTGGGATGTTACGGTTTACAGTCTGCCCCTTGTTCCTGCGGTTGGAATCCGCAGGACAAGTCATGAAGGTAGACTCCGGGCTGTGCCAACCAGCCGGTACTCCTATCCCCACCCAAAACAGGCGGAGACTTGGAGTTACTTTCGTCGTTGTTGATGTCGAGACGGATTTTTCGGCCCCGTTCACGTCAGCGTTGAACGCCGCATCACACTCCTCACACACGTACAAACCGCGCTCAACACGCTTGTCCATCAAAGGAAGCGTCTCTTTATCTGAGAGTATCAATCTCTTCTAGTGCTTCAGTTGCGACATCACCAAGTTCACCAGCTTCGATATGTGAATAACGCTCCCTCACCATTTCCTCGGAGTTATCCAGATAACGAGCAGCGACGGTGTAGCCGAACGCACGGACAAGCACCTCACCCATTCCACGTCGGCCACCGTGGGGCGCGAGATAGTCGTGTTTCGGATGGTCGATGTCGATATCTGCAGCTTCCGAGAGCCGTTGGAGAATCGACCGTGCGCCGTCCGTCGTGATTGACGGCGGCCGGATATCCTCATCGAGCGCCAGCAGTAGGTCGCGAGCGTACTCCTCACGCCGCTCAGTAATTGCTTTTGGGCGTTCCCCTCGGTCGGCGAGCTCATTCTGGACGAGTCCTGCGAGGGTCCGTTGGTCGAACGTCGGAAACACCGGCCAGCGCTCCGTCGGTGGGTCCATCAGCTGGCGGTAGCTCCGCAGCGGAGAGATTACCGGGTCGGGAAGGCTGGCGGCGTCCCACTGCTGTTTCTTGCGGTAGACGTCCATACTCCCCTCGTCAAGCGAGAGGTCCTCCCAGCGGACGCCGCGCCGGCGCGGGTCGTTCGGGTCTCGGAGGAGTTCCCCGACACGGACAGCTGTGTACGCGAGGACGAACACCAGCGCCCGGTCACGAGCCACCTTCAGCGCTGCGTAGCGTGCTCGCTGCTTGTCGAGGAGGTCAGTATCCTCCGGAAGTGTCGTGTACGCCTCGACGACGTCACGGGTCTGTTCGTCGACGTGGCGGGTGAGGGCGTGGCGCTGTGCGGACGTCCAAGCCTGCTGGTCACCGGGCTTGCGACCGTCGTCCTCCGGCAGCGGCGCCATGGCACTCGCCCGCTGCGCGTAGTGGGCCTCAAGATATCCCTCGTTGACGCACCAGCCACACCACGCAGAGATATAGCGGTAATAGGTTTGTACCGTATTCTGCTTGAGTCCCCGATCTCCACCGAGATGCCGGGCGTACTCCCGGAAGACTCGCTCGTCAATGTCCTCGAAGGTTGCTTTTCGATCAGCGTCGGCCGGGACGATCCCGGTCCAGTCATTGTCGCCGCGGTCGCCGGCGGCCCACTCGGCGAACCGCTCGAGCTCGCGTGCAGCGTTACGTCGATAGTTACCGCCGTCGCCACCGCGGCCTTTCCCCTTGTCCTGGAGGTAGCGCTCAAAGGAATTCGTGAGTGACTGTTCGGAACGGTTCCGAGGTGTACCGGGAGTCATGACTCTTCGTGCGCGTACTGGTAGGTCGGCCGAACGTCCGCAAGGAGCGTTTCGACGATTTCCCAGAGGATCAGGGAGGGGGTTTCGTGTTCGAATGCGATCCCCCAGCGGTCCTCCGTAGTGGCGGCTGAGTACTGGAAATGCGTCCGTCCGAGATCGGGATGGTCCTCGTCCTGGTGCCAGCCAGCGTGAAAGCCCGTGTTCGGGTCGGTGTAGTTGATGCGGAACCAATCGTGTGGAGCCTGCCGATACCACTTGACGGTTAATTCCGGCGACTCAGGACCTGTCGGAGGATCCTCAAGGCGGGTCGGATCGAAAACCGCTCGCAGTTGTTTGGCCTCGATATCGTCGGGAAGGAACTCGACGGTCGTGATCTGAGGAACCCGGTCGAGGACGTCTCGCTTCAATTGGGCGTAGAGGTTCGCATTCGGATCACCACCTGGGTGTGGGACCGACATCCGTTAGCTGCTGGCCTCAGCAGGCTCTGTCGTCGGCGCGAGGAAGTCCCATTCGCGGATGGCGAAGCCGACGATCTGGATACGTCGCTGTAGGTGCCCCCACTCGCGGGCAATTTCACGGCGGCGATTTTCTTCATCGGCGTCAAGGGACTCATCAGCGAGCGTCCCGCGAAGCTGGTTTGGCGACTCAATACCGAATTCATTCTCCCAGTCGCGAATCTGCGTCTTCATATCGGCGAGACGGTCCGTGAGCTCCTCGACAGTGTGCCCGCTGTCTCGGAGCCGCATCGCCTCCTGCATCGCTTGGCGGCGGTAATCGGGGTAATACGTGGTGTGAGTCCCGCTTTCGTCACGGTGGAGGATGCCATCGTCGACGAGCCGATCGAGGACGCGTTTGGTCGGCTCGTGTGACCAGCCCGCTTCGGAGGCGATCCAGTTGGCCGTCTGAGGCTCCGAAAGCTGCCGGGCAGTCATCCTCACGCGGTCTTCACCCGTGGTCTGACGCTCCATCAGGCCCTCGGAGTTCGATTTGTCTTCGGCCATACAACACCGTTCGCGCTCTGTCTTAATATAGGTTGAGGTCATTAGTCCTATATCGAATACGTTTCTTCGCCATTGCCTCGACCTCGGCTGAGGAGAGTCAGAGAAATCTCGAACCCCGTTATTGGCGGTTCTACCCCGGGGAAGCGCCGTCGTGAGCCGGTTGCGAGCATTCGTGCTTCACCGACGGCGTCGGGGTACTTCAAAGTGGTCATGATTATTGGGGTAATCACGACCACTTGCTGTATTCGTCCCATCGGGAGAATTCGAGGTTCTGGAGTCTCTTAGCGCCGGAACTCCGCACTACAGCAGATAATACATTGTATATCGCTATACAAAATCTTGCGCGTGGAGTTGCGAATGCCGGTCAAAACGTTCACGGGATCGACTCTATTCGTACCAGTACCCGCTGGAAATAGCCGCGATTACGCTCTAATTGCTATCATAGAGCTAGAATTATTATACTAAACAAACTTATCGGTCGAAATCTACCTCAGCAAAGAGTGATGCCTCTCGCGAAGGGCTAGCCCAGACCGAGCTCTAAATGAGTGTGATCAGCTCTTTGTCCAGCCAATCAAGGAACCGACTGAGTGTGATTCTGGGCTTCTTCCGGGTTTCAATGACCCCAATACGCTCTTGTGTGAGGAAATCGACTAACAACCACATATTGTAGACCACACACCCGAAAGCGAAATGGAACCACCGTACTCCGAACTCCTTCGAGGTAGTCCACGCTGCTGCGTTCTTGATCGACGAGTACGAGTTCTCGATCGCTCCGCGGTCACTGTACTGTTCAATCTGATTTTTCGCCCAGCGCCGATCTAAGGCGACCTCGTCACTCACATCGAGACTTGTGATAAAGGGCTGTGGTGATCCCTCTTCATGGACATCATCATCTTCTGCTGGGGGTAACACGGCAACGGTCGTATGTACCGTGTGGTTTGAGACGCCACCCTTCACTGCACCGTGCATGACGAAATCGTCCTCGACATACAGCGGGGTGTCGTTCGGTTCGTGATACCCCTGCTTCACTTGATCAAACCGGTCACACATCGGTCCAATCCGATGCTGATCTTTCTGAGCAGGGATCACGTAGTCCAATTCCTTGTCAGTAAGCGTCTGAATGACGTCCACAGCGTGGAATTCCCTATCGGCATACACCATCCTGATGTCGACGTAGTCTTCGGCGATCGAAAGGAGTCGCCGTGGAACATCCCCGATATAGTAGGAATTACCCTTGCCAGGATAGGCGTCTGTCGGGGCGTAGTCCGTACTCCCAAGCGGACACACCCCGACGACGTAGTGAGTGTTCTCGCCGACGATCACGACAGTCGCAAACTTGTGACACCAGGTGTATCCCTTCCCCTCTGGTGCGCCCTGGACCCATTTCATCTCGTCGAGATCGCCATAGTAGGCAACATACGTGATGTCCAGCGCGACTTTCGCCCGAGTTCCAAACCGTGAGCCGTCATCGTGTTCGAGCTGCCTGATTCGGGGCTTCGCGCGTGTGTATGTCTTTCGGAGAGCGAAATTCAGCACGGTCGCAATCTCATCGATGGACATCTGCTTGAGGGCTTCCAATAGCGTCTCACCAGATGGACCGTCCTCGTAGAACGGGTCATCAACAGCGGGGTCTGGGTTTTTCATGTCACCCAGCTTCTGCCCCGAACCGTGCGCCGCCTGCTGCTTGATTGATGCGATTGCTTCTAAGGCGAGTAACTCATCGTCGTCGTAGATCGCGTCATCCGAGCGAGAGAGTGAGATTGAAGGGATGGCTACCGACTTCAACTCATCAAGCACCTGATGCCCCTTCTTCCGTAGCAAGCGTTGGACGGTTCGATTTGACAGCGACTGTTTGTCTTCGTCGTCCGCTGTTTTGAGAAGATCATTCCCGATTGGTGCGCCTCGTTCAGCTGCAAGCAGGCGGATCTCTTCAGCACCTGATTCGACGACCGTCTGTAACTTTCCGAATCGGCTTTCAAGCCGAACTGGTTTACAACTACTTTCTGAGGGGAGATCATCCATCTCAAACCCAAATGCACGGGCGAGTTCCGGTCGGTCAGAGAGGCGTTCTGGGATTCCTGACAGGGATTCACGCTCGACAGTTGCCCACAGATACGCCAGAAACATTGGCCGAAACGGAAGCGACGAACTCCACTCAGGGTGTGCGTCCCGTAGCGTATAGCGACTCACGTCCAGTTCGTTCGCAAGTGTGATCCAGTCAGTATTTGCAGTAAGGACATCATCAACTTGCTTTGTCAGCCTACTTTGAACCCGACTGCTCTCATTGCTCATCGGCTCTCACCGCCGATAGACAAAAATGAGCTGTCAACAGCCCAGTTGAGTGAGGACATTAGTATCGATGGTAGATTCATTTTGAACTTAACTGCTAGCGTGTCGTTTCCGAAGTTTCCGGAATAACCTTTGATACGGAGGGTTAAATACAAAAATCGCATACTACTGTTCGTCTCAAACAGTAATACATAGGATATTTGAGTATATTCTGAATGCCAGTATATTTTGAACTAATGTACAAGGTGAATAGCGCTGCATCACAGAACAGTAGGTAATGCCAGATGATATCCGCGATACAGCGCCTAATTTAGAGGATGTGGATTACGATGAACTGTCGGAATTTTTCGAGAAGAAGGGCGCAGTTGAGTTGATCTCTCTTCTTGATGGTGAAGGGTATCGATTCGACGAAATCGATGATTTACTGGACGTAAGCCGTGGGTATCTGAATGATCGCCGTGACGAAGCCGTCCATCTCAGGCTGATTGTTCCTGACCAAGCATACCGAGATGACTCCGTCCGCCGTGTGTGGACTCTTACAACGTTGGGCCACTACCTCCGACAGCGGATGCGCCATCTCGGAGTGACAGAGAGCCACGAGCGACTCATCACCGCTAGACGTGAATACGAAGACCGGAAGGGTGATTTCCTGGAGTGGGTTGATGATCCAGAGTCAATCGAAGCATATGCTGAAGATCTGCGAGCTGGCAATCAGGTACATCCAAAAGAGTTGCCGCCGAAGTTACAAGATCTTTTTCGCCGAGTAGATGACGACCATTTCTAATTCTTCTTGACCTGTCATTGGACCCTTTGGGGTATGGATTTGTTGAAATACTCAGCAGGAGATACATTTGGACCCAATCTCGGCAGTCCCAAAAACGTAGTCACCTGTAGGAACCCTTTTTCGAACTCAATTTCCCGTAATAACTAAACCGAAAGTTAACATATTCCCACACAATGAGCCCTGAGAAAATACTATCACGCCGATCGCTACTTGTAGGAGTAACTGGAATGACTGCTAGCCTGGCCGGCTGCTCTGTACTACAAGAAGATAATACCGTACAGGGTTCGATAGAGGCTGCTACGGCTTATCAAGTTGAATCTGACCGGTTGGTTGCCTTTGTTGATGTCTTAAAACCAGAAGGGACCGATCTTGAGGTGACATTACGCTGGGAGATTAGTGAGGATTATGGCCAAGTCAACGAAACAACATTCCATATTGGAGCGGACGCTAAAGGGAAGAGACTCAGTATTCGGATGGAGTCGCCTACCGAAATCCAGCTGGATAATGTGACCCGATCAGAAGTCAAAATAGTTCGTCACGGTGCTCCTGATTCGCCGTGGGTTGCTGCTCCTTTTGAGAACCGATAGAACAGTATTGTATAGTAGGAACAAGGGGCGAACCTAGCACCTCAAATAAAATTTAGAATCTATTGGTCGATTATGCTCGAAGCTCGAGATCTTCTCTCTTCTCAGCCATCTTGTCGTACACAGTATCAGGGACTTCAGGATTTTTGACTGCTGTGACATCTATGGTCTTCCTCGGATCTGCGATATAGATTTCTTCATCTGAGTCGCTTTCTCGCCCCGGACTCGGCTTGTTGTTTTCTGGCTTGATTTTCTGGATACCGTATTCTTCTTGTTCTTGGGTACTGAGAGAGTTTGGCTCCGGTGGCGTGTTGAAAGAGACATCGAATTCAGTGATCACAGGGTACTCAGGGAAGGCAACCGCAACATTCTGAATGGAGAACGATTCGTCAGTGCCTGCTGCTAGCTCGTCACGGACGAGCAGGAAGGTCGAAGAATCTGCCCACTGTGGTCCGTTGAGAACAGTGTAGTCCCATTCTCTAAATACACCACCGGTTCCTCCAGATTGGCTGGAGACCCAGTTAACCATATCGGATAGGAAATAGGTTGCCCCGAGCCCGATCCCCCCCATCGCAGGGTTGAGTGCTGTCAGAGCTAGGGTTATCCCATCTCGAGCCAATGCGTACGACGAGTAGTCGAAGTCTTGGGATTGATCCTTGGGAGAAGAACCAATCCAATCTGCGTCATCCCGGCTGTAAATATCAGTCCCATCACTCACCGTAATCTCCTGCCACCACATCCTCTCATTTTTGTCTCCTTCGATCGGGTCTCCATTATCATCGACAAATCGGCAAGCAGTACATCCTTCGATGGTGAAGTCGTATTCCCATTTACCGTCTTCCCCGATACTGTCACGCCAGACAGGGGCGTAGGCCGTGATATCCGTACCGAGGCCCACCTGAAATTCGCCGTCACCATACATGTCCCCACCAGTATATGTCTCTTTATCCTGTGTGCTCACAGGATCTTCACCTTCACCCGGTGGGGTCAGATCGTCAGCTGAGGCACTGCCCGCAACCATGGTACTGCCAATACCTAATATACCGATTTTCTTGAGTGCTCTTCGGCGAGTCGAGGACATTTCCTTCATGGTTTCACTACGGCCTATTTCGGCCGCACAGTACGTTCGTTCCTGTAGGAATATTACATTAAATAATGGTAATTTCAAAACTAGTCTTATTTTAATCACCACATGAACAGACGATTGTCTGAAATAGTCTAGTCACAACCACAACGATAGTACACAGACGGTTCATCGTTGTAGGACTGTACGAGTGACATAACGGGATGGGGGTTCAACAGCCATTCATGAGAATATTCACGGATTCTCCAGTTCCGAACTAACTTTGGATCCCTGACTACCTCCAACACGGTGGTATATCTCACGAAGAAGCACGCAAGCAAAGAGCCCTATCGAAACAACAACCGTGAACAGTCCACCAAAGAAAACGCCACCTTCGGTCGAAAAGTATGAGTACAAACTTCCAGACCCAACGATGAACGTGATTACAGCAGCGACACCTACGATCGCATTAATGAGCGAACGCTCCTCAGAAAGAGAACCAGCGATGACAACAGCTGCAAAGAGTATCGGAAGAATAAGTGTGAAAAATACACTAGACGCATTGGACGTATACAATCGATACAAATACACGTCAATAAGGAACGGCACCACCACTGCCGCTCCAGCAAGCACCTCAACCATCCTAATTTTGAATTTGTTATCCATATTCCAACCACTCATGTAACATCACTTTAGTTCATTGGTTAAATATCAACTCACTCTCTGACTATTCACTCACACCTTGATCAGTATTCAAACTAGAAATCAACCATCTACACATGCGAAATACGTCAGTAAATAATGTAAAGGTAGAAACAAAAAATTGTACTTTCGCGGTTAAAAAATGGTAGAAGAAAATCCCAACGAGTCTGGTAGTGGTATAGTCGACATCGATCGCCGAAGTAGCCTGAAAGCCGTCGGTGGCGCACTCGGCTTGATCGCCGGAGGTTCCCTGAGTATCGGTTCAGTTGCGGGGGAAAGCGAGCCGGAACCCGACATTTCCGTCCGAGACGCAACGAATGTGGCTCAACAAACGGTAGAGAAGGCTTCACAGAAAGAACTTTACCGAGAATTCGCTGGAGCAACCATCGAAAAACCGAAACTGTACTACTCTCTGACTAAGAAGGGAGCAGACAGCGATGTAGTGGCATCTGTCTACGTCTTCCCAGTCGTGGACGGGAACACTCACGTGGGACACGTAACGACAGGAGCTCACCAAGAGATGCCACCCGTTGTGGAATATGGTACCGATCCTGCACCACATCTCGAGACAGAACAGGTGGTGTCTCACGACGGACTCTCACCTTCCTCAGAAACCCAGCATCTCTTCCAGGGCCCACTCTCGTTCGGTATCAAGGCCAATAGCGAAAGAGCTGACGAGGAGTACTTTGTCAACCTCATGACCGGGGGGCACAAAAACTCGAGAACGCGCCGAAAATCAACCCCACCACTGACCACACTCAACGTTGGGACAAGCTCACTGACCCCGATGAAGCAGACCTGAGTGATGTCGAGCCACTCAACAGTGGGAGTGTCAGTGATGTTCCAAACTGGACAGATACTGGCTATAGTGAATGGCCGGGATCGACACCGATCGCGGCATCAATGTGTATCGGATACCACGAAACCAACCCCAACCGGACTGACATCATTGATGGCCTCAATGATGAGATGAATACAAATCCGAATGGGAGAACTTGGCCCCAGTACATGCCAAGTGGTATCGAAGGCTACGACAGCTCATACTCAGCGTCAAACAACTACACTGGCCGGCCGGCTGCGGCAAAAGGTGGTGTGGACGATAACAATCCACCATTCGTGAATACCCTTGGCGACAAGGAAGCCGGGAAGAAGGATGTTGCTCCTGATGGAATACAACCACCAGAATGGGACGTCCTAGTCGGCCATTCGGAAACCGTGGTCGGGTACGAAGAAGAAGGATCGTGGACAGGGACTGATCTTTACCTGGATACCCACAATACGTGGGGGAGCACAAGAACGGTCCTAGTAGGCGACTACTGGGATACGTACATGATCACCACTGTCGAACCGTAATATCAAAACCGTACAGCCCTTTCCCCTATTTTCGCCTTTTAAATTTGGAATTTTGTGGTTCTATTGAAATCCTTTAAGTCTGACACGATATCCCTACTGAATATACTGCGCGAGTGTTGTACTGGGCTGATTCGGTCCTAAGCCGATGATTCGGCCTCGCGTTAAGTTTGACGTGAATTGTGGTAGGCGACGAAGGCTTATCTTGGTTTGAATCTGCTGTAAGTGTATTCGAGCGGAGTTCAGTACACTTACTCCGGTTTGAATCTGCTGTAAGTGTATTCAGGCGGGGTTCAGTACACTTATGCGGGTTGAGAACCATCTGTATTGTAATGAACCCCGCTGAGTTCGAAGATGGGCCTGGTCGGATCGAGCCACACAACGGACTCCCCTGCTACAATCCGGCAAGCCTCCCTCCAGAGCTTGAACTCACTTCGGAGATTCTCGACGCCTACGGCGACGCTCTCTACGCGCTCGGCCAGCTTTCGACCCTTCACGACCACATCGAAAACGAGAACCTCCTGCTCGCCCCGTTCGTGGTCCGAGAAGCGGCGATGAGCTCCCAGATCGAAGGCACCGCAGTCACCGTCTCAGACATCATCCTCCACGAGCCAGACGACGACCCTGAACGGGCAGCAGCATCCGAACGAGACATCCGAGAGGCGTACAACTACGTCGAGGCTATCCAGATGGGGTTCGATCGGCTCGAACAGGGCGAGAGGATCGACCGCACCCTCCTCTGTGAACTCCACGAATCGCTCCTACTCGATGTTCGTGGTGAAGACAAGCGTCCTGGCACCATCCGAGATACCCCTGTCATCATCGGTCCGAACCAGAACTCCGAGGCCGCACAGTTCATCCCGGCCCACCCGGCCCACGTGTCGATGCTACTCGATCAGCTCATCGCGTACAACCGGATGGATAACTACCCGCCGCTCATCGATATCGTCCTCTCTCATTACCAGTTCGAGACGATCCACCCGTTCCGCGACGGGAACGGCCGACTCGGACGGCTCCTTATCATGCTCCAGTTGTACGACGCTGGCTTGCTTGATGAGCCGTACCTATACTTGTCTGCGTATTTCAACCGAAACCGGAGCGAGTACTTCGACAAACTGTTGCGCGTCAGCAGAGACGGGGCATGGGACGAGTGGGTGCGGTTCGCGTTGACTGCGATCCGCGACCAAGCCCACGACGCCTACGAGTGTGGCCAAGAGCTCTTAGACCTTCGAGGCACATATCTTGAACAGTACGAGGACTACCCAGCTGTTCGCGACGTCGTCACCCACCTCTTTGAGGAACCGTATCTACAGGCGAGCCGCGCGCAGGAAGCGACTGGTCGGTCCAAGAAGGCCGTCTACAACGCGATCGACATGCTCTCCGACGACGGGATCATCGATGAAATTACTGGGAAAGAACGTGGGAGGGTGTACCGAGCGCCAGAGATTCTCGCGATCGTCGAAACACCCTGACTCGATAGAGCTTAGCTCATCAGATCATAACAAATTCTCCCCACGGGCTCCAGTCGATGTCGTTTTTGAGATTATTTTCATCGAGCAACTCAGGTGCCCGGAACATTGCCACTCCTTTAGCGTAACGCTTCTTGTCATCTCCTGCTCCCTGGAACCCACCGTAAAATCCGAATCCGTAGTTCTGAAGACCGATTCCGCTATCAGGCTCTAACTTGCCTTGGCAAACCTCTACCGACTGAGCCATGCTCATGTACGCCCCGCCGTAGCTAACTCCAACCTCAAGATCGACCTCGCTACAATTCTCATCGTACGTTTCACTAGGAGCGAACTGAGTGATGTTCCAGTCATCATCAGCAAGCTCCACTTCATGTGACAGTTCTCGAACGGCGCTTGCGCCATTTGCAGGATCTCCTGAAGACCAGAAAGCTAAATAGTACAGGTAGTTCCCATTGTCATCTTTTTCGTCGCCACGGTAGAAATGTAGGAAGTGATCGGCGTATCCCAAGAGAATTCCCCCCGGATCTGAGTCGATTGGACCACCAGCTTCCAGACTATCGATATAGGTCAGTGCACTATAGTCGATATCGCTAGTTTGAGTGGTGCCTGGTGTGTTACTGGATAGTTGGATATCATCATCATCAGGCCCCCAACCACCCGATCGAACATCGTCATCGGACGGTTTTGAATCATTATCTTCTCCTGAGGCACTTGCAGTGCCACCCAACCCAAGGACACCCAGAAGTGCTGAAGTCGATTTGATCACTGTTCGCCGATCGCTCACCTCTATGTTTGGAGACATGCTCCGATTGAGAGGAAGACCCAAACGGAATTTACGTTATCTACTGAAATATATAAGAGAATGATAGCATCAATCAAACCGTGAGCAGATAATCAAAGGATGAAATGTACCACACCCAACAATGTTTTATGCTGAGAGGAGTTCATTGGAAGATATGACGAAATATCTTGCCCTCTGGTATATCGCAACAACGCTTCTTCTACTTAATAACGCGCTCAGTAGACGAAGTGTAATAGCACTCGGTCTCGTAGTTGGATTAATTGCTATCGGGGGTTATAAGCTCAAAAAGATTCAGAGTGATCAAAAAATTGTAATAGCAACTGTTTCGCTGGCAGCAGTAATTCTCGCAGGACTCGTCATCCCGATTGGGGTTGCCGAATTATCTCGAAACTTTGCCTTCCAAGATCAATTCGTGCTATCAGTATCAGCCCTTGGTATCGTCGTGGTCTTGGGAACAGCAATTGAGTTGACTAAGCGAATCAGAGCAACTGAAGCTTGACCGCCCCCAGACATGAGAACACAAGATGCCTCCATTCCACAGAAGATCCAGAAAACAATCCACTCCGAAACTCAGATCGTGATATCGTATTCGTTGTTCTTGTGGAACCACGCATGACCAGCTGCCGTCCGGCCGACATCTCGATCCCCACCCACACACGACTTGGAATCGTGGATATTCGTTGCGTGGGTCGTATGACCAAGCAGAACTGCGATACTGAATTCCACCGATCTCTTCAATGCGGTACATCGGACCACCCGAGTCCCCATCGCCGACGTCGAGCCCAGTGAGAACGACGCCCCTGTTTTCGAGATCGCCACAGCCGTACCCGATCGACTGGTTCATCGCGTCGACGGTTCCAGTTGTCTTGCCCGTGGTCACGCCCATCTTATGAGCAGATTTACCCTCCGCGACAAGATCGCTGACAGCCTCT
Organism: Halorubrum sp. AS12; assembly: GCF_051122765.1. Classification (NCBI taxonomy): domain Archaea; kingdom Methanobacteriati; phylum Methanobacteriota; class Halobacteria; order Halobacteriales; family Haloferacaceae; genus Halorubrum; species Halorubrum sp. AS12. The sequence goes on from NZ_CP185386.1 coordinate 280,943, forward strand.
TCCGAGAACCACCCTGAGACCTCTTGTGTACCATACTCTTCGACGATCTCCGATGACAAGTCCAATGAGCCATTCGTTTTCTCCAGAAGCGCAAAGTCTGGTTGAACCTCAGATTCAGCCACCTCCCCGAAATCTTGCGTATACTGAGTCGCTTCCTCACCAGCACTGGAGCGACACGATTCGTTTTCCCAAAGATGGTCAGCTGTCAACAGCCGATCGTTCCCATCGCTGTCTTGGACTGGGAACCCAGCAGTCCCCCAGCCGGTGTAGGATTCACCATTCTCTTCCCAGCGAGCTTCGATCGGAAGACCGCCGGCGACGTCGTCACGCGTTTCGTAGTGGCAAGCCTCCTGCCAGTCCTGTTCATCGACAACCTCAACCTCGATACCCTGATACTCGTCAGGTGTGATCGACTGGAGGCGCTTGTTACCTGAAACCCGGATTTTGAGGCCGGGTTTCCCACCGTGGGTTTCCGGCGAGCGAGCGACACCAGCGGATTCACTACCAGACATCGGTGCGATCTGGTCCTCGAAATCGGCTCTCGCTTGGAGGGCGTTGCGGACGTGTTCAAGCCACGGCTGCGGGACTTCTTTGTGCTTAAGAACCTCGTCGTCAGTCACGACGTAGGGTATCTCTGTAGTATCGCTTCCTTCGACGACAGTTGCCACTCCTGGTAGAGTGAGTGTAGCACCGATACCCGCAAGCACTCCCCGGCGTTTCGCAGAATACGATTCTGTCCGATCAGAGCCGTCGTTTGTTGGCATTCCATCTCCATCTCGTCAGGGTATTGTCAATACATTAACTTGTGAACAAATGGACGCAGAGTTAATTCCAAAAATTCAGTAACCGAATGTAAATATTCGATGTATTGTTCACACCTTGATTTTTTTAGTATATATGACAGAGCCAGTTTCGGCCTGACATTGCGTGTATATTAAGTGAGGGGAGGTATGTTCTCAAATTGAAAGATAATGACCTCAATCCGCGACCTCGCCCAAAACGAACGCCCTCTCAACGAGGCTAACGAACTCAGAATCGTCGATATGAACGAGGAACACGCGGTCCCCCTTTTCGAAGCCCTGAGCAACGAGACGACACTAGCGATCTACAATTCGATTCAGCACGAACCGAAGACGGCCACCGAATTGAAGGAGCTTACTGAAACAACTCTCCAGAACACACACTACCATTTGAAGAAGCTCGAGGAAGCTGAACTCATCGAGCCCGTTGGAACATGGCTCTCTGATCGTGGGAAAGAGATGAATGTCTACGGTCCCACCCACAGCCCGCTCATTCTCAGTTTCGCCAGTAAACAAGATACACCACGTATCCGATCACGTATCAAGAGTGCTCTAGGCTTGCTCGGCGTAATCTCCTTCTTCAGCTTAATTGTGGAGTACGCCGTCCAGCTTTTCGGACCAGGTTCCCAATGGCAGCAGGTCGGGGCGGGCGGGTATGGTAGACAAGAATCGCTGACTGCCATTTTTCTCCAGTACCCCGGCCTTTGTGTCTTTACACTTGGCTTAGTAGGGATTTTCGGATACCTGATTTTTGCGTCGTCACCCATCGATCAGCAGTTCAATTCATGAACATCAAATCATGATTTGAGGTATCCCCGCGTTCATTTCAGTTGGCATATTGATATGAAGTATGGCGTCCTCCACCGGAAACATTGTTGACGTGGTCCTCAAACGGCAGACCGTCCTCGAATATATCTGCCAATGTAAGCCGGACAAGCGCACGCTTGTCGAGAACCTCTCTGAATCACGTCCGACGATCAACCGGGCGGTTCGAGAATTAGAAGACCTCGATCTTGTCGAACGAGTAGACGGAGTTTGTAAGCCGACCTATACTGGCCAGACTGCCTATAATCTCTGTAAAGAGTTCACAAATTCGTTCCAGATGTTACAAGAAACCAGTCCTGAACTGTCATCCCTCCCGCTTGACGCCGAGCTCGACAAGTCAATTTTTCTCGGTGGATCTGTCTTTCACCCTCCTGACTACGCTCCATACGAGAGGATACAGCCATTGGACAACGATCTCAGAAACGGTGAGAAAATCGTAGCAGCTACAGAAATACTGATCCCCCACATCGACGAGATTCTAAGACAAGGTACAGACGGGGATGCCGATATCACCCTGTTCGTGAGCAATGATGTTTTGGATGTTCTTCTCGACAATCAGCCCGATCGTATTATTCCCCATATCGAATCTGGTGACGGTATCTACAGGGGGATCGAGATCTCACGCTATAGTCTCTTTTTGATTGACGACGAAATTCTGTATACGGGTATCTATTCAGATACGAACCATCTCTCAGCTGTTATTCGAAACACAAACCAGCAGGTGATCCAATGGGCAAAAGAATCGATCTCCGAACTCGAGGATGAAGGAACACTCCTCACAGCATAAGGTGTTTTCTATTTTAGGACATTCTCAAGTAGAATTCAATCGTGTCTCTGTAGGTTTTGATATGCTCTTTCAGTCATTCTGTTAGATCCTAGTTGTGAATAAAAGAAGCCGTGAACGTTTCGTGTCGTTCGCAACTTAACTTGCGCCCCGCAAGTTGCGACTATACGGGGAATAGCGGGGCTGTAATGCGTGATATTCGGCGAATCGCTAATCGAAATCTGCTCGAAACCAGCGCTCAGAGGAGTTTTGTTGCCTACATTCCAACTATATTTGCGGTCCACCAGAACTCCTGAGAGCGTTGCCACTCAGCGGGAGCCCTCGCACGGACTCCATCGCCCCCTATCCAATTCCGGTCGCCTTCTTGAGCAGTGTGAGCGTGTTATCGGCGGTAACGATCGGTGAGTGTCCGTAGCTTCCAGTCAGCTTTACCTAGACGAGGAGATCGACCGTACGCCAAATCGAGTACAGCAGGCACGCGAAGGCGAAATAGAAGAACCGGAGCCCGAAGTTCTTCGATGTCGTTGCGGCCATGAATCGTTTGATCGACCTATAGCCGCTCTCGATTTCCCACCGATACCCGTACTCGGTGAGGTGTCCACTCCCTGGATTGGTCATGAACACCGAGTACTGCCTGTGATTATCGTGCTCAGCGTACTCTTTTCGACGGTAGACCAACCTCGTCGAATGCCACTCATCATCGCCCAGATGTAGTTTCCGGGAAGTCTCGTATCGGTCCTGACTACGTTGGAGAAGGCGCTCAGCCTGGGCTTTCTCGCTGGTTTGCATTCGCTTGGGTACAACGTACGACAGTCCGCGCTGGCTAATCATCTCCAGCACGTGCTGACTGTCGAATTCCCGGTCCATCAGGACGTTATCGACATGAATCAGATCCTCAGCAGAGTCGACCAGATCTTCAACTATCTCCTTCCGTGTCTCTCCTCGCCGAACGGGACGGGCGTCAAGTACGATCGGCACAGCATTGCCCACTAACTGAACAGTCGCCCACTGATAGGCGTACTCGTCTGTCTCTTCCTTGGTGCCGATGATCTCATCTTCGTGGCCGGCTCTATCGCCGGTGAACGGATCGTCTTCGGTGCTGTCGATCGCGACGAACCCAGCTCCGAAGAACTCCTCCGTCTCGGCCACTTCATCCAGTAACCGGCTGACAGCGTTGCAGTACATCTCTCGAATCTGCTCGATAGAAAGCCCGCGGAGATGCTCGCGATGAGCGTGTCCGAGTGGCGTCCGATCACGGTCGGATTCGTGGATGAAACTTCGAGCACCCTCGTTTGCGGCTAATCCCTCACGCAAGCCGAGATACGTCTGTAAGTCCCAGAAGGCGTTTTCGTGTATTTCACAGCCCTCTCCCCGGCCCAACGAGAACGCTGGATAGGCGATTCGGTCGAGGTGCTCCTAACTTTCGAGGCGCAGTTGAGGATCTCCTAGTCGCTGGGAGACGTGTCTTCACCTGCTTCGCCAACGTAGGGCGACTCCCGTTCCGGAGACCGTGGGACGGCGACGCCCGCGTCCTCGGCGGCAACGAGAATGGTGTAAGCGGCTGAATCAAAGAACTCCCGCAGTTCTTTGGAGAATCGTCGGTGCCAGCTCCGTCAGAGCGTGGACTGATCCGGGATCGATTCTAATCTCAGTCGATCACACAGCGAGGGCCGCTGTTCGTGGTATTCGACAAGTGCCGTCTCGTGAGTCCAGCCGTGGAGTTCTTTGAGCAGGAACACTCGAAACAGTGTCTCCATCTCGTAGTCACTCGACCCGGTATATCGATCGTGAGAACCGAACTCGAAGTACGCGAGCGGGAGGTGGCAGACGAACGTTTCGACACTCTCGTGATCATCATGGCTGAACCAGGCCCGTGCGACAGTGCGGACATCTAGTTTGAGCCCGTCGAGTGACTGCCGATCGTACAGCGGTTCGCCATCGTACACCGGCCAGTCCGTGTGGCGGTTAGCGGCGATTGACCGGAAGACATTCCGTCGAGAAGTTTTTGTGACAGACACCGATCGACGCTTGCCACTCGGCCAGTGAAAACCACTGCTCTGGCACGATACGATTCCACAGTCAAATCTCGACGCTGGTACAGGTATCCAGAAAATAGGGTGTCATAGAACCGTTCTCACACCCGATCCACGAATCGGTAGAGACAGAGGCTGTAGTCAGCAAATAGTTTGGACGAACTGAACCGGAGTTTTTATGTAGGTGTGTAAAGCACGCTTTACTGTAAAGCAGGATTTACGGAAAGCGAGGTTGACACCACTCATGCCAGAACTAGCACCCACTGTCATACAATCCCGCCCGCCGGAAACGCACAAACGACTGATGATAGCCTGTTTCGTGTTCGCAGGACTTGCCCTCGGTGTGGGAACCGCGCTCGAATTCCCGCTGGTTGCCGTGGGACTCTATGCGCTCGGAATGGCTGGAGCCATACTAATCCCCTCTGAAACGGACTACACGTGGTTTGACGAGCGGGACGACACGATCCATCAGCGTGCGAGTGGCGTCACACTCGCAGCGTTCGGGTGGCTTGCAGCCATCGTGTTCCCATCGCTGGTGGCGCTCTCGACGACTCCGCACTTCGAGTGGGGGCCAGCGACGGGTACTCTCTCAATCACGACTACCGTCGTGTATCTCACGTACGGCCTCCTTGTCGGGTACTATCAATAGCGATGAACTCACGCATCCGCGAGCAACGGCAAGCACGCGACGAGAGCCAGGCAGACCTCGCAGAGGCCGTTGGCGTGTCTCGTCAAACAATCAATGCTATCGAACGTGACCGGTACGATCCGTCGCTGGAACTCGCGTTCAAACTCGCGGCTCACTTCGATTGTACAATCGAAGACCTGTTTCATCCCGACCTTAACGACACCACGGAGTCCTGAGTACCACATCCAGTAGCGACTGTCGAGCCGTTGGGCTCCGATTCGTCGTCGTACAAGACATACACATTAGCTCTACCAGCCAACCCGGACGGCCCTGATCGAAAGAAACGAATCCGTTGTGCTGACTCCATCCCCAGTAGTTGTGACGGTGTAATCAGCCACTCTGTTATTTTGATTTAGGGCCGAAAAAAACCAATAGTGGCGGGCGTATTTGTAGGGATACCACTAATGGAGCGCGATGACTTCGATGAGGCAGCTCCCGGTGAGGTCATTCCCACGACGACACCGAAGGGGACGTATTCAGCGTTCCGGCCTGACGCACTTCCCCCCCTCGATCAATACTGAACAGCTAATTACACCGCTGGCAGAAGCGACACAAGCACTCGGCCGACTCCACGGCATCGGTCCACGTGTTGGCTCAAGAGAAATCCTGATCGAGCCGTTCATTCGAAAAGAAGCGTTGGAATCCTCGCAAATCGAGGGAACTCACGCTACCCTTTCAGATTCAATTTTGATCCCAAAGACGACGTTTGGTGACGTACATAGTCATGACAGCACAAGCTGTAGGAACCGCTTCCCATCGCTGGGTCTCCCTTCGTATGGGCCCCGAGAGTAAGTTTTTGGAACGAGCGTTTGATACAGCCTCCATGTCTCCAGAAGGGCCAAATTGATCAATATCCAGTGGATAGGGGACTCAACACCACTCAGTACCGTTGCCCCGAATATGAGGACCACCACGAACGACATGAGTGGTCCAGAGAGAATCGCTACAGCGTGAATCCGGTCTGAGTTAACGCCTCTCCACTTGACCGTCCCGTACGTAAACACGCTTTGGACGCTTTCAAGCCCGACAGTGACTTCAAGCGGACCGAAGTTGACTGTCCGACCGTCCTGGCCACCAACCGTGATGTGTGCTGTTCCGCCTATTGCGAGGACCGGGATGACGTGGCCGAATTCGTGAAGAATCAAGAGCAGAAACTGTCCAACCGCGACTCCAGTGATGATCAGCAGAATCTCGAGCCCGGCCTCCATACACCCCTACAAGTCACATTTGCTATTAAATCCTGTTAACAGTAGCTGAATCATCAACCAACATCTCTGTTTCTCCCATTCTCCGCAATCTAATACAGAAATTTGACCGACTCGCGCCCTGTATGCAGCACGCTCGAATAATTGTCCATCGAAACCGATGATTTCTCAAACTACCAGCCCCCACCTGCCTAAGGACTATTCTGGCAAGAAAGGTATCGAGAAGATAGGATTTCAACAGAGCCACACCTTGTATCTACCACCACCCATACCCTGACGCATACTTGTGGTTTTACACCCAAGAACGGCGACGGGCGCGAGGGGCATTCGTTCGGGGGGTGAACGAATCGTCTTTTCGGACGAGGAACGGCTGAACCTGAGAGAGAGATTAGAACCCTATACAAGTCCGATCTCAGATCGAATCCACAAAGGGCGTTCCGGCTCGTCGATCCACCTCGTGTCTGCTCTATCTGGAACTGGTCACTTGTGAAATTGAGTTCGCAAAACGACTACATTGGCGGCTGTACTATCACTACTCGTCATGTCACACAGAGTTGATCCGGGCGACTACGGATTGGTCGTGTATTTCCTGTTTTCTCTCGGGGCTATCTTCATCGGCCCACTCGAAGCCGTGCTTGACTTGGATAGTATCGAGAATGACAATGAATATTTGTCATCTCTTGGCGACCATCCAATATGGCACTAGATAGGGTTGTTCATGGCCGGGTTCGAGAGAGGGTCGATATTTTGACAGACCGTAAGTGGTTCGTTCTCTTGATCGCTGTTCTCCCCGTGCCGTTGACGATGGTGTTTTTCATTGTCCACAGCATCGTCACCGGGACACCGCGTGAAGCATATGGGTTGCCGCTGGCGTATCTCATCTACGGGTTGGCAAACGTCGTGACTGTTGGTGTGCTGTATGCTCTCCTCACAGCCGAGGAACGCGAGGCTGTCTTCAAGTTCACCCGACCATCGGTCGCCGAGGTCGGCTGGGCTGGAGCCGCATTCGTTGGTGGGCTCGGCGTCTACCAACTCACCTCTCGAATTAGCAGCGTGTTAGGGTATGAACTGCAAGGACTCTCGTATTCGCTCACTTCGCTGGAGACGATAGCGATTATCGTACTCGGTGCGGTGATAATCGCACCAATCACTGAGGAAATTCTGTACCGTGGTTTGGTTCTGGGGACGCTACTGGCTCGTGGATACGGGATTGTGAGTGCAGTGACAGTCATGACGCTACTGTTCGCGTTGATTCATCTGCCAAACTTTGGCGTTGCGGGCACCCTGTTTATTTCTGTCTGGGGACTTCTTCCGGCAGTCCTCCGACTGCGCTTTGATAACCTAACTGGTGCAGTCCTCATGCATATGCTCAACAATCTCTTTACCTATCTCATTATCGTAGGATTGGGACTAGTATGAACACTAGCGGATAGGTGTCATAGAATGATTCACGTGGTGGTTATGTGCGCCAGATGAGTTCCTTCGACGCCAAGGGCGTAGATTTTGCTTGAACTGTTATGGTTGTTCGATTCGCGCTGTGTATTCAGCAAGTCTGCTGGAACCTATCACTAATTGAGGGTTTCAACAGAGCCGTAAGACAATATAACGGTTTCAAATCAAAGAAGAACCTCGTCGGGCCAATTTGAGGGCGTAGAAAGCACCTCGACGAGCCCCCGGATAATGCTGTGATTTCAAAAATTGCTCGACCGAGGGGCAACGACAACGTTCGCAAACAAATCTCGCTCCGGGGTCTGCTTGAATTGGATCTCACTGCTCATCGTCACTCTGCTCATACAGGTCGCTGATCGTTACTACGAATAAACAGTTCGAATACCTGCGAACCAACTTCTTTTCGCTACTGTATTAATTTGTTCGAACCGGAAACGGAATCGTTTCACCACTGTATTCGCCTTGTCACTGAGCGATTGATTCGTCAAAAATATTCAGAAAGAGACGAAGCTGTTGTGCTAACTCCACGTCCCGTAACTACCAGTCCGGGACTTCCTCGTAGATGCGGATTGAACCGTTTGCTTCGTTTCGTTCGATGGGGAGACAGTACAACTCGTGATAGCTCTGCTTGGTTTCACGTCCACCCTGGGTTCCGATGAGATCCGCTTCGGTTTCATCCAATACATCGAATATCTCGGTGGACGGATTACTGGGTTTCATCGGCAGGGTATAGTTCACCCCTGGCCATCATCGATTGTACCAGCAGAACACACGTTGAGACAGTTGTCGATGACGACGGTTGCTGTATCTTTGTCTCCGTGGACCCGGATCTGGATCCGGAGCGGATCCCGTGAGGTGATACATGTTGTTGGATCCGGGAGTTCCCATTCGTACTGTTCGACATCAATCGCTGCGTTGGAAAGCACTGTGGTCACACGGGTTTCGAGCAAGAGAGGAAACAGGATACGGGAGCCGACGTGAAAGGAACACGAGTTACAGGTGATTTCGACCGCCGGATCATCGCCCTCCGCGATAGCGTCTTTTTGGAGTTCGATGGTCGTTGTCGCTGTACAGAATGGACACTGGCCAGATCGAGCGGCTGCGAGATGATGTTTACAGCGGCTGTGGGCGGCACGGACGATCTCGTCGTCACTCCGATTGGCGAAACCATTCTTCGGAAACGGATACGAGAAGCCGATCCAGTCTTCACAGGACGTACAGTCTACCGACAGGAATCCGCGCTCGTGCGTCCCGACGAGTTCAGCGTCACAAGAGGGACACTCTGAATCGACATCGAATTGTGTCCGATTAGCTTCTCGCCCGGGTTGGTGGGCGACGACCGCTCGATAGAGGGCGGTCGCTGCTGCGGTCGGGACGTAGCCGTCCTCAACTTGCTGGACGTATGCGCCGCGGAGCTTTCCGAGATGATAGTTGAACTTCCCACTGTCCTCCACCTCGACGGCGTCCATCAACTCCGCATACGGAATGGGTTCGGTGTACGCGGCCACCCAATTGTCGAGCAGCGCAACCAGAATGTCCAGCCGGATGTCGTGACCGAGCAACGCGAACGCCTCTTGCATCGGTGATTGGTCTACACGGCCATCTGACATGCAGTAGTCTTAGGTCGAATCCACAAAGGGCGTTCCGGCTCGTCGTCCCATCTTCCATCTGCCCTGTCTGGCAGTACCGCTTGTGAAATTGAGTTCGCAAAACGACTACATTGGCGGCTGTACTATCACTACTCGTCATGCTACGCAAATTTGATCCGGACGACTACGGATTAGTCGTGTATTTCCTGTTTACCCTCGGAGCCATTTTTATTGGCCCACTCGAAGCCGTGCTCGGCTTGGCAGGCTACTGGCTCTTCACAGCCGAGGAGACGGACTCGGGAAGACAGGGCAGCGGGACGCGCTGAACGCCGGCAGCATCACTTACTGTTCGACACACGGTCACCCGCCCAGAGATACCCCACAGCGGTTTCCTCGTGTACGGACTGGTAGAACTCGTGGTGGTCCCGCCGGTCGTCTTCACGGAACACTGCGACATCCTGGAACGAGGGCACGAGACTGGCAGCTGTCCAGAAAGTCGGCCGGTCTTGGAGTTGGTAGTGGAGGTGTGGTTCGCCGGAATGCCCTGAGTTGCCACACTCGCCAACCACCGCTCCACGCTCGATGTTGTCACCGGGGGAGACAGCGACACTACCCTTCCGGAGATGCGCGAGGAGGCTATACTCGCCATCGGTGTGTTTGATCACGACGTGGTTGCCGCGGATGTCCCAGGTTCGCCACTCCAACCAGCCACTCCCCGGGTGCGGATGGTCTCGGAGTCGATCCTTCGTTTTCACGACCGTCCCGGACGCCGGTGCGCGAACCGGCTTACCGAACGCGTAGTACTCTTCCAGTTCGGTGCCATCGCCGGTGTGAGTCGCACCGTCGTCGTCAGTAGTGACGAAGTCGTAGGCGTAGCGTTGCGCGATGAGCACCCACGAGTGTGAAGTCTCCTCAGTAACCCCGCCGTTAATAACCGTCCACTGACCGTCGTATGGGGGCGACAGCGCAGTTTCGGGGACGTGACGCTCACGGTTCGGGTAGCGCCGCCGGTATCGGATCATCGTGACAAGTTGGCCGCTGAGCTGTAGGATCTGTGTGAGGATCCCCCAGGGAGTAATACTCCATCCAAGTACAGAAACGATGTAGCGGTTGCGTTCGCCGTGGTTAGTTTCGTAGTCATATCCGTGCGCATCCTCGTCACTCTCAATTGTCTGGAAGACCACCGGCAGGATTCCAGCCAACAGGAAGAAAACGACCGCGAGTGAACTGAACTGCTCGGTCTGTATCGCTATCACTCCGAGCATCCCACACCCGCCGACAATGACCCAGAAATTGAGATTGGTTATCCATAGAAATACGCGACGAAGACGCGACCAAACTGGTCGCTGCTTCTTAGGAGCGTCTGCGTTTCTCGGCGTCCGATCCGTCATCAAAGCCGTGTACGGTTCCTCCACAATTAGTGATTTTGCGAAACTCAGCTCACAAGAATGGTTAGCGTAATTCGAGGACAGAATCGCATCAGGTGACAGTCTCTTCTATTGTGATCTCTGTTGCTCCTGAGGTCTGGTGCTTCGGTGTGGATACTAAGCGAAACGGCAAGATGTCTTAGCATATCCGATTGAGACGATCGGTCTCAACTACTGTTGCGCCTCGTTCTGCGCGGCGTCACTCCTCGCCGAACTCCGAAAGTCGAGCCTGAATTTCTTCAGCATCCGCCTCAGAGAGCGCCTCAACACCAAACTGGACGAGTAGCGGGTAGAAGTGCCGGTTCTTCTTGAACTCATCCTGGCCCGCCTTGCGGAGTTTCAGCTGAGACTCGAGGTAGGTGTCCTCCATCTCGTCGAGGACATCGTCGGGAATGTAGATCGTCCGCCCGTTCCACTCGTCCTTGATGTTCGTTTTCGTTCTGCTCGTTTCGTTCGTTTCACTCGTTGAAGTCGATTCGGTCGTTTTGGTCGATGAACTGGTTTCCACCGTTTCATTCACCTCACTCGTTTCGCTGGAATCGTCCTCGTCGTCCTCCTCTTCGTAGTTGCCCTCGATGCCGGAAGCATCACCCCAGCCGTCGGTCATGCTTCCACCTCCTCAGGCGCAGTCTTCACGAACGTCTCGTCGAACAGGTCGGCGATCTCGTTGAACAGGTCGCGTGCATCCTCGACGCGCTGGTTCTCCTTACCGAAGCCGAAGACGGATACCCCTTCGCCAATCGACTGAGAGAGATCGGTCCGCTTTGGAATTTCGAAGAGAGGGAGCGAGTACGCCGATTTGATCTCTTCGATGGTAGCACGGTGCTCGCTATTCTGCTCGACACGGTTACAGACAATCGCGAGCCGATTGATGTCTCCGTACGCCTGTTCAAGGGAGCTCAGCTGCTTTGCGAAAATCTGGAGGCTGTTGGCGTTGAGCTTCTCGGGAATGACGGGAATGACGACGTTGCCGGTCGCGACGAGGGCGTTGTCGGTGAGGACATTCAGGGATGGTGGCGTGTCGACGATGATGTAGTCGTAGTGCTTGTCGACTTCGTCGAGAGTCATCTCCAACCGCTCGCGACTCTTCGGCGCCTCAAGCAGCGTCTGGATGTTCTTGTTGTTCGCGAGCTTCTCGCTCGCGGGGAGGATGTCGAATTCTTCGTGCTCAACGATGATGTCGTTCACCGACTCCATCTGGTCGAAGTCGAGGACGTCGAACAGTGTTGTGCGGTCGGTGTCGTAGTACAGATCGTTGTAGCCAAGCGAGCAGGTGAGCCCCCCGTGGTAGTCGATATCCACCAAGAGGACGTCGTGGCCTCGGGCGGCGAGTGCGCCGCCAGTATGAATGACGTCGGTTGTCTTCCCCGCGCCTCCCTTCTGATTCGCCACCGTGATTCGTGCGGTATTGGTGTCGGTCATTCCTTCAGTTACCTCGTTGCGTTCGTTTCATTCGTTTTGCTCATTTAGCTTGTTCTGCTCGTTTGGTTCGGAGAGGGTGTTTCACTCGGTGAGAGGAATACTACGATGTTAAAACTAAGTGTTCGTTCCACTCATTGAAGCAAATACACTCGTTGCCATCAACGCATTCGTTCCATTCATTACGTTCGTTTCTCGCGTTTTGTTCATCGTGTACGGGGCATCCAGTTCATCCTCTACCAGTTCATTTCTCAGAATGCGTTCAATTTATTCGTTTTCCTCGTTCTGTTCGTTTTGCTCAATGAATTCGTTAAAGTCGTTCCGCGTGTTTTCAGCGGGAATCAGGACTATCTTCGAAATGAAGAGAGATCGTGCTTCATGGGCAATCGAGTACGACTTTTAATTTTTACCGGATTATTGGTAACCTCCAGATGTATGAGGTACTCGACGACACGGCGGCACAGACTATCCTTGCCATCGAGAGTGTGAAGCGACGAAGCTAGGCTGTTCTCGATCGCGACGGTTCAGCCGTCGTGTTCGATGTACTCAGCTTCCCATTCTGCTCGCGCCTCAATTTCTCTGTTGCCACGACGAGTGGTAGTGTACTCGTTGGTCCGACGGTCTCGCTGACTTTTCTCGAGAAGTCCCTTCTCAACGAGTGTGTCGAGATTCGGATAGAGCCGACCATGGTGGATCTCTTTTTCGTAGTAACCCTCGAGTTCGTCTTTGATTGCGAGCCCGTGTGGATCATCCAGACCGGAGATTACGTACAACAAGTCGCGCTGAAAGCCCGTAAGATCATACATACTCCGTGTTACGTATTCAACTTTTGAAATAACTATTGATCTTCGAAGTACAGTTCTAATGAACGCTCCAGACTACTCGTAGTAGCTAATGCGATCAACAACTTCCGCGAAGGCGACATTCTCGCGGACATCGGTGATCTCGATAGTGACACGCTCACTCTGTTTGGTGTCGGGAACAATAACGACGAAACCGCGCTCAACACGGGTGATTCCGTCCCCCTGGTCACCGATATCTTCTATTTCGACAGTGCGTTGTTCGCCTTCCTCGACAGGGGGCGTCTGTGGCACTTGCTCGGACTGTGAATCGTCGTCAGTAGTGTTGATCTCGCTGGTGGTGGGTGACGGCAACACAGCGACACGGTACGTTTCGTCCGCCTCTAGATCACCCAGGCGAAGCTCTTGTTCTGGTACCTCAATAACATACGACCCGTTACGCTCTTCGACACTGTCTGAGAACAGACAATGTAATTTCTCTGAAATCTCCATTTGTAGACCTTACGCTGGGTACACGACGACGAATACTTTATTCTGCTGTCTGTGGGCTACTCCGGCGCTACAACGTCTTCGCATACCGAACATTCGGCCCACACCCCCTCGGTGCCGTCTTCCTTCTCGTACTCAACAAGAATCCACGCTTCCGAGATGTCCTCACCACATTCCGGGCACCGACCGAGGAACGATTCGTCAGCGTTCATGGAAAGTGGAAGGAGCGTGTGACAGTGTTCCTTCCAAATGGATATTACCGGGCTTGAACCTAAGCTTTTGGCGGTATTGCGGGCCGCACGCACCAGGTTTTCGGTGGATGTAGACCACCAGTAGCATTAACTCACACCCACCAAAACTTCCGAACCCATGAGTGTCCGCACAGTACTTACTCGGCTACTGCCCGGTGACGAGACAGAAGTCGTCGTGGAGTGCCGTCAGTGCGGTGAGGACCTTACATCGAGTGCTGATGAGTGTCCCACGTGTGGGTCAGCTGAGATAGCGCGCTTTCGGATTTCAGAGTAGACTGCCGCAGTCGGGATACGTCTGTCAATATGTGGTCAGCAAAGATGCCGAACAGAATTTCATCACCGACAACATTGTGGTGTCCACCGTCACTCCCCACATCTTCACTCTGCGCTACTCTGTACGTGAGCGACATCTCTGCTGGCCCGAAGTCACCCCAATACGGTTCGCCCGAGAGAAGCACGCCGAGCACGCTGCCGGCGACGAGTGCGACCAGTGGGGCGAGCATCACGCTGCCAGTGTCAGCGACGGCGAGGACGTACACGCTCGCGATCACCCACCAGAGTGTGTAGCCGGCAAGCGCACCGAGTACGAGCGACATTCCGATCCGTCGGGGGATCGTCTCGTCGCGTTGCGCCCGGTTACCGGAGCTGACGTACGCCGACACGAGTCTCAAACCGTGTCGCACCACGCGAGCAAGTACCGAGACCGCAAGGAGTCCCGGAACGAAAAGCGTTACAGGGACGAACACGGGGCCGACGATCGTCGCAACAATACCGGTGTCAAACACGAGTCAGGGTTCCGTCATCCAGACGAGAGCGAGTATCACGGTTAGCACGGCGAGCGCCGGTTCCATCGCTCGTCGGCGAACGACGGTGAGAGGGGCGCCCGGGTCATCTGTCCGCCTTACTGATATCGTCGAACCACCCCGAAAGCTGCGATCGGAGGCCGTTCTCAAGGAGGCCGACGATCGCGAAGCCGACAGCAATAGGACCGAGCAGAAGGAGAAATACCGGTCCGCCTTCGCCGCCGACAAATGTCTGGTTCAAGAGGACCGGCACGACCAGCGCGAGGAAACACGCAGCGGGCGCGATCAGTCCGCTGGCGACGGCGGCACCAACCGGGACTGCTGCAGCGAGCGCGGTCGTCATGGCAGGAATAGGAACGATCCCGGGGGGTTCACGCCAATTCTCACTATCCACGCCACGACGCGACGCCGAACATACCCCCGACCGTAGCAGCCACGAGGGCGGTCGCTCGTCGACTCAACGGCACCGGCGGCAGGTTTCGGAGTCGCCCGTTACCGAGTTCGTAGTGCTGACGCAATCCGTACTTGACGGCGGCGAGGACGACGAATATCGCGAGCCACACGTACCACGTTCTACTGCTACAGCCATCTAGAAACAGACCAGTAGAACCATTACCACTTGAAATATGAATGTGACTATGATCGATGACGGCGGAGTCGTCCCGGGCTCAACACTATTCCGAGATTCACAATCTATTGAGGTTCTCCACATTGACGACGAGCCAAATTTCTCCGATCTCGTCGCGACGTTCCTTGAGCGCGACCACGACACCATTTCCGTTCGCACCGAAAACGACCCCCGTGACGCACTTGCGATCCTCAAGAGCGAGGACTGCTCTGTAGACTGTGTCGTAAGCGATTATGAGATGCCGGGGTTAGACGGTTTGACGGTCTTAGAACGAGTGCGGGAGATTCACCCCGAGCTTCCATTTATCCTCTTCACTGGGAAAGGAAGCGAGGAGATCGCCAGCGAAGCCATCACAGCCGGAGTCACCGATTATCTCCAAAAAGCAGGCGGAACGGAACAGTACAGCGTCCTCGCCAATCGTATCCAAAATGCGGTCGGAGGGTACCGAGCTGAACGGTACATGAACCGTGGCCTCGAAGCCATCGAGACTGCTCAGGACGGAATCAGTATTCTCAATGAAGATGGCTATATTGAGTACGCGAACACCGCCTGTCGCAGAAATGCTCGGCTACACTCGGAAGGAGCTCATCGGTCTCCACTGGGAGACGTTTTACCACGACGACGAGATCGATAATGTCTACGACGTACTCCTCCCAGAAGCACGCGACAGCCGCTGGCACGGGACCACGACATTCGTCCGAAAGAACGGCGACGAACTGGACATCGAACATACCCTCTCATACACTGGGGACAGCTCACTCATCTGTACGCTCAGTCCACAAGCAGCGGCTGACATCGACGGAACAAATCTGTCTACAAAAGAGCAAGCTATGGATGAAGCGCCCATCGGAATTATCCTAACGGACCCCCATCAAGAGGATAATCCGATCATCTACGCGAACGACGAATTCACCGACCTCACTGGCTACGAGAAACAGGAGGTTGTCGGGCAGAATTGTCGGTTTCTTCAAGGCGATTCAACTGCTGATGAACCAGTTCAGAAACTTCGGACTGCGATCGATAATCAGGAATCGGTGACCGTCGAGTTACGGAACTACCGAAAGGATGAGACTGTGTTTTGGAACCGCGTCCGCATCGCACCGCTGTTCGATGGGGATGGAGAGTTGGACTTCTTTGTCGGGTTCCAAGATAACGTCACGGATCGCAAACAGGACGAGCAGCAGTTACGGTCACATAGTGCACGGCTTGAGGCACTGTTCGAACACTCCCCGGATATGTTCGCCACCCATGACATCGATGGCGTGATGCGAGACGTCAACCAGCGGCTGTGTGACGAGCTCGGCTATTCTGAAGCGGAGCTCCTAGGACGGAATGTCTGGGACATCGACCCGACCGCCAATCCCGAGCGAGCGGCGTCGTTCTGGGACACGCTCCAACCAAATACCCCGCACCGGTTCGAAGGGGAACTCGAACGAAAGGACGGATCGACGTTCCCCATCGAGGTACATCTCATCCGTCTGAATCTGGACGGGGAGGACCGATTCGTGGCGATGGACCGCGATATTAGCGAGCAGAAGCGGCGCGAACGAGAGCTCGTCCAGCAGAACGAGCGATTGGACCGATTCACGAGCGTCGTAAGCCACGACCTGCGGAATCCGCTACAAGTTGCAGAGGGACGTCTGGGGTTACTGCGTGAGGACTGCAACAGCGATCACATCGACGACATAGATCATGCGCTGGACCGCATGGATTCGCTGATTGAGGATTTGCTGACTCTCGCCCAAACCGGTGAGGAAGCGATGACACTGGAGCCCATCCAACTATCGGATCTTGTCGAAACCAGCTGGGAGACACTGTCGGCGACAGATGCGACAGTAAATATCGAGACCGATCGGACAGTCGAGGCAGATCGCAATCAGTTCCAGCAGCTCCTGACCAACCTCCTTCGGAACGCAATCGAGCACGGTGGGCCAGGCGTGACAGTAACAGTCGGAGACACAGCGGACGGGTTCTACGTCGCCGACGATGGGGTTGGCCTTCCCGAGTCAGTAAGGGAAAACGTGTTTGACGCCGGGTACACGACATCTGACAGCGGGACAGGATTCGGCCTCAGCATCGTTGAGGAGGTCGCCAACCGACACGACTGGACAGCCACAACCGCAAACAATGCTCATGGCGGTGCACGTTTCGAAATTTCTATCGAGTAATGGTACACCCCTAATCGAGGGGTCTGTGTGGTGGAAAACTTGACATCCCCCTCCGGCTTTGTTTGCAGAGGATGTCAATTATGGCTCTGTTGAATCCCCAATAAGTGACATGTCCTCACCAAGTGGGGTCAATACAGATGAATCAGCTATCACCGTGAAATCTGGTGGGCAACATTCTGGACAAATGTAGCAGGTCAAATATTCACTTTGAGGTCGAGACCGCTGTCATAGATCAGGGCCGGATCGTCGAGCAGGGCAGTCACGAAGAACTGGTTGTAGGCGAAGGGACATATGCGAACCTCTGGCTGGGGCAGGCTGAGGCTTCTGCTGCCGACGACTGACGCCCGGCTAGTATCCCGTTGTATTCCCCGACATGCTTGATGGAAGGATTCAATGATTGTGCCACTCACTAAGCAACACCTGCTCAGTCTGACGGAGCTGTTCAACCGATGGCGAACCCTCATTGACCGTACACGCAACTGTCTCCTCGCCAGATCGATCACAGACGATTACGTCATGACGCTCAAGCTGCGCGAGTGTACGTTCTAAGGCCGCCTCATCGTCCACGCCACTGAGCTGTCTGAGGTCACTGACATCAAGCGTGGTTTGTGGCTCGCTGAGGAACGTCGCAACCAGTTTCGCCTCTGGATGGTCACCAAACACCCACGTCAGCGGCGTGTCCTCTGCATACGCTTCTCGCTGTGACCGCTCACTGCTCGTTTTGTTCCCACCAGTGTCGTTTGGTGCGAAACGTCTGGTGAGCGTGGCGCGGAGCTCACGAGCCCGGTTCACGGGCAAGTGATTGCGCAAACGCGCCCCGTTGTTGATTTTCGACGTGATCGTCGCCGCCGTTGGGAGCATCGCCGTCGGGTTATCGATGAGGTTGTGGAACATGGTCTAAGTGCCCGTCGCAAAGTCGCCTCCCGCAGTGTGGTCATGGTTCATGCGCATTAGTTCTGCTTCGGGAGTGCTTGTTTGGGGAGCCAGCACGTGAGGCGACTCACATTCGGCCTATTGGTGGGTGGGGTGAAAAGTTTTGTCCTAAGGAAGTTCTTGTGTGAATGCTCTCAAAACACTTTTATCCAAAGGAGTGTTAACGATCCCCAACCACGGTGAGTGACAATCCCCGAAATTTCCCACCACCCGTTCGACACCGAAGAAGATGCTCGCCTTGCGGGGCAAATTGTGTACAAGCTACTCCGCAAGCGAGTGCTGGGGAGTCACAAGAAACAGATCACTACCGTCGCAGGGTGGTTTCCGACACACAAGCAGGGTCGAGTGAAGACATTGCTTGAGACGATGGCTCGGAAGCCAGGAGTTCCAGTGACGATGTACGGTGGTGGACATCGGAACAATGTCCAGCTGGTCGCCTTTGAGCCAGCGATGCAATTTGCCGACCGCTGTGGGGCAGACACAGAGTGGATGCCCGAGCCCTAACCCACCTAGATACTGTTCGCCGGTCGGGGGGCTACTTGTTAGAATTCGACGATAGGGTTGTTGAAGTAGGCTTCTGTCACCCAAATCTTGTCGCGCTTGATCGTGCCTCCAACTGGAGGGCTATTTTGAATCAGTGTACGCAGAATCCGCTTCAGCCGTTTTGGCGTGGGAGATGAGACAAGATACGATCGGATCTGTCCTCTCGTGGCTGGAGTTTGTTTGTCGTGGCCTTTCATCCCAAGCTTTCGGATAATCTTTTTTGCCAAGATCGTATCATCATCAGAAAAAAGACCGTTTGGGACGTGTGCCATCGCTGAACCGTGTGTACGTGATGTCGTCTGACATATAAAATTTTTCTAAGAGGTAAGCCCCTCATAAAATACATTGAGAGTGTTCAAGCCTGCTGTACCAGAAACCATTAAGTGTCTGGCATCTATTGTGTGGTGTATCCCTGCGGACGCGTACATATCATGGCTCCAGACGATCCACATTCGGCGGTTGGACCAATTCCGAAGCACGACGGTACGTATGCTGACGACACGCCACTCACGTGGGTATTCGGCGCTCACCCAGAAGTGAAAGTGGTAGCCGGGTTTCTCAGTGAGCCTGACACGATACTTGATAAAAAAGGAATTGCTGAACTAACGGGTGTATCACGACCGGCTGTCCCGTCTTATTTGGAATCGATGGTCGAGTGTGGTGTAATCGAGGTCGCTACAAGCTCGGGAAAACGTGAGTTGTTCCGGCTCGGCGAAACGGAAGCTGTTGAGCTCCTGCGGGAACTTGAGGCGACGCTGCTTTCTCGTACATACGAGGAGTCGGGTGAGTTACCAACAGGAGAGGTACAGCCTCAGCCACCTGCTGAAAAAGAGATTGCTGAGCCGTATGCCGAGGACACGCCACTAACGTGGGTGTTTGGTGACCATCCAGAGGCGAAACTGGTCTGTCCGCAGTTCTCAGTGAGCCAAACCACGCACTCAGTATCGAAGATTGGTCAACAATCGCGGGGGTAAGTCGCGGCGCGGTGAATAACCATCGCGAACAGCTGATTGAACAGGGGATTGTTGAGGATGCTGGGTCAACTGGCCGGAAACATCTGTATCAACTCGCAGATACGGCCGTGACCAAGCAGCTGTCGACGCTTGAAGCCCGACTCCTCCGTGATTGGTACGAACTACAGGGTTGAATGTTCCGTGCGTGATGGTGTAGGCCTCCATACAGATCTTGATAGGCCCGATCAGACGAGTCCTGCTTCAATCAGCGCAGCAGCCGCGGTCACGAGCAGCGACAAGAGTGCGAGGATGGCAGCCGCGTAGCGGGCAATAGTTATCCCTCGGTTGTGTTGTTCACGAGTATTCCGGACATGGACCGGAATCTTGTGTGCGTCCTGTTTAATCTCGCCAGTCCCAGTCTCATACGAGAGTACCATGTGGAGAGTGTATTCGCCTGGCGCAACCGAATTATCAGTCGGAACCGTGTACGTGATTGGTGGATCGCCGTTGTGTTTTTGTTCAAGATAGCTAGCTCCAAACGGGAGCGTCAAGTCACGATTCGTGGATGGCGACCCGAAGAGTACAGGTGACAGTGGGAAGTGACAGCCGTTCTGGACGAGTTCATTCGTAGTGGTGTACTCACTATCTTCAGCAGCCTCCCCCGTGAGAATACCCTCGTCAGGGTCATACTCTTGTTCAGTGAGTGGGGCAAGACTTGAGTCGATTGTTCCAAAATCGGAGACAAGATCTGGATGCGAATGGACGACAAAGAGTTGTGCTGTCCTGACATCGCCGCTCCCGACGATATACAGGTCGATTTCAATCTGCTCAGTTGGATCGATTCGAGGCTGCTTTAGAAGTGGGACGAGCGAATACGCAGCATCCCGTGTTTCCATACCGATTTGTTACTGGTTCGATGTATATATGTTTACTCGGCGCTGTTGAAGTCTTCAGAAAGTGACATACTTCGCTCCGGTTGCGGTCAATACAATGGTTTGAGAGTTCTCCCAGTACAGGGGAGAGACTTACTCTGAAATATTCGCAACCTCTCAGAGCATCTCTCTGAGCTGGTAGAATTATCGGTGGTCAATTCACACTCTTCAGCGACCGGCTGTTTCAGTCGATAATGTGTCTGAAGAAGAGAATTTCAACGAAGCCGATAGAGGGTGATTTGCGTGTGAAGTTCTCGGAGAATACATGTTGACAATAAATAGAACGAACAATAAGCACCTTTCAGCGATCGGACGTTTCAGGCATTTCAACAGAGCCAAATAAATTGTTCAACGCCGTGTTCGCGTCCCTGTCCACCTCAACCCCACGAGGACAGAAGTGTTCACGGTTCGTAGCCGCCGCCCTCGATCGGACCGCTAAACACTCCGTAGAGGAATTTGAAGTACCACAGCACGAGGAGAAGCGACGGGAACCCGAGGAGCGTCACGAGATTTAACGCGAGTGGCGAGACGACCGCTTCTCGAATCGTCAAGCCGGTTGGCGGGTACATCGTCGGATACAACAGGAGCGCGACCAGCAGACTCAACAGCGCGGGAAGCGCCAGCGCGCTCACCAGCCAGGCGCGGTACTCGCCGCGCCGGGCGAAGACGCTCCCACCTATTCCCGCGACGACGGACGCGACGACGATCCCACCCGCAGGCAGCGAGAGGACCGTGTCAGCGGCGCCTCCCGCGTCAGTCACGACGACGGTCGCTAACAGAGCGACTACCCCGAGGAAGTACGCAAGCGTCGCGGTGATTCCGTACTTTCGCAGGTCCGATGCTACTGCTGGCCCGGTCTTCGCTGCTAAAAACGCCGCCCCTGTGACGACGGATACAGTAACGAGACCAGCACCGGTCAACAGTGCTGGCAACGACAGTGTCGGCGCATCGAACACCCACCGACCGGCGAGGGTCCCGAATAACAGCGGCGCTACGAAACTTCCACCGATAAATGAGTAATCACAGTACCGCTTCCAGCGCTCATCGGTGCGCTGTTCGCGCAGTTCCGGGCCGAGGCCCCGGAAGAGTAACGCGAGCACGAAACCGATCGCGATCAGGTAGTGATCGGCCAACACCCGGGAATACACCCGTGGGAACGCTGCCAGCAGCATCGTTCCGAAAGCAACGACCCACACCTCGTTAGCATCCCACACCGGACCGAACGCTGTCAGAAACGTCTCTTTCTCGTGGTCATCTGTCCGAGTCGCGTACAGCATCCCTATCCCGAAGTCGAATCCGTCCAGAACCACGTACATCGCCAGCGAGAACATGACGGCGACGAACCATATCTCGGGGAGCGCGTCGACGAGATACGCGTCCGTGAGCGATATCGACTCAGTCATCGTCGATCACCTTCGGAACTGGCCCGTACCAGCGATCGTCGTTCGATACTTCCACACCGAGTTCTTGGAGTTCGTCTTCGATTAACCACCGCAGCACGTGGAGTGCGACCACGATCAACCCGACATAAATGACGACGAATCCGACGAGCGTCAGCGTCGCTTCCGTCCCTGTCAACGTCGACGAGACGGCTTCACTGGTTTTGAGTTCGTCCTGAATAACCCACGGTTGCCGACCGATCTCGGTGACGTACCACCCCGTGAGCAACGCCGCGTAGCCCAGCGGCGACGCGGCGATCATCGTCTTCAGATACCGAACGCTCTCCGATAGACGTCTGCCATAGACGAGATACCCTCCCCAGAGCGCCAGCCCGATGAACAGAAATCCGAGTCCGACCATAAACCGGAACGACCAGAACACGATCGCCACGGGTGGGTTCTCTTCGTACTCATTCAACCCGAGTACTTCGGCATCGAAATCACCTCCGCTAGCGAGGAACGATCCGACGCCGGGAAGACTTACGGTAACGAGGTTCTCTGCTTTCGGGTCGGTGATCGCGTCGACACTGTTCGGGAACGCGAGCAGGTGTAGATCGGCCGTACCGGTCTCGTAGTGTGCTTCAATGGCCGCGAATTTCTGCGGCTGTGTGTCCGCGACATGGCGACCGTAGGCATCGCCGTGGACCGCCTGAAGCGGTGCAGAGACGAGCAGTATCAACACAGCCAGTCGCAACGCCGAGTTCCAAGCCGCCGCATCACGCTTTTTCCAGACGATGTACGCCGAGACGCCGGCGACCAGCAGCGAAACGGAGATCAGCGACGCGTTGACCATGTGTGCGTACATCCAGGGCATCCGTGGAGTGAAGAACGCGGCAATGGGATCGGTTAACCTCGCGACCTCTACGCCGTTACGAGTGATCATCTCGAAGCCTTGTGGAGTTTGCATCCACGCGTTGACGATCAAGATCCAGAAAGCTGACAGCCAAGCCCCCACCCCTACCAGTACCGACGAGAAGACGTACGTCCGGTCGCTGACCCGTTCGCGACCAAACAGCAACACTCCGAGGAAGACGGCTTCAAGGAAGAAGGCCATCTTCGCTTCGAAGGCGAGCGGCCCCCCGATCATCTCTCCGGCCACTTCGGCGAACTGTGGGAAGTTTGTCCCAAATTGGAAACTCATCGGGATTCCAGTAACGGTCCCCATGACGAATCCGACGGCGAACACCTTCACCCAGAACGACTGTAGCCGGGTGAACCGCTCGTCGTCGGTCCGAACGTGTTTCCAGGTGAAGTAGACGACGAACGGTGCGAGGCCGACCGAGAGGGAAGCAAAAATGATGTGAACGGAGATCGTCCAGCCGAACTGCGCACGGCTTGCAATCTCCGGCGAGAGCAGCAGGGACCCCCCCGAGAGCAAAGCGCTGGAAAGGGCATTCAGGAACATACGGTTATTCGATCACGGATACAAAAGAGTAGTCGTACAATTCCTCAATTCGAGAATTGTACTCCGGGGATTTATACCTACAGAGACTTAGCTCTCATAGTCAATACGAGACAGCAGCCCTAGTCAACTAACGCGCCCTACTCAACCTCGCAGTCCGGCTTCGAACTCAAAAAAACGAGTAGCCGGCGTGCGACCCTCTGGCTCTCCAAAGTCGGTGACATCAAAATCTGCTATCACCGCGAGATCCCTGACGAAGCCTCTATCAAAGAAGTCACGATTGAAAAAAGAGACAACTCGCTCCCTACGGATACTCATTCGGTATCTACAAATCGCGTCATCGAAACAGGAAGCCCCACCCTCAAGGAGCGAACGGCGCAAGCCGTGAGCGAGTAGGGTGGGGTAGTTCACGTGTTCCTGAACCCCTCGGCACACTCCCGTCGTTCCGGGATGACGGTGACGCACATGGCATTCATCCAGCAGTAGAAGAATCGCCCCAAGAGCTCACTGAGTAGGATCCTAACCACATTCTCGTTGGCCACGGTGCGAGCATTCACGAGGGAGCGAAGGCGGCACTCACGGCCGCGCTCGAGTTCGACTGACGGTGAAGGATACCGTCCGGCTTGACCGGGCATACTTCCTCACACCTACCGGCACTACTGTCTGCGACGCGGTTCCGTCGTGGTGACAAGCTTGGACCTCCTCGGTCATTTCGCCCACAGGGCCGTCCAGAATGGTTTGAATACTGGAATTTTCTCTTTGTACAACAAAACATAAGCCAGTCTACTCACATCTGACCGTAGAGATATCGATGGCAGGCTTAGTTTCGTGTCCGGTTTCTGGCTGCGGGTTCGAAGACACACTAAGTCAGGTCATCCACCATGTAAGTAGTGAGAGTGACCCGGCGCACTCGTGGCCTGCTATCGGGTATCAGCACTCCTACGAGTTTCGTACAGCGATGCTTGATGGGAACGCTGGGACGGTCGATACTGACGACTCGACAACGCAATCAACAGAGCTGACGGATCTTCCTGGCGTCGGTCCCAAACGTGCTTCAGCACTCTCCGAGGCTGGCTTTGAGCGTGTAGACGAGATTGTCGCAGCGTCGTTACTCACCCTGACACGCTCGACACAGCTTGGAGAACGAACCTGCCGTTGTATTTGGGCAGTAGCCAATGAAGCATGCGAGAGCGAGGGAACGCTACTGGCAAACCTGGCGGACGGGCTGGATGTGCCTCGTAGTGAAGTCGCGACAGCATATGGGGACCTTGCACCTGTCGGGATACCACCGGAGGAAGCCGTCGGATCGCTCATTGAATGGTTCACGCCATCGCCGCTGGCTGAAGCGCTTCAAGAAGGCGGCTACTCGATCAGGTACTACCATATGCTGGGTGAGGAAGGCTTCGAGACGCCAAGTGATGTCACCGAGGCGTCTGTTGACGCGCTTACTGCGGCCCAGTATGTTGGTGATAGCGTGGCGGCAGCTCTTCGTGAGACTGTCGAAGATTGGACTGAGACGGATGAAACGCCGTCTCAGGGGCACGAGGGTGCGACTGGAGAGACTGCCGGGATGCCGACTACCGACCCTGATGACGGGACCGAAGAGGACTCGGGACAGTGTGAAGAGCCTGCCCGCCACTCGGATCCTGACACTCCAGGAACTGATTCCACGGGTCAACAGGTTGAGCGGCCAGCCGCTCAGCAAGCACAGCCAAATGACACGGAGCGTGTGCCGAAGGCCCGGGCGCAGGAACTGCTGGAGCGAAGTATCGGTTCTGACGCAGAGTTTCGGCCACAACAGTGGAAGGCTATCGACCGGCTCGTCAATGACAACGATCGGCTGTTGTTAGTCCAGCGGACGGGGTGGGGCAAGAGTACGGTCTACTTCACGGCCACCAAGCTTCGCCGAGAGCAAGGTGCTGGCCCAACACTCATCGTGAGCCCGCTGTTGTCGTTGATCCGATAACCAAGTCCAAGATGCGGAGAATCAGTTGGGACTCTCTGCGTGGACAATCAACTCCAACAACACCGACGACTGGGACGAGGCAAAGACCGCGATCGTCGAGGGGGAGTGTGATGTCCTCCTCATTTCACCAGAGCGACTCGCAAATTCGCAGTTCCAAGAGGGAGATCCTCTTAGAGATGGACGAGGAGTTCGGGCTGCTTGTCGTCGACGAGGCCCACTGTATCTCTGATTGGGGCCATGATTTCCGGCCTGACTACCGTCGAATTCGCCGCATTCTCAACGAGTTGCCGGCACATATTCCGGTGGCAGCGACGACGGCCACTGCCAACGACCGCGTCGTCGATGATATCACGACGCAAGTGCCGGACCTCGATGCGGTTCGCGGAGAGTTGGTTCGCGACTCACTCCGTATCCAGACCATTGAGATGGATTCGAAGGCTGAGCGCCTCGCTTGGCTTGCTGAAAATCTCGGTTCCTTCGATGGCTCAGGAATCATCTACTGCCTGACGACTGATGAAGTCGAGCTCGTAGCCGAGTGGCTCCAGAAGTTCGGTCACGATGTAGAGCCATACTATGGCCGCCTCGACGGCGACCGCCGCCGAGAGCTTGAATCCCAGTTGATGACAAATGACGTCGACGCCCTCGTCGCCACGAACGCACTCGGGATGGGATTCAACAAGCCCGATTTAGGGTGGGTCATCCACTTCCAACGGCCACCGAACCTCATCCGATACTATCAGGAGATCGGGCGGGCTGGGCGGGCGCTCGATGAAGCGGAGGCAATCATGCTGAGCGGCGAGAGTGACGATGAGGTGGCTGAGTACTTCATCGAGCAGGCCTTCCCCGAACCGGAGGCCTTCCAGGCGGTGCTTGACACGATCGAGGCCAGCGACACTCAACTCCACAAATACGAACTGCTCAAACACGTCAACGTCGGCTGGGGTGCTGTAGATACCTGTCTCAACATCTTGCGAGTCGAGAATGCCATCTACAAAGGCGAGAACGGGTACGAGCGGACAACCAAAGACTGGTCGTACGACCACGAGCGCATTGAGTCAGTTACGCAGCATCGATGGGATGAGTTGGAGCGAATCCAATCGTTTGCGGCGACCGATGCGTGTCTCACGCGGTTCATCGACGATGAGTTAGACGGATCACTTGAGGCGGACTGCGGGCACTGCGCCAACTGTGTTGGTGAATTTGTTCCATCGACTGTCGAGAAGCGGGAGTTGATCGATGTCGCAGTTGACCACTTCAAAGGTATCTCGACCAGTGAGATCTCCTCGCAATACTACTTGCCGAAGCAGGATGGCGGGCGCTCGGTAATCGATGATGACCGCAACATGGAGGACGGCCGTGTGTTGGCGGCATTGGATGATCCTGGCTGGGGAGCACGTGTCCGTGAGCAACGGGGTTCTGGCCAGTACAGTGCGGAGCTTGTCTCGGCTGCCGTTGAACTGTTCGACGAGTGGGGGCCGTCGCCTGCGCCGGCCTGGGTGACGTCGATTCCGCTGTGGGACGATACTGGGCAAGTCGCAGCGCTTGCTGAGCAAATCGCAGCGAGCCTCGATCTCCCGTATGTTGAAGCACTGGAGCAAACTGGTACGGTACAGCCCCGCGAGGAGTTTGCCAACTCGTATCAGAAGCGGTGGAACGTCGAAGACACGATGACGGCTACAGATGACGTTCAGGGCGGTCCAGTGTTGGTTGTCAACGATCTTGTCGACTCTCGCTGGGCATTTACTGAATCGGCGTTTGTGCTTCGTGACGCCGGGAGTGGGCCAGTGTATCCGTTTGCGTTAGCTGAGGTCTAATCTACGGTATCGTAGTCGTCGCGGGCGTAGTCGTGGCTGGTGGCACAGTCGCTGGTGTGCTCGATGTGTGATGGGATCTGGTGTCGCCGGAGAATATCTATTTTAACCAACAAACCGGGAATTCCACAGAAATCTGTTGGTTAAGAACTCCACTGGACGCGCCGGTCGAGCTACGGCTGGCTAACGTCGATCGGTTTGGTATTCTGTGTTGGACTTCTACCCAACGCTTATGATGTCTGCTGGAGCTCGCCGTCGTCGACGTGGATCTTTAACCCGACGTCGAGGGCCTCGACGCCGGTGTCATGTTCTAAGTAGTGTTGGATGAACTCGTGAATCTCAGTCGGGCCGAGGCGAGAAAGTCGGTTGATTTCGTGAACGACCACGAGGTCGAACCGTCCCGTCTCGACATCGTCGAGGAGTTGGTTGTACACCTCGCGAGTGTCGGTGTCGGCGGCGCCGGAGACGATTTCGGGATACTCTTCGACGTCTTTGACACCGAGACGCTCCAGGTGTTTGTGTGCTTCGTCGAGCTGCCGAGAGACGTCCTGATCCGATGTCGAAAGTCGGGCGTAGATTGCTGCGTCTGAGGGTCCGGTTTCGCTCACTTTTTCGAGGACGTGCTATTATATTAAACAAGTGGGTGTTTTTGCGGTTCCGTGTATACCACTACCTTTGTCAGCCCCACCAAGAAGTAGTTTTTCGAGAGTATCCTCTCAACGGCCTCGCGATTCGTGATATCCGCTGGAATCGTTTTGAATTTTGGAGTATCGATCTCACTGACAGAAACGAGAACCACATTCACGCCTCTCGCAGTGAAACTTCTAAAACTTCATACCCCTTCTCTCGCCGTCTTGTATAGCGTCAATCCCTGAATGCGTCAATCACTACTGCCATATTTACGAGTTCAGGCTCCTCTGGGACTACCTGTTCATCCTCGGCGAGGCGAGCCAATTCCTCCTCACGCTCCTGTTTGAGGTCTTCAAGCCGTCGCTGCTCTTGTCCAATAGCAGCGCGCATGTCAGAATCTGGTTCTTGATCACGCGCCTCGAAGCGTTCGAGACGCTCTTCTACCTCCTCGAGACGGGACTCGAAATATCGCTCCGCGTGTTCCCGCTTGATTCCAACCTCGCGCTCTCGATCCTTGCGGGCCTCCTCGGCAAGGTCTTCCACCATTTGCCAGGCTTCCGTCTCAGCCTCAACTACCAAGTCACCTGATTGTTGAATGATTCTCTCGATACTGGAGTATTCGGCTGCTTTGGATGACGGAAGACTACCAGTAATATCGATCTGTTCGGTGGTTGGCCTCCCATCGACGGAGACATACACCTGTACCATGCGTTCCGTAACGGTCTCCCCAGTACCCGAGAGGTAGCCGATGCGGAAGTTACACAGTAGGCCTGGAGTATCCATATCGTTCCCGCCGGTTTTGATCGCGGTCTGTCCGCCGGCACGTTCTGTGTCCATACAGAACTCCATCGTGGACTGAACCACCGGGTGGTCGAGGGCGATGAACTCGATGTCGTCGTCCTCGATGGCATTTTCGCGGTCGAAGGTGGCTCCATCATAGCGATTCTGAACATCACCACCATTGATCACGTCGGGTACAACGAGGTCGAAGACGTCTCCCCCGTCCTCTGCTGGCCCCCGTCGAACGTTCACTATCCGGCCACCGTACTCGCTACAGAAGGTCCGGACGAGGAACTCGACGTCGTCTTCGCTCACAGTCTCCTCGCGACTTGCCTCGATAATGTCGAGAATTTCTCGGTCTTCGTCCTCTAGGTCGAAGTGATCCCGGATGAGGAACTCGTTCTCGATACGCTTGAGTGCCTCCTCTTTTTCATCGATGGTCCTGTCGATCTGGTCGGCAACCACGTCGGCCTCGCTGCGGTCTGCGATCGCAGACATGATCTGGTCCTCAAGATCGACATCGTCGAGAACGAGGCCGAGCACGTCGGAACTCATCCCGAGCGTGTTCTCGATCTCGTCGAGTTTTTCTATCAGCAACTGGAGGATGTCGCTTTCCCGGGTATCGTCGACGAAGAGGTTCTTAATCTCGACTGTGTTCTCCTGCCCGTAGCGATGGAGTCGACCCATACGTTGGTCGATACGAGTCGGGTTCCAAGGCAGGTCGTAGTTGACCATGATGTGGGCGAACTGGAGGTTCAGTCCTTCCCGAGCGGCGTCCGTTGCCAGCATGATGTTCGCCTCGTTCTCGAACTTTTCCAGCTCACGCCGCCGCCTCTCTTGGCTCAGATCGCCATAGACCTCGGCGACGTCACGGTTCGAAAACACCCGGTCACGGAGATATTCTAGTGTGTCCGTGTACTCGGTGAAGACAAGGATCTTCTCGTCGGGATCCTTCTCGAGGATCCCCTCGACGAAATCTCTGAGTTCTTCAGCCTTGGAGTCGACGTCGATGCGCTTTGCTTGGTGGTACAGGTCTTGGACGATCTTGTACTCCTGTTTGATCTTCTCGGGATCGTTCGACACTGAGAGGCCTTCGAGTTCCTCCTCGACCCGCTCACGCTGCGCGTCGGTGAGCATGTCGGGATCTTCCCGGTACTGGGGAAGGAGATTCTTGACAAGCGAGGAGAGCTCGTCGGGATCGACACCACCAGCCTGGATGCTCTCCATCCGGCTTTTCAGCGACTTACGAATCGCGTGGATCGACGACACTAGCCGCTTCTGGTAGATCACCATCGCGAAGCCGGCCGCGTCGTTGTCCTCCCGGGAGGCGAGGTTGTAGTATTCGCTGATGTACTCGGTGACGTCGTCGTAGAGCTCCTTCTCTTCCTCGGTGAAGTTGACGGGGAGAGTCTCGATGTTTTTATCCGGGAACATGGGCGTCCCGTCTTCCTCGTACATGTCTTCCTTCAGCCGGCGAATCATCAGGTCGTCCAGCTTGTCCGGGTTGATGTCGTACTCGTCCCTGAAGCGGTACGGGTCGAGCAACGAGATCATGAAGTAGAACTGGTCGGTCTTGCCCTTGTGCGGCGTCCCGGTTAGGAAAATCAGCCCGTCGCTGTTGGTGGCGACTGCCTCACCGGCGCGGTAGCGATCGGTCTTATCGACAGCGTTGTCGCTACGCCGGCGTGCCGTGAGGTGGTGAGATTCGTCGAAGACCGCAACGTCCCACTCCTCATCGAGATTCTTCAGCGCGGCCAGCATGTCGTCTTGCTTGGCGAAGTCGATGGACGTAATGATCCGGTCGTCCTGCTTCCAGACGTTCTGGTTGGGGCTCGCCTGGCGCTTGGCGTCGACGTAGTCGCGGTCGTAGATGATGTAGTCGCGGTCGAACTTCTCCTGCATCTCCTGCTGCCACTGGACGGTCAGCGGTGCAGGGGTAACGATGAGGACGCGCTCGGCACGGCCGCGCGCGATAAGTTCCTCGATGACGATGGCCGCCTCGATGGTCTTCCCGAGGCCGACCTCGTCGCCGATGAGATACCGGTGGTCGTAGGAACTGAGGATCTCGTGTGCGGCCTGTACCTGGTAGGGCTCGATGTCGATTCGACTCCCTTCGAGAGCGACGAACCGGTCCTGACGGTGTGCCAGGCTGAGTTCCTCGGCCTTCAGGCGCAGGTCGAAGTGTTCGGGAGCGTCGAAGTCGCCCTTCGCGAGCAGATCGCTGCCGGTGTCCAGTTTCTCGACCATCGTGCTGGGGCGCTTCTCGACCTTGCCCTCGTCCGTTCCGATCTGGAGGAGGCACGCACCGCTGTCGTGGTGGGTAATCTTGAGGACCTCACCCTCACCACCAGCGAAGCTCACGCGGTCGTCGGTTTCGAAGCCGCAATCACAATCAGTAGTCATGGTTCACGGCTTCTTCGACGATCTCGATCTCGTCCTCTGTTAGGTCGTAGAGATCGTAAACGATGTCGTCGATGAGTTGGTCCGTTTTCTCGATCTTCCCGTCAAGTTCCTCGGCCCGTTGCTTCACCTCAATGTAACGCTGGATATCGTCGCTAACGTTATCAGGATCAGGCAGGGTGATGTTCTTTAGCCGGTCGATGAGGGAATTCTTCTTCGTCGCGTTGTCTCGGAAGTCGGCGAATCCATTTCCCTTCTCAACAGTGACGGGCACAAATGCCTTGACCAGCGCGGCCTCCTGCTCGGAGAGATCGGCGAGCGTGAACGCCTCTCGGTAGTCAGTCTCCGTGTAACCCCATTGGTCAGTTTCGTACTCATCTTCGTCTTCGGGTTTGTATCGCGCCGTTGCGTAGACCGTGACGCGACGCCCGTCGCGTTCAGTCTTTACGCTCTCAATTTGGAGGTTCTCATAGTCTTCAGCTGTGGCGTCTAGAATGTTCGATGAAGTTGGCTGAAAGAGCCCGAGGTCCGGTAGCTTTGGCCCCTCAGTATAGTTGCCGAGATAGTCGAGAAGAGCGAGGTTGAGGGAACGTCGGCGGTCGGTCAGCACGGTGAGCTTATCGCCGAGCTGAGCGAGTGCTTCAGCAGGATTATTTTCCACTAATTTGTCAACGGACTCCCCATCGTTCTCTCCATGAGATGGTTGTTCAGGGACGATCGGGACCTTTTCGAGATACGACGTCTTGAACCGGCGGAAATCACCCCGCAGAATTGGGCTTGTGTAATAAACGTAAAACCACGTAAGTTTACTGTTTAGTAGAGCTAACAGGAACTTTCGTTCTGATTCAGTGTTGTTCTCCGGAACCAACCCATAGATAGTATCAGCGAAGTAGTGCGCACCCTCCTCGTCGATCGTGAATTTCGGGTATTGACAAATATCGGGGGTGAGTAGTTTCTTCGATTCAAAGAGAGATTTCTCTCTCGGACACCAGAGTGAATACCACATGGGATAATTCATCGATTCACTTCCCCGGCTGGAAAGGCGTTCTCGATACTCGTCAAGATAAGTGTAGGAACGCGGGTATTTCTCTTCTAGAACATCTTCGGGAATCGGGGTCGTCCCATCTGCCGATTCCTGATAGGGATAGATGACACCCATCCCAGCTGAAGGGGTTGTATAGCGGTTAATCTCGTCGCCCATCGCGAGTGGATGTACTATTTCCGATTCAAGAAGACGCTCCTCGTCATCTACTTGGGTCCTGACCTTAGTTAGGTCCTCGCCGACTTCAAGTAATTCGACAAAGAGTATGTCGTTATCCCCAGAGACAATACCCTCGGAAATTGCTTCACTACGCTCACTGAGTGGAACTCCACGTTCCTCGATATTCTGCAAGAGCTTTCGCTCCTTGGGTCCGGTAAGAATCCATGGATCTTCGTCTAGTTCCTCAGCGTCGATTTCTGTAAACTCGACAGCATAGAGATCCCGGGTCTGGTTTGGTGGTTTTCTCACCTGTCCATATTCGAAGGTACTCGAGCTCCCAAGGGAGAGAATCGCAGGTGTAAGTGGTAGCACCCTCGAACACCTGTTGATGACCGAAATCCAGAATCTGACGCACTGCATTCGTTTGCGAGAGATATTTCCGAAGACCCTCGCCAGCACTCGACTCAAAGAACTTGTTCGGTATGATGTAGGCCAGTCGTTGCTCCTTGGCTAGTTGTCTTCCCCGCTCTGCAAAGGGGGCGTACAGGTCGAATCGGCCAGTGGATGTCTCGTACTCCTGATCAAGATACTCAGCTAGTTCTGGGGCGGATCCCCGAAGGTTCTGGATCTTCACGTACGGTGGATTTCCAATTACTGCGTCGAAACCACTGTCCGATCTTCGATTGCCGTCCTCGTCGTAGAATGCTACCGGGAACTCAAGCACCCAGTGGAAGAACTCCTCTTCTTCGGCCATAGCTTGGGCACTCTTGAACCATCCTTGGCCTTCTATTCCCTCCCACGAATCGTCTCTAAGCGCCTCTGCCATACGCTCATATGCGTCACCCGGAACATCGAGCCCGAATTTCTCAGCCGTGTGTACGTTAGCCATAGCTAACAGATGGCGATAAAGCGGGTCTTCACGTACCTCGTCGTATACTTCTTCCATCTCTTTGATGTCCTCGAGCGTCTCGTTGTCGATGGACAACAAGTCTTGGAAGCGGTCCATGACATGCTCCAGAGCCTGCTGCCGTGTACGAGCAAAAGACTGCTGGAGAGTAAGCTGACCGTCAGCTGTAGCGGACTCCCCGTTATCGAGGACATCTTCAATATCACTACCTACGAGCGAATTCCCCGTCTTGAGGTGATGGTCAAGGAAGGCCAGCGGCTGTTCAGCAGCTAACGTGCGAAGCCACAGGGAGACCTTTGCGAGTTCTGTTGCGAGAGGATTCAGGTCTACACCGTAGATACAGCGCTGGGCGACTTTGCGGCGTGCCCAATTAATGTCGCGAAGTTCTCCTTCCTCGGTACGCGGCTCACTGATCGCTTCTTCGTTACCCGCCTTGACTGCTTGCTGATCCTGCCGCTCTTGCGCATCAATAATTTCTCTCGCGAGATAGTCTACAGCGTTGACAAGGAAGTGGCCACTGCCCATCGCTGGGTCAAGAACCTTCAGGTCGAAAACGTGATCGGCGAAATCCTCGGCGAACTGACCGCCGCCTTCTTTATCGAATGGATCCTGTGCCATGAGGTCCTTCTGAATGTCGTCAATAAGAGGCTCAAGTGTCTCATCGACGATGTACTCAACGACGTACTCGGGCGTGTAGTACGAACCGGTAGCCTTGCGCTCACCAGCATCCGTTCGAAGATACACGTCGCCTTGCGACACCTCAATATCGTCACCATCGCCAGCCGGGGAATACTCGCCATCTTCGATAGTGAGCGGTTCATCAGCGACATCAAGCTTGTATTCAAGCAGCCCTTCGTAAATCGACCCGAGGTGGCGTTCATCGAGCGACGAGTAGTCGACGAACACCTGGCCTTCGCCGTCGTCGGCCTCTCGACGCGCAAGCAGATCTATGACTTCAGCCAGGTACGCATCGCCTGCTTCGTAACTCGCGAGGAACTGGGCTTCCTCACTATCGTCTGAATCGGGGTCAGTCCGG
This sequence comes from Halorubrum sp. AS12, assembly GCF_051122765.1. NCBI lineage: Archaea > Methanobacteriati > Methanobacteriota > Halobacteria > Halobacteriales > Haloferacaceae > Halorubrum > Halorubrum sp. AS12. The sequence continues at coordinate 315,234 of NZ_CP185386.1, forward strand.
AATAGACCACCGTTGTAGGCGGGAATGTATAGGTCGTCCTTCGGGATGCCCTTCCCGTGGCTCCCTTGATCGATGAGGACGAACAGCTCTTCCAGCCGGTCCCAGAGGTTAGTCTGCCAAGACTGGTAGTGCTGCTGGGTCTCATCCCGGTTTTCGGCGACTGTCTGCTTGAGATTGTTCAGACTGTAGCTCTCTCGGTATATCGGGTTATCCGTGGGTAACAGATCGCGACCCTCGCTTTCTGCGTAGAGGACGAAGATCAGCCGATACAGGTAGATGAGCGAACTGTCGTGAATCAGTTCGAGGTCTTCCTCGTCGAGTTCGTCGTTTATGTCGAGGAACCCCTCTGCGAGGACGCGAATCGCCTCGTAGATGTTGTCTTGGAGGTCTTCGCCCAAGGCCTCGGCGAAGACGCTCGATTCCTCGTAGACGTCGTCGAGGAACGAGCTACCCGTCGTGTCCTCGACGAAGGCCCCCTTGCGGAAGAAGAGGTAGAAGTCTTTGAAGTCTTCCAGACTGCCGCCGTCTTCGACGTGCTGGAGCAGGGTCGGCAGGTCGATCTCGTAGTAGGAGTCGAGCCGGTGGCTCGTGGGACCGTAGTAGAGTCGCCATTTCTGCCCGTTCGTCAGGACTGCCCAAGTTGTCGGCGTCTCCTGAAGGTAGGCGTGGATCTGGTAGCTCGGGTTCTCGAAGTCGCGTCTTTCCTCACCACGAGTGTCGAGCTTCCGCCCCCAGCGCTTTGCGTCGGCGACCGCGATTGCCTCCTCGTAGAAGTCGTTCCGGTCGAACGCGGCGTCAGCGGCTTCATCGGTCTTGAAGAAGCCGTAATCCGGCCGCCGCGCGTTCCGCTCCACCGTTTCCTCGATCTCGTAGGAGACACCGAGAATCTCGAAGATTGGCCGAATGAAGTTCCGCTCGAGCTGTGCCTCGTTGTAGTCGTCGTCGTTGAAGCGATGCCGCTTCTCCTCGTAGAGGTCGCGTATCTCATTGTAGACCCCCCGAACCTCAGCGTCGTCAACCTCGCTCCAAGGTTCCGTATCACGTAGATGGTCGGTGAGGTAGTGGTTGGAGAACAGATCCCGGTTCGTACGGTATGTGAGGGCAGTCTGGGTCATGATATGGCGTAATCGGACGACGCTAGGGGTCTAAAGAACCGCCGTCCGTTGATATATTCTTCCTGAACCGACCCCGTCACATAATGGTTTGTGAATAAACATCCGTCTCCCGCATCTGCGCCCGCGCACAATGGTGGGCAACATGAGCTGCGGCTACTCCCGCGCGCACTATTGGCCCGATATGAGGGGGAAACCTCTTATTCCCTGCCTCCAGTGTCAAATACAATATGGCTGAACGGGCAGCATCAGGGCATTACTCTGTGCCTGACGGAGTGACGCTGACAGACGAAGATCGCGTCGCGCACCACCTTCGCCACCGCGTCCTCCAACAGATAACTGGCGCCAAAGGTGACCGAATCCGAACGGACTTCCCACGAGACCAGTTCTTTGCCGGCGCCCTTGCCGCCCAGAGCGATGGCGACTTTGGTGACTTCGATGACGATCTCCAATCGAAGATGAACCCCAACGCAATCGGCGCTTCAGTCCGCCTCGCCACTGCCGACGGGGGCCTTCTTTCATTGAAAATCTCAGGCGCAGTCTGGGTTCGCGTGAACCCCACCTACGACGAACTTGAAAATAGCGATGAATTCGTCTCACTCGGCGAAGAGAGAGACAGCTCGGAGGACGACGAGAATCCAGACCTCATCGAAGTCTTTGAACGACTTGATCTCGATGTTCCACCAATCGATATCCCACTCTCAGCGCTTGAATCGGAACCAGACGAAACACCTGAGATTGTCCAAACTAGGGCTAATGCCGCTCTCGAAGAAGCCTTCAGTTCAGTGCGCACCACCGCGAAGGAGTCAAACGACTTCTCGGTCTTCACAATGTCCGAGACCGACGTTCCGGATTCCGCACTGACCGATGAAGAGTCCTACACTGAATTCATCGAGAATCAGAACGGCGAGCTAGCATTCCCTGAGTGGGATGCCAGCCTCGATATCACCGCGGAGACCACCAGAGATGGTGTCCTTGATGTCGACATTGAGTTTACCAATACTGCGGACATCACCGCGGAAGATAATCTCAGAACCCTTCGAGACCCGACCCTCTTCGAGGTGACACTCGACTTAGAGGTGAGTGATGGTGGAGAATTCGTGCCCTACACGTTCGACCCGCTACCTGAAGACTTCCGCTACAACCGCGATCTCTGGGGTCACGGTCGGAACTGTACCATCATTGCGCCAGATGATAAACGAGTCCGCAATGGCCGCCCACCCGGTCGACGGACTCCCGAAGAGACACCACGAACGACACAGTTGCGGACGGAGTATATCCCCCAACATCAGCAGTTCAAGTACAAATCTGCGGACAGAGGTCCAGACCCTCGCTTCGATACGCTCACCGACCTCGAGGCGGGTGGCTTCGAGTTGTTGGAATCGATTGCGGATGCGATGCAGGAGTACAAGGATACCCGGTATGCGGAGGCCTTGGAAGAGTATCGAGACCGAGACGATTGGAATCAAGGTCGACATGACCGTAGTGGGAGAGATGAAGAGGAGTTCGAGGCAGACAAGGCGCGGTTTGCGCGTGAAATTCGTCGGTTTGAACGCGGTATCGAGTGCCTTCGTACACATCCTGATTCAATCGGGTTAGCATTCGAGCAGATGAACGAGACGATGAATCGGATGCGATGACTTCGATAGCTGGCGGTTATTCCAGCTGGTGTTCATCGTGATGCAGATTCCGGACATCGCCAGCCGGGAGTATGAAGAGTTTGCTGGCGTGCAATGGCGGGCCGAAGATGACCTCGAGGATGAGACACCGGTCGATATCGAGGATGCCATGGACGTGGTGGACGTACTGTGGTTCCCGACTGGCGGTGGGAAGACCGAAGCATTCCTCGGGGTTGCGGTCTGGAGTGCGTTCTTCGATCGGCTCAGGGGAAAGATTTCGGGGTCACCGCATGGACGCGCTTCCCCTTACGGTTGCTGTCGATGCGAACAGATGCAGCGGATGGCAGAGACGATGATGTATGGCGACCTAGTTCGCCGAGACACAGCTGATATCGAGTCGCGGCCTGCTCGGTGTTTCAGTGTTGGCTTCCTCGTGGGGAAGAAGAACACGCCGAATCAGCTCTCCGGGTATGGGAGTGATAAGGCCGCGGAGCTGGAGTCAAATCCACAACAACTGCAGGACACCAAGGTCCTTCCCAAATGCCCGGTCTGTGATGCACCGACTGAGATGGACGTCACGGATGATCTTCGATTGGTCCATCGATGTACGGCTAGTTCCTTCGAATGCGAGTGGCAGCAGCGAGACGTTGACCGCCACACGCCGTATGCTGAGGACGAGCTGCCAGTACATATCGTTGACAATGAGTTGTATCGGTATGTGCCAACCATCTTGGCGGGGACGATTGACAAGATTACTGCCGTCGGGTATCAGCGGAAGATGGCGCATCTCATCACGGGCAAGATAGATGGCGAGTGCCCGATTCATGGCTTCTCGAGTCTCGATGAATGTACTGAGAAGTACGGTTGCGACCTCGGGAGACAGGAGTTCAAAGATATGCAGTCGCCTGTGGACCCGTATGACCCCGCCCCTTCCATCGAGGTGCCGGACGAGTTACACCTCTTGGAGGAGTCGGTCGGAAGCTTTGACGGGCACTATGAGACGGCGGTCCAAGAGCTACAAGAGATAGAGGGAGCTGGGAAGACCAAGATTATCGCGCCGACAGCGACCATCACGTCCTACGAGGATCAAGTGTACCATCTGTTCCTACGAGGGGCAGAGCGATTCCCTGCGCCTGGTCCGTATCTGCGTGAGAACTTCTACGCCCAAGAGGAGGCGAGCTTACAGCGGTACTATATGGGTATAACGCCCCATGGCAAGACGCACATCAACGCGATACTGGAGTTACTGTATCACTATCATTGTGCGGTCCAAGACCTCTTGGAGATAGCAGTACACTCCCCTGAGAGGTTGCTGTCGGGGGAGGCATTGGAGCCTGCTAGTAACACTGGTGAGTTGGATATCAATTCGACGCCGGAGTTGCTACAGATGCTGGGGCGGTATACGACGAGTCTGACGTATCTGTTATCGCGGAAGGATGGTGACCGGTTGAACCAGAGTATCAAAAGCCAGCTGGCGAATTACTTCCAGACTGAGAGTCGGCCGTCGCTGAATCCCGAGCGGATGACTGGCGGCACGCAGTTCGAGGCGGTCCAAGAGATCCTCGATGAACTCGAATCGCCGTGGGATACAAGTACTGACGAGGGGTTGTTGAACGAGCTTGTCGATCAGAACGTCGTCGCGGAGACAGATATCGACATGATTCTGTCGCTGCGAGATACGGTTGCGGCCGCGCTCGACGAAGATGAAGATGTTGATGCATCAGACTATCAGGATGTACTGACTGGGGTGTCCGATTCTGTTAAGACCGGGTTTGGCATGGCTTCTCTCATACCGGGTGAACACGATTACGGCGACGAGCATGATCAGTCACGGGGTCGACGTTGACCGGTTCAATATGATGGTTTTCTTCGGGATGCCGCGACAGACGGCGGAGTACATCCAATCTAGTTCACGGGCAGGCCGCCAGTACCCCGGATTAATATTCAATGTGTTTCATCCGATTCGGGAGCGTGACCAGAGTCATTATCACTTCTTCGAAAAGTACCACCAGTTCCTAGATAGGCTCGTAGAGCCGGTGGCTATCAACCGCTGGGCGAAGAACAGTATTCGGCGAACGCATCCAGGGCTGTTCATGTCCCTGTTGTTGAACCACTACATGTACGAGGATGGCAATGGCCGGCTGTACTTCGGGAATGAGGCCGAAGAGCTTGTACAGTCACTCGACGATGAAGTAATTCAGGAGATTATCGGTGAGATGTATGGTGGAGAGTTGGTGCCGACAGAGTTCGAGGCGGATGCGAAAGCCCTCACGAATCAGGCAATATCGAGTATCCAGTTGACTGATGATGAGAAGTGGACCAGTGACCGGTTACGGCAATCAGTAATGACAAGCCTCAGAGATATCGACGAACAACTCCCCATCCGTCCCACGTACAGTTCGAAGGATATCCTCGACTCCTTCGAAGGAGGTCGGTAAGATGCCGATGGAACGAAGCCGCACGCAAGTGATGTTCCAGTTCCTTCCCGGGAACACCTTCGACTACAGTAACGGCCGTGGTATCTGGCGGTCGAAGTACCTTGAGACATCTAGTATCGGTGGGGAGATTGACCGGAAGTACATCCTGAATCGTATCCGGCACCGGGTCGACAATTGGGATGCAGGAGCTCTCGGATTCGACACGTATCAGCCTGACTTCTATCATTTCGGGCGCCCGGAAGGCGTGCGCGCCGATCCGTTCCCGCTAGCATTCTACTGTCAGTCATGCCAGAAAGCACACGAGTTCTACGATCCCGAGAACCTCGAATCCTCGAATCTGGAACTCGAGTGTGACCGGTGTGGTGGTCCCCTCCGCCAGTATCAGTTCGTAAGCGTCCACCGGTGTGGCGCAATCACCGGCCTGAACGTCCCACAGTGCCAGCACGGACATGGGGACCAGTATATCAAGTTGAATATGCGTGGGAGTCAGAGGGCGAGCAAGTTCAAATGGGAATGCGGTGTCGATGGCTGCGATTGGGACGGCCGTCTCAGCTGGTATCAGAACTGTGACTGTAACTACGGAGACACCACACATGGAGAGGATGGCGATGGGGGAGCCGAAGACGGTGACGGAGACGCTGGTGGCGGGATGTACACGACAGTCGCATCGAGCCGGGAGCGTGTACTATCCGCATTATCTGACGACAGTAAACCTGCGGACGGCGAACCTTGGGCAACTTCGCAGCACGCCGGAGGGAATCTACAAGAGTATCGCGAAGCTGTTCGACCTTGTCTCGCCGGAGACCCAAGTTGCAGACGTTGACCTCGACACCGAGACAAATCCTGACGAAATCGATGAGGAACAAGCCGCGACGCTTCTCATCGAGGATGACGATGTCGACAGTTTTGAGCGGGCGAAACAGAAGCTCCGTGAGAGCGGAGATATCAACAGTCAGACTCTCAGTCACCGCATCGGTGAGCTTCTCGCGTTGGATACTGGAGCGTCGGGATCAGAGCTGGATGCTGCTGGCGATGAGGTACTCCAGTACACGCTTGCGAATCAAGAGCTGACCACACACTCACTCGAGGATCTGGCGAAGCATGCTCGGGAGCGCGAGTTCCCGACGAAAGCAGACCGTATCGCGGCGTACGAGGATGACCTAGACCGACTCGGGTTTAGTGCCACTCGTGTGATAGAGGATTTCCCGATCCAGACGTTCGTGTATGGGTACACGAGAGGGAGTCGGGAGAATGCGAGGATCCAGTCGTTCTCGTCGAGTGATAGTGATGCCGATGAGACACCAATCTTCGTTGATACGGCGGAGACTGAGGCCGTACAGTTCGACTTGGATCCGGTGGAGGTCTTGCTCTGGATTGCGTGTAACTTCCCGGATGCGACAGAGCAGGATCTCGTAAATGGGTCGGTGACCCTGCCAGCTGTTGACCCAGACTCCAAGGACTCCATCAACAGAGCTCGTGAGGAGATTGAGGAGCTTGGGACTGATCGGACAGTATGCCTTCATCCTTAATCATCTACCGCGTGTGGAAGATTTCGGACGCTTCAACACGAACACTGAGGACGGCCTTCCGGGAGATCTGACTCGGGCTGTGTTCACGCTCATACACACTATGAGTCATGTGCTATTGAAGCAGGCGAGTACCATCAGTGGGTTCGATCGGACGAATCTCAGTGAATTCCTGTTCCCGCGGACCCTTTCGTTTGTCATCTATGCCAACAATCGTAATGAGTTCAATATCGGCGGGATGAACACCATGGTTGAACAGCAGCTGGATACGCTCCTGGGGCAGGCGGAGACGACCGGAAACGACTGCGTGTACGACCCGGTGTGTTCACACCGTGGCAGTGCTTGTCTCTCCTGCCTACATGTGAGTGAAATCAGTTGTTCGTATTTCAATCAAATACTCTCCCGCGAGTATCTGTACGGGAGTCGTCAGGGGAGCACGCACGACCTCACCGGGTATTGGTCGGTCACGAAGCAATGACTGGCGCTTGCGAGGATTAGTGATGTCTGAGACTGGGTCTGACCACTTTGATGTCACGCTCGCATTGGCGGCACTGGACGTCAACCTAGACGCGGTCGAGGGGGTGTTACTGACCGTCGCCAGTCAAGACGATGCTATCTCGGTATCCTCGTTAGCAGATGCTACTGATATAAACCCACAGACGGCGAACGATATCCTCCTACAACTTCGACGAGCGAATTGTGCCACACAACACCCCCAAGACACATCTCAGTATTATATCGATGCCCCTATTCTTCGAGAAGTCTTTCGTAAGGCACGTCAGGCCGACCAAGTCATCACCCGATACGAACAGCGACAGCCAACAGAGACGACTGTCCGACCGCTCATTACAGTACCTGACGATGCCGCATTCAGCGACTTCACACCGTCCGAACTCGGGATGGAGTGGTTGCTCCCGATGTTGGTGCGAATGATAAAGCGTGCCTCCGAACGTATTATCATCCTCACCCCGTTCCTCGAAGGCACCGGGCTAAATCGACTTCGAGGCCCACTTGTGGACGCACTCGAAGAGGGCGTGGAGATCGTAATCGTGACGCGCTATCTTAACGATATTGATGCAATCAACCATGGTATCGTCACCGATTTCTGGACCGCAGTGCGGGACGCCGGCGTCAACACTAAGCTGCTTTCAGTATACGATTACACCGCTTGGGATGAGGGTACCCCCGCAAATAATCGGACGCAAGATGGAGCCACACCCAAGGTCACGCTCCATTCGAAGCTCCTTCTCGTCGATTCCATCGAGGCCTATGTTGGGAGTGCGAACGTCACCAATTACGGACTATCGAAGTACCTCGAGCTGGGTGTACACATCAGTGGCCCAGCAGTAGAGGCATATACTGATATCTGTAATCGATTGCTGACCTCAGAACATGCGACCGAGTGGACACACACCTGACTTCACTCACTCCTCACTAGATACTGGTTCGCCCTCTTCGAGTAACAGATACAGGAGGTCTAGATAGTATAGAACATCTCGTGCCTGACGGCGTGATATCTCATTGGGAAACTCTTCAGAGTCCGCACTAGGGTGGGTGTGTGTGAGAGGGTTCCGGTACGCAGCGACGAGCCCTTGATAGAGAAACTGAATTCCTTGCTGCTGGTCGCTATCCGTAGAAAACTTCAGGAATGAGTCACTGCCGGCGTCGGGTTTGAACACCTTCGGCATCAGGTTGGCAGCTGAATCATCTTCATACTCGGGGAACCGTTGTTTGAGAATGCGCTCAAGTTCCTGCGCACCAGCAGCGATCGCTTGAACATGATCTCCAGCGTGATAGCGTTCAAGACTCATATCCGCAAGTCTCGAATCGAGTGGGCCGGTGAACTCACCAGCCCCATCGAGTCGTGGCCAATCATCGTCCGTATAGTTCTGTGTACAACTCAGTACAGTCTGAAGGAACGATTTGAAGGAATGAATATGCCGCGGGTAATTGTCTGCGTCATCATTAGTACGCCCCTGTGGTGGAACATGGACTTCTCCCACCGTCTGTGGGGCCGTGTCGTTCCGGCTCCCGGAGGCTTTAATCGTGATGCCCTCAGGTGTGACGACGAATTGAAGTCTTTCTATCGGCCACTGTTGACCATCTCGGGTATACGTCCCGGTCAGAAACCCGGTGTCAAACTCTAGTGAATCCTCTTGTAGACCACCACACCACTCGGCAAGCCGGTCACAAATGAATCGAATATCCCGCACAGGAATCTTCTCCACAGAGATTGACGCTACTGTGACATCTCTGTCCTCAGATTCTCGAACCTCATGAGAAATATCGAGTTCAGCGTGGTCAGTTTCCACTTGGAGGAGAACCTCTGTCTTTTCGTGTGACTTGAAGCGGCCATCAGCATACTCTTCATGTTCAAATGTGCGAGAAGCTTCCATGTATTCAGGCTGCCACGAGTCTGCTTTGAATACAATCCCACGGCGATACAAGTTAGGCTTTCCCCTCCGCCTCGTCACGATACACAGCATAACTAGGACTGTCATATTGCTCTCCACATCCCCTGTGATTGGTCTTTAAGAATCATGGTTCTCTTGGAATCAATTCATATTGGATGCCTGTCGCCGACAGAACAATAATTCTTGCTGGGGCTATCTGTTGATTCAGTAGGCGTTTGTCGGAAACACTATCCTGGTGATTTATGTGTCGGATGAGTCTAAATGTAGGTATGTCGCAGCGGGCCTCCCCTTCGGACCCACCCAGCCCTCCACGAATCCTCCAAGAGGCAGACCCCGAAGAACAGGCTCTCCACAAGCAGTTCCTCACCCGGAACCTCGATTTCCTCATCGACACACTTACTGCAGCGCAGGAAGCACACTACTGGACGAAACCAGCCGGCTGCCCGCACGCCACCCCAATCGCATTAGCACGACGCCGGTCTGACAGCGAGAAGCACCCTTGCCGATACACAAATCTCACGACAACCAGCAGCGCAGGTCAGTACGAGGCGGCATGTGAATGTGGAGACCCATTATCAGGGAGTACGGACCCTTTGGACACAGTAGCCGCGGTCTGTATAGCTCGTTCCGACCGCACTCCGGGAGAACGATACTACGACCACGAGGATCGAGCCCTCATCGCAGCTCTCCGGCGCAGGCACGACTCGTGGGATAATATCGCCGCGCTATCGGGTAGCGAGCTCCAAACTGCTCTCAATAACGCCTCTAACAGACCAAGCGTCAGCAAGGAGCGAGTCGACCGCCTGAACGACCTTCTCGTGGCAGTACGTGACTGTGACCGGACCACAGGCATCACCCTCAACGACTTCACTGGCGCCCAGTACCAAACCTTGGCCAACACACTCGCTACGTTCCCAGGCATCTCGAAGTCGGATGCGTGGTGGTTGCTGCTCGTTGCCTTCGATTGCCCCGTTTGGCCCGCCAGCCCACATATCGACACCCTCCTGTGCTCGCTTGGCCTCCTCGATCCACACGACCACCAGACCTCCGCCCACCGCAGGACCGATATAGAGGACCTAATGACGAGCCGAGAGCTCAGCGCGCTCCATCGGGCACTCGCAGGGCATACACTCAAAGGCGACACTGATACCTGTAACGAGAGCTGTGCTATCCGCAAGTTCCTCCTGACCCATCGACTGCGAGAACAAACGCATGCGGAAGCCGCAGCCGGCCCGACGGTGATCGATTTGTTCTGTGGTGCCGGCGGCATCTCCCTTGGGTTCGACCAAGCTGGGTACCAAGTCAAATGGGCGCTCGATAACAACGAAGCAGCGACCGACACTTATCGACTGAACCACCCAGAGATACCGCATCGAGATGTTATCTGTGAGGACATCCGCGCAGCCATCGCGGACGGTGTCTTAGACCGCTTAGAGTGTCAGCCAGATATCCTCGTTGGCGGCCCCCCATGTCAGTCACTCTCTCAAGCTGGCTATCGGTCGCGACTAGCGGATGATGATGGGTATAGTATCCTCGACGACGACCGAACTGCGCTCTACAAAGAGTATGTCAAGTTCGTCGAAGCCCTCCATCCCAAGCTACTGGTTTTGGAGAACGTCGAGGGAATGGTGAACGAAGTGAAGGACACCGGCGTGAAGGTCGCTGACCTTGTCATTGAGGCCTTGGAATCCATCAACACAAGCGCTGGTGGCTACAAGTGCGCCTATCGTCTTATTGACTGCTCGGAACTCGGAGTCCCGCAAGAGCGCAACCGCGTAATCATCATCGGGCTCCGTAACGACCTCGTCGACGACACCGATGATGTCACCAATCTGTTCGACAGCCTCCTTGGCGGTACAGAGACACCGACGCGGACGCTCCGGCAAGCGTTATCTGGGTTACCGAAACTCAGACGCGGTGAAGGCGGTCGAGTCGTCACCGCTCAGCGGCCGGGGGTCAGAAGCCGATATGTTACCGAGAAAAATCTAGAGTCCTCGAGCGGTCTGTGTTTCAATCACCGGGCTCGTGAGCATCCGATGGAGAAGGACCAGACGCTGTTCGAGGAGGCCTTGGAGCCGGGAGAGACTGGCTGGGAGGTGAAGTATGCGAAAAATGGCGATTATAGTGATCTCATCGAGTATGACGTGGGCACGGCGGACAATCCACGGTTCAAAGACAAGTACCGGATGCTCGAATGGGATGAACCAGCGCCGACCATTGTCGCGCATCTTGCGAAAGACTCGAACAGCTTCGTACTCCCAGATTACTACGAATACGTTATCAACAACCCTGCGCTACAAGATCCGGCGCGAAATCGCGGCATCACGCCTCGGGAGGCCGCTCGGGTACAATCGTTCCCTGATGACTACATCTTCCTCGGTCCGTTTACAAGCTGGTTTCGGCAGATAGGCAACGCCATCCCACCCCTCCTTGGCAAACAGCTCGCCACCCAGCTGAAACCGTTGCTTGAGTCACCAGTAACGAGAGCGGAGACACCACACCGGTCATCGCCAGAACACGCGACAGATGACTGAAGTCTTTGATCACAGTAGCTGAGAACTGGGGAATCAGCTGCGGGTGGTGGGCGATAGGGAGTGTAGTGTTCTTAACCTCCTAGAGTGTGGCACTAATTGTATGGCGGAAGCTCCAATCGCTATCGATCTCTTCTGTGGAGCAGGCGGTCTCTCCACGGGCCTCGAATGGGCCGGGTTCGATGTCGTGTGGGCAGTTGATTCCGATTCCGATGTGGAAGCCACCTATGAGGCGAACCATACAGCGCCAGTCACGATCGCAGATATTGGGGACCTGACAGCGTCTGAGATGCCAATCACGATGGACGATATCGACTTGGTGGCTGGTGGGCCGCCGTGTCCAACCTTCTCGAAGATCGGCCGGAGTAAGATCGGATCACTTGATAGGCAGACACCGGCAAATGACGCCCGGCATTATCTCTTCGAGGATTTCCTCCGGTTTGTCAACACCATCCAACCCGAGGTGTTCCTGATGGAGAACGTCGCAGACTTCCAGTCAACGGCTGGTATCGAGCGGGAAAGCATCATCGAGGAGATTAAACGCCAGAGTGCTGACGCTGGCTACCAGACAACGGTATATGAGCTTGATGCGGCTGACTTCGGCGTCCCACAGCACCGTGAGCGATGCTTCATCATCGGGAACCAACTCGACGAACCGAATCCTGATCTTGAGGCTCGCGCCACCCATCGCGCTCCGGTCCGGGACACCGAAACCAAACTCAACATTCGGCGTCAGCCCGATGCGTTCACCCAATCGGCACAGGCTACCATGAACAAGTATCTTCCTGAGGAGACGACCGTCGGAGCCCCGGGCGACAGGAAGCCGTGGGTGACGGTCGGAGATGCGATACTTGACCTCCCACCAGTCAGTCCGGACGGTACTACACCACCGAAGACTGCGGACTCCTATCGATTACCGCCAATCACGCCGTATCAGGAGTGGGCACGGAATAGAGACAACGTTGAGGACTGGACTACAGTACAGCTCGCGAACCATACGTGCCGCGGCCACAATATGCTAGACCTCTCCATCTACAAGCTCCTCGGGGAAGGCGCTGGCTGGGATATCAGCGACATCAGCCAGGACCTCCACCCTTACCGGGACGATGTCTTCACAGACAAGTACAAGAAACAGCATCCTAGGAAGCCCGCATCCACGATTATCGCGCACCTCGAGAAGGACGGCCATATGTTCATCCACCCCCGCGAAGCACGCTCCTTGACCGTTCGTGAAGCCGCCCGTCTCCAATCGTTTCCCGACACCTTCAAATTCAAAGCATCCATGGTCAACAACTTTCGGTTGGTCGGGAACGCCGTCCCACCGAAACTCGCAGAATCCCTCGGGGAGGCTATCCGTGACATACTGCTAGCCAGCTGAGTACGGTCTGGACAGCTGTGTTAAATCCGCAGAAGGCGTCGAGATTGTATCATTCTATGCTCGGCTCAGAGCCGCTGCCGAGAGAATTCGGAGATGGAATCTTAGCAGAGAGCGAGAGGATCGAGCTCAGGGGGTGGATCGATCCAATTCATCGACGACGAAGAGCGGGATAAACGTGCGATTTAGAGATCTTGGCCCTCGTGCCGTCATCGGATTCAACAGAGCAGACATGACCGGAATCGTGATCCTCCCCGCTGGTCGCGACGACGCATTTGAGGACTACAAACAGTTCATCCGAGATGGGCACCCAATTGAGGATATTGAGTCATATCTCAATGACGAGGGTCTCGAACTATTTCGCACTACATCTGAAACAGCCGGTTGATAAAGAGTAGGAACTGGCTGTACGGACCGGACTACTAATCCCGCAACCGTCTCTTCACGACCTCCCCAAGTTCTTTCGCAGGAATCTCTTGGAGTCGCTCGTCTTCACTCAATGTATCTAGAACAGCCCCAACGGGCTCGGTGAACTTGAAAACCAAGTGGACACCCGATTTGAATCCACCACTGACCCGTTCGCTTTCCAGAACACCGTACGTTCCGGCCTTATTGATGTGGCTGTTGACCGTTTCTTGTGTGTATATCTCCATGTCGCTTCCCTCACAGAGAATTTTGTAGATGTCGTACACCACAGGACTCGGAGCCGCTCCCTCATTCTCTTTCGCGACAAGTGCGGCAGCGTACAGAGACAGCTTCTTTTGGACAGACATCCCACCAACGATTTCAAGGACCCGATTCTTCACCACAGAGTCGTTTGCCGATCTGACGTGGTCCTGCGTCACCATCGGATCGTCCGCCCGGTTCGCGATCTCTCCAGCATCCCGGAGCAGATCGATCGCGCGACGCGCGTCACCTTCGTTTTGAGCACCGTACGCAGCCACGATCTCGATTACCCCGTCTTCGAGGGCGTCGTCTTTAAACGCATCTCGACGTCGTTCGAGAATTTCGATGAGCTCATTGGCGTCGTAATCCGAGAAATGAATCCCGTTCGGATTGTAGGAGCTGTCAGTCCGGCTGTCAAGGTTCTCGCGGAACTTCGGGTAGTTCGTGACAACCACCGTGGACAGCTGCGTATCAACATGCTGTTCCGACATGACTCGGCTCAAACTATAGAGCAGCCGAGAGTACGCCGGTTCGTCTGCGCCCGTACTGCCGGTCAGCGCGTCGATCTCGTCGAGAATGAACACGAGTGAGTCGAAGTGATCGTCGACGATCTCGTAGAGCCGGGTGTATTTCATATCGGTCGAGACACCCGACCGAGGGACATCCCAAACCACGCCCGCTTTCCGTGCCGTCTGGTGGCCTAGCTTCCACACAGCGCGGTCGAGAGTGTGGGACTCCATCGTTTTGAAATTGACTGCCACAAAGTCGAACTCAATACCGCTCTCCTGAGCTCGTTCTTTGACTTTGTTCGCGACGGCTTTCACCGTCAGGGTCTTGCCTGTTCCACTGGGACCGTACAAAAGCAGATCCGGCGGTCGCTCACCATCGAGAGTGTCCCGAAACGCCCGAGCTTCGGCAGCGAGTTGCTCGTCCCGGCCGTAGATCCGATCCTGATCGACAATCGTACTCGAGTCAACGAGGTCCTTGTTTTCAAAAACAGTCTGTACGTCGCCATCGAGGATGCTATCCACGACAGATGATCCGGACTCTTGTGAGCCACTAGAATCGGTATCTGGCTGCCCCGAGTCGGTCTCGTCGCCTTCCATAGTGGTCATTGTGATCTAACCCCTAATAACCTTTGTCGAAATGAAGGGGGTAGGGTCGAAATGAAAGGGGCGGTGTCGATATGAACACCCCTCCGTCGAAATGAATTTTCTGCCTCTTTCATATCATCACACACCAACTTCGAAGTGAAGACCCCTCCATCGATATGAAATCTCAGACACCAAGACAGACACCCCTTCTTCGAAATGAAATCCCACCTCGGAGTCCTGGCCGCGGTAGATCTTCTTCGAAGTGAGCACCCCTCTGTCGATATGAAGCCATCTAGCCCGGAAATTGTCCCCATCCACACACTCCGTCATCGAAATGAAATACAAAAACACTGTGTGCGAGCCCGGCCACGAGATTTCATCGTGAGGAATAGCACAGGTTCTTCGAGATGAAATGCTTGAACAAAACACTAATACTGCCGTATTAGACCGTACAAATTAGATTTAGAGCAATTTTCTCTGTGGAAGAACCAATTTCATATCGAAGACGGTGTGTGAGAGTTATCTTACTACTACGCCAATCTCCGATTTCATATCGAATACGGGGTGTGAGAGCTACCGATATTATCTCCCGTTGTCCGCTCACAGTAGATACTCCCTTTGTTTTCACATACTCGTTCAACTGGTGGGTAGCCGATACCCACATCTGTACCCGTTGGGGGACGACAGACCGGCCACGAGAATTGACTAGATACCATATCGGGACCTTCCTCGAGGCTGATTTTATCGGTGTGATGGATATCGGTGTGATGGACGAAGCCATCGTATGAGGGACTCGACGTCTCCAAGCGCCTCTATCTCGCTATCTGAGCCGACCGATATTCCTACAGTCTTGGACCGGGCCGGAATCGATTTCGTCAACGTTCATGAGCAGCGACTACTGGCTATCTATCGTACCGGCATTTTCAATGTGACAACCGAACCAGAGTCAGTGTCGAATGCGCACACGCTCGAGATCGAATGTTGGAAAGCACCCTTGCCGTCTCGTGGTAATGAGCGATCACCACAGGAACTTCTCGAGGACTTTGCGGCCGTCTTTGATGCTGGCGATAAGTCCTGAAGTGGCCTATCGAGAACTTCGATTAGAACGACAGTGATCCGTTGAGAGTGCTAGAAACGCTAGAAACTGCTGTGTTGAATAGCGATCTTATCTACCGATATCGACGGTTTAGAAGGGTGAAACTGAGGAAATCGAAGTTGGTATGGAAATCAATATCCTCGACTTCATTGAGCAGTGTCGTGACCTAGCCAAACAAGCATTGGGGAAGCACGCGGGCGAGCCCGCCAGCGGCGAGTTCGCCCGCTGGGTCCACGTCGTCCTCCACTGTTTTCGGCTTGAAGATGGCCACAGCTACCACGAAACGCCGAATCGGCTGAAGTACATGGCTGAACTGCGTGACGCTCTCGACTTAGACCGAGACGACCTCCCAGACTACAGTACGATCTACAAGTCATTTGATCGGCTGAAAATGTGGGTATGGCGGGCGCTGCTGCGCGTTTCCGCGCAGCAGCACCCGCAGTCCGGCCACGCTGCTCTCGACAGTACATTCTTTGACCGGCGACGTGCGTCTTCGTACTTTCGCCAGCGGGCAGGACGGACGATACAGACGCTGAAAGTAACGACATTAACTGATGTGGAATCGCTTGCTGTTCGCCATCACTAACATAGAACCACTGTGTGAGCCGCTGTAACCGTGACTCAACATCTATTCAACACAGCAGTTCAGATGACATACAAGCATTAATGCCCTCGTCTCATCATCTAGTCAGGGATCTGATTCATCCTCTCCAAGTTCTGCCCTTCGTGCTTGCTACTATCGAGGAATGTGAAAAATAGGGGCTCTGCTGAATCCGATGCTGGTGTTTGAGTGGTTGTTCAAGATTCTAGACCGCAGCGGAAGTCCGCCGGTAGTTTCTTTATAAATCAAAATATTATGTTTATTATGGATCATATCGGTCTAGGTTATGTAGAGAATAACAGCTCCAATAATAGAAGACAATTTCTTCAATTAATCTCAGCTGCTGGACTTGGAACATCTGTTTACTGAGCATCGGTGGGGTCAACGATCTCGCCACAGCTAGGGCATTCGGCCCACACGCCCGTGTCGCCGCCAGCGGTCTCATAGTGGATGATTGCGTGCCGACTCGTGACTGTCTCGCCACAGAACGAGCAGTCGCCACGGACCGTCTCTAGGTCATCAGGAGTCATTCTCACGAGTTCACGGGCTACTTCGAGGGGAGAGGGAGCGTGTGACACTATTTTGGAGCGGATCCGGTTGTTGAAACCGGCCCAGCGGTGCTCCCTCTCTTCAAAATTTGAGACTCTGTGACTTATAGTTCGGGCGAGCGGGGCGAAAGTACTGTTCCGGGACAGCAGCGTGACTATAGGTCGTGAGTAGCCATCGCACGAGAGTCCATAGCACACTCCGAGAGCGGTGCGTGGTGACTACGCGCTAGCGGGAGTACCATCGGCGTCGCCGCTATCGATGAGCGGGTAGTCAATGTGGACCTCGATGCGGTCGAACGGAACGACGGGTTGAATCGCACCGCTGGGCCCGCCCGCTTCGAGCGTGAGGATGCCCAGTACTTCCAGCTGCTTCAGGTCCGAGTGGACGTCGGACACGTCACGCTCGACGAGACGCGCTGCCTCGCGCATACTCTCGGGCGCCTCTTCTGCGATCGCCCGGATGAGCTCAAGGCGCAGCGGCGTGAGACTGTCGACGAAGTCGTCGTAGGTGCCGAACTGAAGTGTTGCCTTTCCATCCTGATCGTCGAGATTGTCGGCCTCAACGTCTTGGACGAACTGGAGTGCGTCCTCACGGAGCTGTTCTCGGTCGCCGACGGTGATGTGGAGTGTGGTCATGGTCGGGGTATCGTGTGTTGGTATTCGGTCAGTGCGGCCGGGGCGGGTCGCCGCCGACGGCGTCCCAGTACTCGTCTGCGCTCGCCCAGAACTCGACAAGCCGGTCCTCCATTCCGGGGAACTCGACATCGTCGAGGTCGCCGGCTGCGGTGTGGTGTTCGTGGCCTTTCGTGTCTTCGTGGGAGTTGTCGTACCGGACGAGTGTGAGGTCGTCGAGAGTGCCCAGATGGAGCGTGTATTTCCAGCCTGAGGGATACGTCTCGATGTCGTCGGTCGGCCGAAGCACGACGTTCTCGACGAGACCGGCCTCGACGTGTGTGTACTGGAACAGCGGTTCCTGGGCCATCTCTCACCTGTTGGGACACCGGCCAACAGTATAAGCGTTGGGTAGAAGTCCAACACCGAACACAAAACCGCCTACCGTTCGCCAGCAGCGGTCCGATCGACGCTACGAGCCACCTCATTAATGAGTAGGGAGCGGCGAGCCCTCAACTGCTCCCGAAACCCAACCTTCTCCTTGGGGCTGCCATAGTGTCATTCGTTGCCAAGATATAGTAATGCTACTTCGACTGCGTGAAACCAGCTACTCGGGCGTAAGCCAGACTCGGGCTTGCCTGCTTTGAGTTTCCGAATTCGCTGACTCGCTCATCTTTTTAAGTAGCTTGTAGCTCTAATTGTGCCGCTTAGCCGTTTCGAGTTTCCGACTTTATTAACAAAGTCGGAAACTCGAAGCAGAGACAGATCGATGTCCACCGGCCTCGAAGTGAAGGCCTTCCATCGACTCTGGTGAATCGCTGTAAGGCGGCGAGATGTGTCGTCAAATCAAAGGAAGTGAAGCGGGAAATCGTCGATTCCTATGTCGAAAAATTCCCGCTTCACGAGCAAAGCGGTACGGTTAGCTAAAAATGCTGTTGGTGGCCGAGGCGAAGCCGCCGCCCCCGAAGGGGGTGGGGGCTTCGCCGACTACGCCGTCGTTTCGCTCCACAGTCTCCGGATTTACCTAGAGAAATCCTACCGTGAGGCGCTTGATCTGCTGAGCGAGATGCCGCATATTTTGGCCGAGATCGGCCTTGAAGCGAGCGATCTCCCGCATCACTCAACGCTAGTAAAGGCGTTTGATAGGTTAGAGATGGAGATCTGGCGAGTACTGCTGCGCCTCTCGGCGCAGGTACGATACCAGCGATCACGCCGCGATGGACGCGACGTTCTTCGACCGCGAAACCGCCAGCAGGCACTACTGTCGCCGGACGAACTACCGCGTTCAGACGGTGAAAAAAGACTGCGCTCGTTGATACAAAAACGCAAGCTGTCCTCGACGTTCACTGTACGACCGAGAAGCGCCACGATACGCAGATCGGCTGGCAACTCGCCCTCCGCAACGCGGGCGAGATTGCCAGCCTCGCCGCCGACAAAAGCTACGATTGGCAGCGATTACGCGAGAAATTACGCGAAGAAGACGTGAGACCGCTGATCAAGCACAGCGAATTCAGACCCATCGATTGCGCGCATAACTCGCGCATCGATGGGTCTCTGTACGGCCAAAGAGCACTGTCTGAGACCGCCTTCTCGACGATCAAGCGAACGCTCGGCCACGCGGTGCGTGCCCGAGCGTGGGACCGCGAATTTCGTGAGATCGTTTTGATGTGTGCGGTCTACAACATCAAGGGAGCCGTGAAATAGTGAAATCGGCTTTGTTGAAATCCTCAGATGTTGACAGTTTCACACCCCCCAATCGCTCAGTACATACTCTCGATTGCTCACTATATAGAATCTATTTTGTCTTTGAAACGGTAAATGATTATAACCGCACCTGTTGAGAGTGTGACTGCACTAATCATTGACCAAGCAAACATCTCATCAGGATTATTTCCCAATAAAGCGCCTGCAGTAACCGCAACGAGTAGAATCGCTATCGTCCCAATTCCGCCGACTACACGAACAAATAAATCTTCATTCATATCTTGTCTACCTGTTGAGCGAATTCTATTCTCTTGTGTATATTCTCTTCGCCGTTCAACTCGCAGCTCTCATCAACCGGCTGTTTCAGGTAAGAATTTGTCTGAAGAATAGGATTTCAACAGAGCCGTGAAATCAAACGCTGTCTGGCGATTCACCAGAGCCCTTCGATCTAATGGGTGGGGTCAAATCCGGACGCTGACAGCCGCATTCGGTGATCGAAGCTGAGTCAGATTGGTTCTCTGAAGCGTGCGTGTGAATCACTTTTCCGACTGTGTGTATCGGTCGTACAGCCACCGCGGTATGTCCAGCATCATAGCCAGCGCAACTGCTACTCCGAGTCCGATGAGTAATCGATCAGTGACTCGAACTGCGACGAAGACCGCAATACCGCTCACGGCAACTCTCGCTACTTTATCCGGGTTCCAACTGAAGAGTCCGGGCCGAAGCGCAGACAGATAGTTTGGTTGAATAGTCGGGATTGTAATAGTGTCGCGTTATCCCGGGACGACGTTCGGAATTATTTCTCCGATCACCAGCACCCAGTAAAGATTGTTGAGCGCATGAGCAATGATTACCCCTGTAAGGTTTTCAAACTCGATACGCATTCCGGCGTAAACAAGTCCGGATAACGTCGCCGAAGTGACTCCTGAGAGCCCCCCGCTTAGGAGATGGATCCCCCCAAATAGGATGCTGGAACCGACGATAGCTACTGCCATACTGTACCTTGATCGAAGCGTGTTGAGGGCTACACCACGGAACAGGAACTCCTCAACGACTGGCGCAATGACAACGGAACTGATAATAAAGATAGCTGCGCCGAGCGAAGAGTCGAACGAATCAGCGGTTCCGTTACCGCTGCCGAAGACATTCGTTACGAGTGTAGCTACCGGGTCAAACACCAGTATTGTCACTAATACGGCAGCGACTGTGACAGCCATCTCTACACGCGTCGGTGGGCGGATCGGAAACAACTCTGTCTGGATCGTCACCGAAAGCCGCCGTAGAAGCAGCACAACGACGAAAACGCTTAGCAGTGAGTAGATTCCGGTTGATAGCTGCGGGATCGGCGATGTGCCGCCAGTTACTGTAAACACGACCGTGAGTACGAGAACCGTGAGAAGAAACGGGCTCAGTACCACACTGAGCCACTGCCAGAGATTCAGTTGAGGGAGGGGATCTTCCGTGGAGGGACCATTATACTCCATGAGATTCCGTTGTGTTAGAATTCTCATTAATTTGTTGGTACACTCATACAACCTTCCGATCAGCACTGAAGCGTAATCGCTTCTCTTGTAACGGCTTCAACCAGATCAAGAGCTATCAGCCGGTGAGGATCTCTATAAAATCGATGTATTGTCACTCAGAGATAGACAGCTAACTCGAATTCGTACCAACTTCCGTCGTAGATTGCGTACATATTCGGAAACGTTGTATATTCTGTATACTCGCTGTGTTCCTGTACGTGGTCGGCGGCGTTGAGCTGTGTGAGGACTGTGTCGAGCCCGCCCGACATTGGTGGCAACTCTTCATAGAATCCCGAGACTGGTCGTCCGTCTGTTGCCGTGTCGAGTACGTCCGTCGCCTCGCTTGAGAGCGAGACTGTGGAAAAGTCGATTTCGAGAACGGTGTCGCGGACGTATTGCTCGTATTCAGACCGTGATTCGCTGATCTGCTCGGCTGTGAACGTCCGTTCGGTGACTGGAATGGTATCCTGTTTGGCTCGGGCTTGGAACAGATGGTCGTTGTGTTGTAGATACTCGAACGGCGGCGATGGGACGAGATCGCTTGCTTCGGTATCGAGGTGGTGGTGATACGTGACGCCGCGTGAACCAGGCTTCTGATCACCGTCATCGATCGCCGGGTCTCGATCCGCCGCTGCGGCTTCCATCGCCTGCTGGAGTATCTGCTGGTCACGATCTGACAGTGACGTGACCGGTACTGTTACCGGATCAGTACTGTCGCCCTGCTCCGCATCCTGCAAGTCGAGGTAGAATTCCCACCAGTCTCGTTCGACAGTGCGAACCGTCTCGACGTGGATTCGGTAGTACCGGTCGCCGTCCGTAGCGAACAGAGGACGTTCCCGTTTCTCGGAGCCGAACTCGTACTCGTGGGCTAACTGGTAGTTCAGCACCGTAACCGAGCCACTCGCAATCAGTTCGGCGTAGACGGCACGCTTGTACTCGTCAGAGTAATCGATAGCGAACTGGGCTCGGTGTCCCGCTGGATCTGTCAGTAGGAATGCCTCGTACGGATCCTCTGTCGGATACGCACTCAATCGAAAGCGACTCTCACCTGACGAGAGACAGCCATCGACACTCGTGACTCCCGCTGCCCCGAGTGTCGCCAACAGTGTCCGTCGAGTATATTGAGCACTCATTTGCCACGTCTACCGATCATCGATAGGGTTCGAAGCGGTTCTCTCTCACAGAACTGTTCAAACACTAGACGATACTGACGTAGTATCACGAGTAGCCAGTTATCGCTGGGCGGGATGCTTCAAGACCCCGATAGCTCAAATCGAAACTGTGCTTTGCGTCGTGTCCGCGAAACAGGCGGTAGAAGGGCTCAAATAGTTAAATATGATTTTGATACTACGTTCGACCTAATATATGACAGCGGTAACCCGTAGATACGATGGTCACCGTCTCCGCATTCAAAGATGGATTAAGCGCCCTCCGCGCGAATCCGATCCTGCTCATCGCTGGCCTGCTCGTCGGGGCAGGCAGCCAGCTACAATACGTCGATCACTTCATCGAGTCGCCATATCTCTCGGCAGGCGTGTCGCTCGCTTGGCTGATCGTCTTCCCGTTCGTTATCGGCGGGTTCATCGGCACTTCCCGAGCTGCGATCGACGGCACAGACGCATCTCTCACTCACTTTTTCACTGTAGCCCGGACTCGATTACCTTCGGCTTCTCCTTGCAACTGTGGTGTTCGTGCTACTCGTGTTTGGAACCGCGATCGGATTTGGGCTCCTCGGGTTCATCCTCGGTATCGGATCGATGGCGCTTACCGTGATTCACGAGATGGCCGCGTTCGTCGCAGGCGTCATCTCTGTGCTTATCTGGCTGGTATCGCTCCTCGTTGTCATTATGTTCGTACAGTTTTACGACACAGCGATCGTCATCGAAAACGCGAGTGTCACTGATGCGTTCCGGAGAAGTGTTGGGCTCGTTCGCTCGAACCTGAAAAGCGTCACTGGATTCTCCATGGCGTGGCTCATCCTGCTGAACATCTTCTTCATTCCCGAATACCTGTTCCAGTTGACGATGACAGACGCTGGCCCAGCTGACGTATTACCGATCGAGCTCGGGATTCCGATTGCTGTCCTGCTCCCCATTGGGATTGCCCTTTCTACGGTCGGCTTCGCGTATTTCTACACGGTGTACACGGCCTACTATATGCGATTAATCGCAGCCTCAACTGATACGCTGGACTCAGTATGATCATCCACCAACAATTACGTACGATAGTTTCGAACAGCCACCGAACAGATCAGATCCCCGCGATCGCCACCCACCGAAACTAACCAAACCCTATGTCACGGATCCTCCCGACACAAACGGACGCTACCGTCGAACGAAGCGATACTCCGGCCGTCCTGAGTCTCGACGACGAGGGGACGCGAGACGTGATCGAAGCATTGTCCTCCGAGACCGCTTACGAGATCTTTCGGCTGCTCAACGAAACGCCGGCGACGCCGTCACGGATCGCTGATCAGCTCAATCAGAGCGTACAGAACGTCCATTACCACTTGGAGAATCTCGAATCGGCTGGCGTGATCGAAGTTACGGACACCTGCTATTCGGAGAAAGGCCGGGAGATGAGCGTCTACGTCGTTTCTGAAGACCCGACACTGCTCTTTCTCGGCACCGAGGACGATCGGCCGAGTCTCAAACGCGCGTTCAAATCCTTCGCCTCACTGCTTGGTCCACCGTCGATCCTGCTTGCCGCCGGTGAATCTATCTCCCAGTTCGTTACTGCCGAATGAGCGAACATACCGACACATCGGTCCGAGGCGCTTCGACTGCCAGCGACACAACTACGGATGACGTGGTACCGACGATCAAGGCCCGAGACGATGTCGATGGCTGTGGTTGTCTCGATTGCCGCAATATCGAGAGACCCGCAATTCGTCGAAGCGTCCTCGATTCGTTAGTCTGGTCCGTTCGCCTGTTCCGATCCTACCCATCAATTGTCGTTTTCGCGGGTGTGATCATTTTGGCCAGACGGCTTCTCGAAACAGACAGTATCAACATGCTCCCGATGCCCGCAATCACCGTGGTTGAGACTCTGACGGCGTTTGCGTTCATCATCTTGATCCGTGCCTACGTGGGAACGATCGTCGCCGGCGAACTGACCGGCGATCCCGTCACGAGACGTGAGGGATTACATCGAAGCCTCGCTCGGACGCCATCACTAGTCGGTGTCGTCATTCTCACCGTATTTTTGGTGATGACAATACCGTTCTTCCTGGCACTACCACTCTTCCTTATTGTCGGTGTGCTTCCGGTCACGCCGGTAGATATGATCAGTTTCCCCGTCGCTGCAGCGATCGGTGGAATCACCTTTGCCGTGCCGTTTCTGTTTCTCCTGTACAAGTTCTGGTTCGCACTTGAGGCGTGTGTCATCGGCCAGTACGGCCCACTCAAATCGTTCCGCGTGAGTTGGCGCATCACGACGAACTACCGAGGAAAATTCGTCCTTATCGGGGTGATCGCTATTGGAAGTGCAGCTAGCCTCTTTCTCCCAACATATCTCCCCGAGATGGGGACGAGTCTGGCCTCGTTAAACCCCGTTTTGAGCGTCATCTCATCGAGTGTCAGTGAACTACTCTCAATCGTGTGGGCAAGCGCCTACGCGCACATCTACATCCAGGGTATCGTGTCGTGACCCGAGGCTTGTGCCGGGGTTTTCAATTTCCTTGAATCGCATCGATGACGATCGCCGCGATCACGAATATCGTACTTGTGAGCGATCCCTTGTCCGGCCGGCAGGAGTTTTCCTGCGGGTAATGAGCCACGTCCAAGGGCTTCAATAGACTCAACTATGCTTTTTTGGCTTTGTTGAAATCCTCAGAAGTTGATAGTTTCACGCCCCCAATCGCTCAGTACAGAGGACTCACGAATCGCACAGCAGAGGATGTCAATAGAGTGATTCGTTCTCCAAGACCAGTAGATATATCTTTGAATGTTAAAAGTTGAGAGTATGGATTTCGAAAGAGCAGCAGATCTCGTTATGACTGTTCTTCCGCTCCCTGTTGCACTCTGGATGGGACTTACTGGGAACCTAGTCAGCGTGCTTGGGCTCCTCTCATTCAGTACGATTGCTCTCTTACGCCGTCGTTCCACAAGAGTCCGACAATGGACGAATCAGCATCAGTGGCTGTTTTTGGCAATTCTAACACCTATTGCAGTGTCCACAACGTTAGACGCGATGCCTTGAAGCGATCAATACGCAATTCTCATCAAGCGGCTGTTTTAGACGAGAACATATTTGAATAATGGTATTTCAGCAGAGCCAGAATTTCAACAAATATCATGATTTTTGTGTAGAAGTGTGTGGGACATCCTCGTGAAGACAGCTTCACAAAATGCTTACAGAGGTACCCAAGTATCTTCAGCTTGTGTATTGGCATGTCTACAAGTACCGAAACACAATCTCTGAATGTTGAGGTTGTCACGACAGAAACGGTTGCTAATCAGGATATCCAAGAGGTTCTTGGTATTGCGAGAGGGAACACGGTCAAAGCTCGGAACGTCGGACGAGATATTACCCAGTGGTTCCGGAACATCACAGGTGGCGAACTCAAAGCGTACTCGGAATTACTCACCGATGCGCGCGACGAAGCACTCTCACGCATGGCTTCTGACGCCGAATCGATGGGTGCCGATGCGGTCGTCAACGTTCGATTAGAGAGTTCGAAAATCGCTAACAGTGGGTCTGAAGTAATCGCGTACGGTACTGCCGTCCGACTCGCCTAAGTGGTCATAGTGGCCCAATCTACATCCAAATGAATCCCACGGAGTTCCAAGTTTCGTGTCCGAATCTCACTGTAATGTAAACGTCGCTATATTACGCTCCAATGGAACGCACTGATCCTGCTGGAACCGGCGTTACTGCGGGTGCTGTCGTTGGAGTACTCTCCGGAGCACTCACAGTAGGAAGTCTTCTTGTATCGCGGAACTCGATTAGCAACGATATCGAAACCGCACTCGAAATGTACAGTGTCGGCGTCGATCTCCCGTTATCCGTCATATTTTGGCTAACAGTCACCACAGGTGGTCTTTTCCGTGTCATCCTCGGTGTGGTCGTCGGGTCCCTGATCGGCGTGTTCTACGGATGGCTGAACCGGTCGAACGCGACCATACTGGTGCTTATCGTCTGTAGTGTCGGTGTGATCGACGGACTCACCACCAGCATCGGGCTGAGCCCCACCGTCACTGTCGGCGCGTTTGTCGGTGCGTGGCTCTGCTACGTCCCGGCGTTCAAGATACTGTATCATGAGAAACGTGACGATCACAGTGTGATCCGAAACAAAACCGGCCTTCTCGATGACCTCAATATTCGTGCCGTACTCTCACTTGTCGGGCTTGGTATCGTCGGCCTCTGCTCTGGGATACCGTACATCGCGGCGATAAACGGGTTATCCATCTGGACTGTCGGTCCCTCAGTCCTACTGACGTACGGGCTGCTGACTGTTGGATCGGTACTTGTCGGCGTCCAACTCGGTCCGCCGATGGGGTTCGACTTCTCGGCGCTTCTCGCATTACCGAACGGAGACCTGCCAGACCTGAGCTCACTCGCGTACGCTGTGGTTCTCGGTCTCGGCGTCGGGATCGTGTTGGTCGGCGTTGATCTGCTACTTCTCACGCTGGATCTCGTACCGCCGGCAGATACAGCGTCGACGACCGTTGCCGTGTGGAAGCGAGCGCTTCTCGTCCTGTACGGTGCTTTCTTCGAGGAGATCCTTCTCAGACTCGGTCTCTTGACCGGCATCGTCTGGCTGATCGTTCGTTTTACCAGCCACGAGCGGCCGGGGAATCGTCACGTCATCTTCGGGATCGTCGTCACTGCGCTCGTCTTCGGTGTTCTGACATCTCCCGGCAGCAGTCAGTATCACCAGCGGACTGTCTCTCGTCATCGTCACTCGAATTCTGTTGCTCAACGGGATCGCCGGAGTCGCGTTCGGCTGGCTGTTCTGGACCCGAGGGCTACTCGCTTCGATGACGGCTCATCTCTCGGCGAACGTGATCCTACACGTTATCACGCCACTCATGCCAATTTTCTGACCGCAGTCGGACAGCGCTATTCTATCGTGACCGAACAGACTTCGAGTTCGTCGCCGACGGTGATCTTGGCGATTGCGTCGCCATGCGAGATACTGATAGTGGCGCGAGACGAGTCGTCAGTACTGACTCGACCAGTTACATTGGGGAGTATTTGCTCTGTTGCTCGCATACTACCCGACCCGCTAAGCGGAACTCCCAGTTCGAGGAACGCGTTCGTCATCTGGGGGTCGAATTGAAGTGCACTGAGGATATCAACAGTGACGAACCACGAGCACGTCTCACAGGTCATCTCCGCAGTCGGCGTCGAGTCCTCATCAAGCCGCTCGCGCGGCACCGTCAGGCTGGTAATGCCGGCACACGACGGACACTGCCCCGTGCGTGCCAGTCCGACGTGGTACATCATCCGGTCATAGAGAGCCTCATAAACGTTCTCTCCTTCGCGGACAGAGAGTCCGTTCTTCGGAAAGCGGTACGTAGCCCCCCAAAACAGGTCGCACGCGGAGCACTCAACGGTTAGAAACTCCTGTTCGTACTTCCCTTGGAGCCTCGACTCACAGTTCGGACAGGATTCGTCGATATCGAAGTTGGTTGGTACCGACTCCGTCGGTCGGTTCGCTATGACAGCTTCGTAAAGTGCGATAGCGCCCGCCGTCGGGACGTACCCTTCCTCAATCTCTTCGACATAGATTCCACGGAGCTTTTCGAGGTGATAGTTGAACTTGCCGCTATCTTCCATATCTGTGGCTGCCATCAGTTCTGCGTACGAGAGCGTACGCTCCTCCCGTACGTCCGAGCGTGACCCCGGATCGACCGGCGCGTATCGCTCGAAAAACGCACGTAGTATGTCGAGTCTGATCTCGTGACCGAGTAACGCGAACGCCTCCTCCGACGCACCTCCACCGCGTTTGCTGTTTATCATATCGGATCGTTGAACCGTGAGGCCATTGAGTGTACCCCTCTGCGACGTATGCGAGCCGTTCTTGTGAAGTTGGGTTCACAGAACGCTTACCACCTGGAACACCCACTTCTTGCGTAGTAACTACGTATGTCGAATCAAGCTACGTCACCGTCTCTGAGTTCGCGTCTCCGCGAGCGAATCCAGTCTATTAGCCCATTCTCCCTGACGCTACTGGGATTGATCGGGGTCCTTGGGAACCTGTTCCCCCAGCTTGAGATACTCAAGTTGTTCCACCTGTTCTGGTTTTTCGCACTCTGGCCGTTCGTGTCGATGCTACTCAGCGGTAGCAAGCAATCTCTCGGATTCGGCACTGCCGACGAGGGACCGCGAGACTGGCTCGAAATGGATAACGGATGGCGAGGCCACGTCGCCTTTCTTTTGGGTATTCCACTATCGTTTTTCAATCCACTTGTGTTTCGCCAGGACGCGATGCAACTGCTGGGGAGTCTCGTCGCTATTGGGAGACATCGTGGTTCGCTTCCCGATCCAAAAACGTACGACCAGTCCACGAGCTATCGACTGCCCGTCGAGGGGACGTGGACAGTCGTGAACGGGAGTCCGATCAAAGAGTACTCCCACTCGTGGTTTCCGGCGACCCAGCGCTACGCCTACGACTTCGTGATCACTGACGGGGAGGGACGCAGCCGATCAGCAGACACAGATATGAGTATCGAGAACTACTACTGCTACGACCAACCTGTCCTCGCACCTGCCGACGGCGTCGTCGTCGATGTCCACGACGGTGACCCGGAACTCGGGCGAGCCGGCGGATCGTCTCATCCGCTCAAACGGAGTATGACCGGGAACGCTGTCACGATCCGCCACGCGGAAGACGAGTATAGCAGTCTCGTTCACCTCGTCCCAGGTAGCATCGAGGTCGAACCCGGAGACAGCGTTGCCCGCGGCGAGCAAATCGGCCGGTGTGGACATTCGGGGAACTCTGGAGAGCCACACCTTCATTTCCAGGTCCAAGACCACCCGACATTCGAAGTTTCGGCCGGGCTGCCCGTCAGGTTCGACGGCGTTGACGTAGATACGCCGGGAGTCGATGTTGTTGAACAGACTGGCTGGGCCAAGCCGGACGGTTCTGGCTGCTACATTCACGCCGGCCAGCGAGTTTCGGCTACCGCTGACGAAAAGCTGAACCGAATCGACGACACTGTCGATCCTTTCGGGACGACGGCTTTCTCAGGACTCAGTCGCGTGCGGATGCTTGGACGGGTTGCTACAGGCTTCTCCATCGGCGGCTTCGTCACCGTACTCGCGGTGTTTGTCGTACCGTCGCTACAGACGATTACATTCATACTCGCAGGGCTCGTGGGGCTCGGGCTGCTGTATCACGGGGGACAGAACCTCATGGGCAGTGACCGAAGCCAATCCGGTTCGTTCGGCACCGTCGGCGGTGTCGCCGTAGCCGCGTTAGTAGTCACCGTACTCAACTCGATGAATTCGTTCCTCGAAAGTAGTTCATCCGCACTCGGTACAGGTATGTTCCTGACTGGCTTCCTGTTGTACATCGCTGTCTGGGAATATGGACAACCAGAATAGGTCTGTAAGTGACAATGGAAATGAGGGTTCCCTCCACATGACTGCTATCAAAACCACAAACCTGACGAAGCAGTACGGAGAACAAACTGCGCTTAACGAGTTCGATCTCAAAATCGAGCACGGAGAAATATTCGGGTTTCTCGGCCCAAACGGAGCCGGAAAATCAACGACTATTGATATTTTCCTCGACTTTATCCGGCCAACAGACGGTCGCGTTGTCGTCGCCGATCACGACCCACAGGACTCGCCCCTCGAAGTGCGGCGGAATATCGGCGTCCTACCCGATGACTACAGTCTCTACGATTCACTGACTGGATCAGAACACATCGAGCTAGCCAAAGATTTGAATGAGAGCGATGAAGACACCAACGCTCTCCTCTCACGTGTTGGGCTAGCCGACGCTAGTGATCAACCGGCCGGAAACTATTCGAAAGGGATGGCTCAACGATTGGCGTTCGGGATGGCACTTGTCGGCGATCCAGATGTACTCATCCTTGACGAGCCATCAACCGGAATCGACCCCAATGGGGTACAAGATATAAGAGAACTAATCCGAGAGGAAGCCGCATCCGGCACAACGATTTTCTTTTCTACCCATATCCTCGAACAAGTTGAAGCCATCTGCGATAGAGTAGCGATCATCAACGAGGGAGAACCCGTTGCCGTCGATACGATCTCCGGGCTGCGAGAGACCTTCGACACTCAGTCAATTCTGACACTTTCAGTTGACGGAACGCCACCTGAACTTGACCTACATGACCTCAACGGCGTCAGCCAAGTAGAACATTCGGGAGATACCATCAGGGTTTACCTTCGAGATCCACAGGTGAAATCTACAGCCATCACCCAAGTCGAAGCTTCTGGAGCCTCTATCTCTGACATCGAAATCAAAGAAGCCTCGCTAACAGAGTTATTTAGCCGGCTCACAACTGGAGGTGACGGGGCGTGAGTTCGCTGGCAACCATCGCGCGGAAAGATTTCAAAGACTCGATCCGAACACGATCTATCTGGATCATCGCGGGGGTGATGACGATACTCAGTCTGTCGCATATCCTCGCCTTCATCTCCTCCCCAGTATCTGAACAACACACCCGTCCATTCGTTTTTGCAGTCGCTCAGTTTTCCCTCTGGCTGCCGCTTGCCGCGATTGGAATTGGGTTCAAATCTGTCGTCGGTGAGCGAACCTCCGGAAGCATTCGTATCCTTTTGGGACAGCCAGGTACCCGTCGAGACGTCGTCTTCGGAACGTACCTCGGGCGGCTGCTGATACTGGCTACAACCATCATACTAGCCCTCGGTATCGTCGGTATCGTCGTCACCATCGAGTTCGGAGATCTCGGCGGTATCACCGACGTGATCGGTGGGACCATAGCGCTTCTCCTCTTCGCTCTCGCATGGATCGGACTCGTTGTCGGAGCATCTAGTGTCGTCGCAAGTGAAACGCGTTCCATCGGCCTTGTAATCGGGGTTTATACGCTTGTTGAGCCGCTCTGGCAGAACCTCGTCCTCCGGTTGTTCGCGTTAGCCTTTACTGGAACTATACAGACACCGAACCAAGCATCAGTATTCTACTCGCTTGAGGACCCGACATGGTACCTCTACGTCAATCGTCTCAGCCCTACAGAAGCGTTCAACGCCGCACGCTACTACATTCCCGAACTCCTCGAAGGACTTTGGTACGGAACAGCGATCTCTGGCCCCACACTTCCGAACCTATTTGGGATCGCCGTCTTGATCGGGTGGGCAACGGTCCCAGTCTATCTCGGATATCGCCAATTCGAACGCGTGGATCTCGGCTGACTCAATACTGTCCTTTCCTCACTGACTGTCCTATACACCAATCTTAGAGAACAATGTTCTAGATGTCCGACAGGGACTGAGCATCGTACGGACGGAGTGGATACGCCATCATCGTGCTATCGGTCGCAGTGTGTCAGTCTCGTATCCACTCCAGAAAGCTTCCGGCATCTTGTACAAAATTGTAGGCCCCATAGAAGAGCCAGCCGACAACCAGTATCCCCAGCGGGATGTAGAACTCAAACCAGAGACTCACGGCGACGACAAGCAACCCCGTAATGAACGCTCCTTTCCGCAGGACTCGCCGTTTGAGCCACTTTCGGTGCTCGTCGAACCTTTTGTCGGAAAGCAGTAGTGGAACGTTGTCGGTCCCCCGGAGAACCGGTTCACCCTGTTCAAGGTGTATCTCACCGCTGATGCTCACTTCATCACCCTCCAGTAGTGGACGCGCCTCTAACAAGTAGCGATCCAGATCAATCTCAGCGTTGTGTCGCTGTACGTATCCGGCAAACCGTTGGAAGGATCGATGATCGATACGATTCCGGAGATAGGTGTACCAAGAGTTCCAGAGATACACGGATAGCCGGTCGTGCTTATTGACACCGCCGATCTCTAACTCCTCTAATCGTTCGGCGTCATACGCGGTTCGAAGCCACGACGGATCGATACGAATCGTCCGATGGCCAGTCTCAACACCGAACCGACCCCATTCGATGCCCGAGGCGAACGTGTGCCAATTCTGGCGCTCCCACCCCCAGTCTTCGATTGTAAGGTCACTATTGGTGTTGTCCGAGAACCGACTCTGCCAAAGATACGCACCAACAGGTCGTTCAGGGCTTTCAACAGCCGCAGCAGCTGTTTCAACCGGCTCCTCAACCGCTATCTCTCCCGTAAGAGCGACTGTCTCACCGTCGACAATTGACGATGATGTGTTGGTATCAGTCGACGGGAGAGATCGAAGGACGAGCAACGCAGTCAGCGCGCGATACCCATGGGCCAAGACAATAGTCACGAGGACCGTGATTACGATGAGAACAATCGTGGGGGGCATACGTGGATGGTGTTGAGGCGCGTTGAGAGCGTCTTATCGGATGGATCGTTACCGATACTTCGGTTGGGGGTACAATTAGGCTGGATCTGCTGGCTGTACAGCACCTACAGTGATGGGCACACGAGGGAGGGCATTGCGTCACAGGGGGGTACATCAAGCACTAACAAAGGCGGTTCGGTTAAATATTTTGAGAGGTGAGATTCACAAAAACTAGTACCACTACACATAATTTGTGGGGACATATTCGAGAACGCGGTTACGAGATATTTTCAGCGTGCCCGTCAAGATGAGTATAGTAATTGAACACGTCAGCGTACGTCGGGTCAGTCACGCGGACATCACTCACTCCATCGCCCACCGCTGACGGGTCTGCCCCCGGGGTAAGGAGGCCGCGGACGACGCCATCACCCCTGAACAACTGTTCGTCGATCACGACGTCGGAGATCGTGTCGGCGTTCCCCAGAGAGGTCTCGACGACGGACGGGACCGAGGATTTGATCTCTGCCGGCGTCCCTGTTGCGACGATACCGGCATCGGTCATGAACACGATCCGGTCTGCCACGTCAGCGTCCATCGGAAGGTGGGTCGTCATGAGGACCGCTTTTCCGCGGTCGCGGAGCTTCGACAGTTGGTGATGAACTTCGCGCACTATCGTGAGATCGAGGGCGGCCGTAGGTTCATCGAGGATGTACAGCGGTGCCTCAACGCTCAGGGAGATGGCGAGTTCGAGTTTCCGACGCATCCCGCCGGAGTACTGGTCCACTCGGTCGTCGAGTTGGTCGTCGATGCCGAACGTTTCGACCAGCGTCCGCCACCGGTCGGTAAATGACGGGTTGAGTCGGTCGTAGAACGAGATATTCTCCCGTCCGGTCAACCTGTCGAGACACAGCGCATCCTGAAGCAGAAAACTCGTCGCTCCAGGAGTAGTGGCTGGTACGCCTCCCGGAACTTCGACGGTACCCTCTGAGGGTGACAGACCACCAGCGAGACAGGAGGCGAGTACGGATTTTCCCGTTCCGTTCGGTCCCAGTAGGACGACGACTTCACCGGGTCCGACGGTCAGGTCGAGCTCATCGAACACGGCGTCTCCGCCGAACGACTTTCCGAGGCCTTCGGCAGCGAGGACGGGCTCGCTCATCGGCGGACCCCCGTGTCGTACAGCTGCCACCGCGTGAGAAGCACACCCAACACTGCCGCTCCGACACTGTAGACGGCAAGCGGAACGAGGCGACCGCGTTCCGCACCGAAGCCGACGCTTGCAATGTTTTCGGTCGTGACGAGCTGAACCGCTATCGTGCGCGTCGCAAGTACGTTCGGGAGAAGCCCAACCATTGATTCGTCGAGGACTGCGACCGAGGAGAGCATCCCGTTATACCCTGTGAGCATGAATGCGAACACCGCGACCAGGGATAACACGAACTGCGCGTACTGTTCGTTGTTCGCCGCGACGACGATGGGGACGGCGACAGCCATGAACACGACGCTCAACCCGAGGAACGCAGCGAGCGAGACGGCGACCGGAAGGACGCCTGTGACGCCGACCGGCGCACCGTCGAGAACACCCACACCGAGACCGAAGACGAGTGCCAGCGCCGCCACCGCCAGACCGGCCACGACTCGTCCAGCGAAATCAGCCGATGGACGGACCGCCATCGACCGGTAGGCGATGAACCGGTCCGTCTCCAAGTCGACGGCGAGTTGACTCCCGAACACGGTGAGAGAAGCGATCATCGCGCCCAAGACAGCAATGCCGACCGCAAACAACCCCTTCGTGGTCGGGTCGAACGACCGAGTCGCGGTCACGAGAAGATACATGATCGGTGGCAGTCCGACGGCAACCGCCAAGACTGACCAACTTCGAGACACATCTCGTAGTGTGCGATACGTGAAACCCGATGCCTGAGATACCCAGATGCGGCCCTTCTGTTTGACCGATGATCGGTCTTCCATCTCCGCCGCTCTTGAACGTGTTTCGAGACGGGTGGCTGTCGCGTCGCTATCGCTCATTCGCACCCACCTCCAATACGTCTCTCCGTAACAGCTCTGCTCCGGCTGTATAGCCGGAATCGCACACCGAATACTCTTCGCCACTCGTAAAGAGGGTCGGGAAACGGGGACTCTGAATTGGCACAGTTTAGCCTATTCCGCGTTGATTGTAAGTGTAATCTGGATGGCTCTTAAGTTCTATATCTGATATATTTAAACGGAACGCGTACAAC
This sequence comes from Halorubrum sp. AS12, assembly GCF_051122765.1. Classification (NCBI taxonomy): domain Archaea; kingdom Methanobacteriati; phylum Methanobacteriota; class Halobacteria; order Halobacteriales; family Haloferacaceae; genus Halorubrum; species Halorubrum sp. AS12. The sequence continues at coordinate 349,713 of NZ_CP185386.1, forward strand.
GTAGCAATTCGAAGCACGAGTATGGCGGATACGGGATCGAGTTCGAATGACAGCACATACGCAGCGTTGACCGATGAAACGCGGATACGTATTCTCTTCGCGCTCGCTGACCAGTACGCCGACGCGTGGTCAGCTGAGTGGCCCTCCTTTTCAGAATTGCGTGAACAAGTCGGCGTCGAGGATACGAGCCGGTTCAGTTACCACCTCGACGAACTCCAAGACGACTTCGTTCGCAAGGTAGACGGGACGTATCGACCGCGAGTAGCTACGTTAGAAATCGTCTCAACGATCCGTGCGAGAACGTACGAAGATGACACGGTGACAGTTGACCAACAACAGACCGACTACGAGTGCCCCTACTGCGAGGAGACACTCGTTGCGTCGTACCACCATCACCAGTTATACGTCGGTTGTCCATCACACGGGGCTGCTATCGCGTATCCAACCCCGCCGCGAGCGTTAGCAGACCGAACATTGGAAGACGTCATCGATCTCTCGTTCCGAAAACACGCTTGCGACGTGCGACTCTTCCGTGATAACGTCTGTCCACACTGTTGGGGGACTGCCGGTTTCTCGTTCCCACGGGACTCCGTCCCAGACTCGTACCTCCTCGACGATGTCGCGTATGCGACAGCAAAGTGTGATACCTGTTGGGTCTCGTATCCCATCCCAATTGCCCATACGGTCCTCGGTCATCCCGCCGTCGAAACACTGTACTCCAGACACGGACTGAGCCCGACCGACGCACAAATCGGCCCACACGACCTAGCGAGAATCAGTGAGGTCTCTCTTCCAGACTCCAAGTCGCCAGCCGCCAAAGTCAGCATCGAACTCCACACCGACTCGCTCGTCCTCGAACTCGACGAATCCTGCCACATTATTGACTGGCAGCGATAGCAGCCGATTCCTCGCGTTTCAGTTCCTCACTGAGAATCCTTCCTTGCGACTACCGGCGAGTGACAATCGCCTCCATATCCGTTTCAGGTCGAAGCTGAAGCGATGGTGTGAACCGTAGCGGCCCGTCCACCGAAATATCGAGTTCGATACGGCCGATCATCGTTGCGAGTGCTAGCGTCAGTTCCTGTCGGGCGAAATGCGTGCCGATACAATTACGCGGTCCACCACTGAACGGGAAATACGCGTACTCGGGACGATCTCCCCCGTTTTGCCACCGTGACGGGTCAAACGTCTCTGGATTGTCCCAGAACCGCTCGTCGCGGTGGACAACCCGTTGCGGGAGCAACAACTGGGCACCTCTCGGAAGCTTGTAGCCCCCCAGCGTTACCGGTTCCGCCGTTTGACGACTGACACCTAGCGTTGGCGGGTACATCCGGAGCGCTTCAACAACGACGTTCTGCGTTCGCTCCAACTCGTCATACGACTCAATACTCGGCTGCTCCCCGTTAACGACCGCGTCGTACTCCTCACGGAGCGACGCACACACATCGGGTTGATCAGCCAGTAGATACCAAATGTAAGTAAGTGCGACCGACGGAGAGTCGTGTCCCGCGAGGAGTAAGGCAACCACGTTGTGACGAACTTCCGCGAGTGTGAGTTTACCCTCCTCGTGAGCGGTGAGCAACACAGAACACACATCGTCATTCGACTCACTGCGTTGTCGTTGTGTGAGGATCTCGTCGACGAACTCGTCGAGAGCCCGGACAGTTCGCTCGAATCGCCGCTCGGCCAGCGTTGGCACCCAGTCAGGGAGTAACTGCCCCGGTCTGCGGAAGTTCGCTCGGTTGACGAGGGCATCCGCGGCATTCATCACTACATTTTCATTCCCGCGAACGTTGGTATCGAGGAGTGTGTCTGCGAGAATGTTCACCGTCAGCAACCGCATCTCTCGGTAGAGATCAATCCGTTCACCGTCATTCCACTCATCGACGAAGGCCGCCGTCGTCGAGGCCATCCGGTCACCGTACCGATCAAGCGCATCATGCGTGAACGCCGGCCGTAACGCCTTCCGCAAGCGCTCCCATCGGTCGCCAGTCGTTGTCGTTACTGCGTGGTCTTCGACGCCACGGAATGTCTCGCGTTGCGCCGCACTGATCGTGAATTGGTCATGGTCGTCTGCGAGAATCCGCTTGATCAGTGCTGGATGTGTCACCATATACATCGATTGTCCAGGCATCTGGAGTCGGACGACATCTCCAAGCGACGCCCAGTCTTCCATTGCCTCAACCGGGTTTCGGGAGAACGCAAGCCCATTCCCAAAGAACGGAATCCCATCCGGTGTCGGTGGGACTTCGACCGCTCCCGTACCAGACCCTGGTGTTGTCATATACTGAGGTTCGAGCGGCAGCCAATTCGATGATGCGGCTAACGTCTTACCTTATTTATATACTAGGAACGAACCAAATTGGTGTGCGATGAAATACATTGACTTAGAACTCTCCCTTCCGGATCGATTTCTCCACCCGATGCAGGCGTTCATCCGAGAGTCAACTGCTGTACAGTACGAGGAGATGCTTGCGTGGCGCGTCCTCCCCGCCGAAGAAACCGAGTACGCACTCTACTACGTTGAAGGTGACATCGAGCAGTACAGACGTGTAGTTGCCGAGGTGGAAACGGTCCTTGACTGTCGTATCACTGCCATCGACGAATCGTCCGCGCACGTCTGGGTCTGCGAAGAAACGCGGGCAGAAACACAAACGTGGCGTGAGACGTTCGCTGATCGCCACCTCATCGTTGTTCCCCCGATCCGGTTCGACGACACGGCTGCGATGGCGATGACGATCGTTGGCGACGGAAGTGAGATTAACGACACGCTCGAAACCGTTCCCCCCGGCGTTGACATAACGATCAACGAGATCGGGACCTACGACCGGCGTGGCGGAACGCTCGTCGGCACACTGACTGACCGGCAACTCACAGCCGTCAACACAGCAGTACAACTCGGATACTACGACGTTCCCCGCACTGCGACACTCCAAGATGTCGCAGCGGCACTTGATTGTGCCCAAAGCACCGCGTCGAAACTCCTTCGACGAGGTGAACGAGATCTCCTCTCCACCGCACTCAATCGATATGGAGGGACACCATAGAAGAACTCGCCATAGAAACATTTTCTCAGCATTTGTTTCACCAGTATCTAAGGGAATCATCCATTCAGTAAGCAGCCTACATTTACCGTATGAAATTAGGTTGGACTACTCCCCAAGGCGTTCTCGAACTTGGGTAACGTACGGACTGGTATCCCAGCTTCGATGCGGGCTGATCACGGAAAGAAGCGTCAGCGCAGCCTCGTCGGTTAGATGGCCGTTCCGGGCGTACTCACTGATGAGCCGCGGTGTCGGTACGATCCGCGGTCCCTGTAGCACCGCGTGGATGAGCGGGAAATTCGTCCCGCCGAATTCGTCGGTGAGAAAGCCGTCAACGTCACATGCGTTCGCAAGAACAATCCCATCGGTTTCGCCGTCGTCGAGGCCGAACGTCGGCCGCGAGTCTGGGGTTTCCGCACGCTCGTAGGGATCCTCGACGGTGTAGAAGTCACGAGCTGCGAGCACGTTCGTCGCTGCGGCGCCGTGGATATCCTGATACTGGGTAAGATCCTGAAGTTCGGTGACAACCTCCGGGGGCACGAACACGTCACAAGAGGTGAGCAGATACTGGAGCGGGTCGGGCTCGGTGGCAGTATCGTACGTGTCGTCGGCCCGCGGTACGGCCAGACTGACCAGTGCGCTCGTGTCAGCGACGATCGTCCGCAATCGCCGCTCACTCATCGCTCGTCGGCAGTAGTGTCGACTGTCACCGCGTCTCCACCATAGATGTCGACGTCCTCAGGGGCCGCGAGATCGAGTGGCTCGTCGTCGAGGTCCGCCTTGAGCAGCCGCAGCCGCTGAGCAGTTTCGGCGCCGACCAGCTGCTTGACGGTCTCGAACTCCAGCTGGTCGTCGTAGTACTTCGTCGCGACCAGCTCTTGGAACGTCTCGCTGTCGGCGGTCTCTTCGATATATTCACGGATGGCCTCGACAAGCAGATCCGTCCGATCCTTATCGAAGAGGTCGGCAATCGCGTCAAGCCGGTCGACGAGATACTCCGGGGACTGGAAGTGGACGCGTCGCGGCTCGTCACTCGAACTCATCCTATGTGCATATCTTCCATATAGAGTGATAACCGTTTCGGCGTCTACACACAGCCTACACATCGAGGGGTGAAATCAGGAATCGTCCTCTCGCACGTTCAGGTCTGCAAGGAGCTGGCCGACCGTCGTCCTGGTTCAAACACCGTCGACGTTGTCGACGTCGAGCCGCTCGTCTTCAGCAGTATCGAGGACTGCGTCGGACAGTGACGTCGACGGCGGTCGGTCCGGACCGATCTCGAGCGTGACCGAGCCACCACACGCGGGACAGTCCATATCCCACGGGACGCGCGCCGCCGTCATCAACATCGGGGACCCACGAGACAGACTCACAAATAGTGCTATCGAGAGAGCGAACCCGATTCCTCAGGCTGGTCGTTGGGACGACAATCGCCCCGGTGGCTCAGTAGACGCTACTGTGCGCTCAAACTGATACATTTCAAAAGTCAGGACTCCAGAGATGGCCCCTCGGCCGGAGAGAGCCGGCGGCCTTCGCACACTACATATCGCCTCTTTCTTTGGACGATATCTGCGATATGTAAGGCAAAATAATGGACTCAAATTGTAGAAGATCCTCGTCGGGCCGATTTGAGGCAGTAGAAAATACCTCGACGAGCTACCGGCTCACCACGATTTCGCTAAATTTGCTCGACCACGGGGTGAACGAGAGAAATTCAGGAGGTACTGATGGTAGCTGCGAATAGCACTGTGTTAAGATCACCTCGCTGGATGGCCGCGCTCGCCTGGGAGATGCCGAAGGAAATCCCCGATCCCCGCGAATTCAAGACGTTAAACCCACTCAAAATTTCCCGACCGGGATTCAGTACAAGAGAGACAGCACTACAACTCACCCTGTCGATATCCTGAGAGGACACTCGTTCACAGTCCGAGTTCAGTAGGAGACACGCACGGAGGTTAACCAACAATCCGAATCGAAAGCAGAGCCTGTTGGTTAATGATCTACCCACTCCACTGTTTCCGAATCTTTGTCGTCGGCGATCCATCTGAGAAGCGGAACCAGCGAGGTCTCGATGTCAGTCACGACCGGTGTACAGGCCTGGCTCGCCTCACGGGCAGGACAGAATCTGAAGATCACAGCGCGCAAAGGAGTAGAGGAGGCGATGGTCGATGGATCACGCACCGCCAGAAGCTCGAAGGCGAGCTGACGACGTCCTCGAGGACTGGTCCCCGCCGGCGCTCGATATCCTGTGGGCGATCGCGCAGTGGTACAACGGCGCCGTGCTGGATCGAGACAACCAGTGCTATCACATCGAGTAGCGCTGTCCGCTGGACCTCCAGACGCTTCTCGGCTGTTTCGACGCGGAGTGGGAGGAATGATACGAAGCTGTATTCACTGACCTACAGCCCCCCGAGAAGTCGCCGACGCTCGCACAAGAAGGTCAGTTCATGCCGACTTACACGCCTCAACGACAAGTTCAGGGGCATCAACCAGCTGATTCACCGTATGTGCGCCCTTCCCTTTCCCTCGGCCCTTCCGATTCTGTTCGATCAAAGAGAGAAACGCAAGCTCAGAGAGGAGGTCGCGGACGCGACGGATTTTGAGCGGGTCGGTTCCTTCGCGTTCACACACAACCTCGTAGGCCGAGTACACCTGCTTTGAGGGGATCATAGCATCTGTATCGGTTGACTGCTCCGATCTGGAGTGCGAGCCCCTGAAGGAGATATTTCGAGTGCTCGGGTTGCTTTCCGATTAGTTCGGCGAGTCGCGCCTCTTCTTCACGCTCGTGTGCCTCATCAACGTACTCAACGCGGACGCGGTCGTCGTCGTGTTCGTCGGCGATTTCGCCAGCATATCTGAGAATGTCGATCGCCTTCCGAGCGTCTCCGTGTTCTTTCGCCGCGAGTGCTGCGACCTTCGGAATCACGTCGTCATCAAGGACGCCCTCTCGAAACGCATCTGCCCGTGAGTTGAGGATTGCACGCAGTTGATTTGCGTCATAGGGTGGGAACACGAAGTCACGCTCGGAGAGACTTGATTTGACGCGCTCATTGAGTGTTTCCTTGTAGCGAATCTTGTTGCTGATCCCGATTATACCGAGTGTACTGTCTTCTACCTTTCCGGCTTCCGTCGCTCGTGAGAGTTGCATGAGAACGTTGTCGTCTTCGAGTTTGTCGATCTCGTCTAAAATGATGATGCCAACGTCGAGGCGTACATCGAGTATCTTCCAGAGCCGCCGATAATAATCAGACGTGGAAACGCCAGACGCTGGAACTTTCACACCCGTCACGTCGGGATCGTTGAACGATTCAGCGATCGTCCGGACAGCCTGCGTTTCTGTTGAGTCCTGAAAACAGTCGATGTATGCGACATCAACGCGGACATCATTCTCGGCGGCAGCCTCAGTGAGATCCTGTGTGATGTACTTCGAGCAGAGGCTCTTGCCTGTTCCTGTCTTTCCATAGATCAACACGTTGTTCGGCGTCCCACCTCGCTGGGCGTCCTTAATCGCATTCGCGAGGTTTGTGAGCTCCTCGTCACGGCCGATGATCCGATCACCCTCTGGAAGGTGACTCACACGAAGGAGTTCCTTATCAGCAAAAATGGGGTCGGGATCCCCGAAGAATGACTCCGTATCGCTCATGTAGGGTCGCACTCACCCGGTCCATATCAATCTTCCCACCGCCTTGCCGCTGTAAATAGGTGTCTGTATTAGTCGACCCGTCTAATCGGGGTTGAAACCCGGATTTTCCTGCGTTTTGAGATTCTCAGTCTCATAATGAGCCGCGTGTTGCCGCTGTAAGAGTGGTATAGAGGCGGTGTCACACCCCAGATTGCCGCTGTAAACACGAATGATGTGTGACCTCCAGGTGAAATTGCGGCCGGTTCAGAGAAAGTCGATCGAGAGCCAGTCAGCTACTTGATTTGAGAGAAGACACGATGACGGTGAAACGTGCGGTTCACGTCTTCGACGCCAAAACAACATGGCCTCTCAGTATACCAAAAGCGTGGTACGGTAACTAACACCACCCTTTGGTATAAAATTACTGGTTGTTGTGGTGTTGATAGTAGAACGTGTGAGCGGGCAGATGGGTATTTTCCATAAATAAACCGCTCTACTATGGTTTTACAGCGGCAACGAGGGGTCCATCTTTTTCGATCCACCATACCATCTCTCCGGGAGATGTTTACAGCGGCAACGAGGGGTGTTCGACAGATAATCCCTGATGCCTCGAGCACCGCAACGCCGAAATCAACCATCCCTCCAGCGTCCTCGAGTCTATCACGAATGGAGAACCTGCCAACACCGCCATCGTCACCGGGCCTAGCGGCGCGGATAGCTTAACCAACAAAATTCCGCTGCTGTTGCTTTCTGTTGGTTAATTATTGAGAGTAGGGCCTTTCCGGAGACGGGTCTTTATCTGTGCGATGGACCAAGCCAAGGTATGAGCAACTCAGCGTCTCCAAGCGCCTCTGTCTCGCTATCTGCGCCCACAGACATTCCAGCAGCCCTGGATCGGGCTGGTATCGATTATGTCGGTGTTCATGACCAGCGACTACTTGCTATCTATCACACCGGTATCTTCAATGTAGTAACCGATCCGGAGCCGGTATCCAATGCGCACACACTCCAAATCGAATGCTGGGAAGTACCACTTCCATCTCGCGATGATGAGAGGTCACCACAGGAGCTTCTCGAGGACTTTGCCGCCGTATTTGACGAAGTAAACCAGAGCTAGAGTTGTCTGTCTGTATCTACGACCTAGCGATCTCGATGAGCACGTCAGACAGTACTCTCCATGAGGTCCATCCGACTCGGGCTATCGTGATTAGTATAGAGCGAGCTCCACATCGTTGACTGGATTTCTGGACGTTTCCGGAAACGGAGCGTTTCCACAATCAAAATCGGGAGACTCCGAAGCTATAAAAGAAGCAATCTAGCGGCAATGAGGGGCTTTCCGGAACTGACCCAGTCACATTTTTATCACACAGCCAAAGAATAGCTACCTACCGACAGATGATCCGTGATGCTCGCGTCCTCCGCGCCGGGTTCGTCCCTCGAGAAGTCGAGCATCGCGACGCCGAAGTCAACCACCTCTCGAGCGTTCTCGAACCGATCACGGACGGGGAGCCGGCTGACACAGCCATCGTCACCGGCCCGAGCGGCGTCGGCAAAACCTGTGTCTCGAAGTTCGTTACCGAACGGCTCCGCGAGGAAGTGCTCGACGTCGAGGCCACCTACGTCAACTGCTGGCGAAACTACAGCCGCTTCCGAACGCTGTACCAGATCCTCGACGACATCGGGGCCACGATAGACATCCATCGCCAGTCGACACCCCACGACGAGCTCATTGATCGGCTCCAACAGTACGACGGCCCTCGAACCGTCGTCATCCTCGACGAGGTCGACCAACTCGAAGACCCGAGCCTCATCTACGACCTCCACAGTATGGAGCAGTTCGCGGTGATCTGTATCGCGAACAAAGAAGAAGAGCTGTTCAGCCGCGTCGACGACCGCCTTGTGAGTCGGCTTCGCTCCAGCGAGCATGTTCGGATGGACAAGTACCACGACGAGCAGCTGTATGACATCCTGAGTGCGCGGGCAAAGTGGGGCCTTGAAGAGGAGATCATCACCGACGAGCAGCTCTATCAGATCGCTGATGCCGCCGCTGGCGACGCTCGTCTTGCTATCGGGATGCTTCGCAGCGCAGCCAGCACGGCTGATCGCGAAAATCACGAGGAGATCACCAACGACATCCTCCTAGATGCCGCTGAAGATGCTCGGGCTCAAATCAAGCAGAAGAGCCTCGACTCGCTCACACCACACCAGCGGGTCGTGTACGATATTGTTCGCGACCACGGCCCGCTCGGACCCAGCGAGATTCACGACCGGTATACTGAGGCGGTCGACGATCCGCGGACGAAGCGCACCGTCCGGACCTACCTTTCGAAGATGGCACAGTACAACCTCCTCGAAGCAGAAGGCACGAGTCGAGATCGCGAGTACTCACTCGTTGATTCAGCAGCTGCGTCGCCGGTTTCGTGAAAATTTGGTGAGCTTGATTTCACCGTGGACCGTCTCGTCAAAGTCATCTCTCTCCATCAGTGGTATCTCCCCAAACCCTGGGAACTATTGGTATTTTTAGGGCTAAATCAAAATAGTGTGATGACTGGTTGTACTGTCACAACTACTGGGCTAGATTTGAAATCTTATTCTTTAGATAGACGTAGGCCAGCATGTCATAATCGGATCAGTTCACCGCCAGAGTTTTTACATCGTTTCCTAATAGGAATCATATGCCTAATAAGAAAGAGTCGATCTCAATAGAGTTACAGTATCCGTTTCCGGAGGATCGGGTATTCCGATACCAGGCAATGCAGGACGTTCTCAACGTTCTCATAGATCAGCCGTATGCGACGTACTCGATGAGCGAACTCGCAAGCCTCACAGGGGCAAATAAGGGAACGATCTCAAAGGCGGTCAAATTGCTTTCCGAGCTTGATGTCATCGAGATCGCACCAGACGGGCGGACTCAGCAGGTCCAGATCAACCGTGAACGGCTCACGAAACCAGATCCAATTCTCTCGATCCCGCAGAGCGAGTTCCACCAACCAGTTCAGGCATTTCTACAACGACTTCAGGACGAGTTGGATGGATTAGTCGGGGTCGTCCTATTCGGAAGCGTCGCTCGGGGAGAGGCAGATAGGGCCAGCGACATCGACCTATTGGTGATCGTCGACGAAGACCAAACGGCAGCTCGCCGGACTGTCCAGACGGTTGTTAGCGATCTCGAAGACCAACGGTTCGAAGGGAATCGGTACACGTTCCAGCCGCTTGTCGAATCGACGGACAGCGTCCAACGAATCGGTGATCAACTTCGCCCTCAGTTCGACGACGGGATCACGTTGGTCGGCTCCAACCAACTCTCCGAACTCCGAACCGAGGTGCATGCCGATGAATGACGATATCCGAGACCAATTGGGAGAAGCCGAGCGAACCTTCGAGGGCAGTCCCGGAACGATCGAGGAGGGATTGGACGTCGACGACGCAGAGTTGGTCCAACTTCGCCGTGCCTGTCGGCTGCTGGAGGTGGGATCAAATCTCCTCGACCAAGGGTACTACACGGTCGTGATCGAGTCGGCGTTCGTCGCCATCGAGCGCACTATCCAGTTCCGGTTGATTCACGATGGGGCAATGTCCGCGGCGGAGGTCATCAGTAGCCACCGCCGACTCTACCAACGTGGTGCCGAGATCGGTCTCTACGACGACGCGTTCGGAGAGGAGCTTGCCGAACTGTGGAACCGAAACCGAACGAAGACCTATTACAGACTCGGTATCGCAACGAAGGAACAGGCTGAGGCAATGTACCGGCTCGCCGACAATATCCACCGCCACCTCATCGATATGACACGGGTGTCACACGAGTGTATCTGTCGAGGCTGACCGGTATGATGCGTTTCCTGGGTCGCGGGCAACAATCAGGACGAATGTCTTCGAGATCAAGAACCGTGTCGGCCGCAGCTTCGACGAACTGTTCCAGTTGGAGCTCCCGTGGCTTCTATCGTGCCTGATGAAATATTCTGAATAATCATATTCTGGAATATCATATCTAGAGATATCATCGACGAGGTGTGGTACAACGATGCTAACTAGATTAACCAACAAATTGCCGGGGCATACCGAAATGTTGGTTAATTCGGCGATCAAAGGCGACGGCCACCCCGGAAAGAGTCTTGGAAACAGTCTTCCACTCCTCAAGATCCGGTGACAGAGTTCGAATTGACGTTTTGTAAAGTCCTTTCTGGAAGTCCGGAAGCGCCGCGCCGCCGCTTATTGAGAGAGTGACTAGTTATCGAGTATGGGAGATCACCCACCATCGAACCGAATGGCGGCCGACAAGCCGACACGGGGGGCTGACCGCAATCTGGGCTTGGCAGATCAAGCCGACCCAGCCACAGAAGAGATACTCCTACCGTCACTCGACGACGGCATCACGTTGCTCGACGTAGACGCCGGCCGTGGCGTCCCAATCCTCCAGTCGCTCGTACTTGACCATCTCCTGGTACACGATGGGCCCGCCTTCTGGGTTGATGCGAACGGCCATGCGACGACGACGACGCTGGCTCAGATCACACCGAGCCAGCGGTTGCTCGACCGGATCCACGTCGCACGCGGATTTACCGCGTACCAGCACTTCGGCGCAGTCTGTGACCTCTCGACAGCGGTGAACAAGGCAATACAGACATCCACCGCTGATTCCAGGGCAACCGATCGACGGGCACCAGGTCGCGACAAGGATACGTCTCCCCACACGCCCGCCCTCATCGTCGCGCCGGCCGTCGACGCCCTGTACCGCGCCGACGATACCCTCGGCGAAACCCACGCGAAAACCCTTCAAGCCCGAACCCTCGCTCAGTTGACGACCTACGCCGATGGGTACGACATCCCGGTGCTCGTTACGCGAAACGAACGAAACGAATTCACCGAATCAGTCGCGACGGTCGCCGACCACCACCTGGAGTGTGAGCAAACCCGGATGGGGCCACGGGTCGTCGGCGAGGACTTCGAGACGCTCGTCTATCCCGTCGACGACGGCGCGTACTACCAGACAACGTTCGCGTACTGGCGGCAGCTGCTCGCGGCACGCGCCACGCAGGTCGGCGTGGAACCGACGACGCCAGCGCCGTCGACATCAAACCCAGAGGGCGTCGGAACGGGCGTCACCGCTGACGGTGAGACGGTGGCGGCCACCGCGGATCCCCTGCTCGATGCGTGGACGGCGAGCGGTACAGGAGGGCGATAGCGATGGGGCGTACGAACCCAACCTACCGAGATGCGCTGCGGGCCATCGAAGAGCGCTGGGCCGAGTTCCGCCGGGCACTGCGGCGGCGCGACCAGCCGCGCTTCGACCGGCTGTTCGAGTACGCCCGCGAGCACGCCGACGCGAGCGGGCTGTTGAACCACCAGAACCCGCTGCTGCCGGCGCTGCTCAGCATCGATCTCGAACAGGAGTCCCGCCTCGACGACCACGAAGAGCGCCTCGAGGAGCTCGAAGCCGCGGTCGCAGCACGCGATGACCAAGAGAGCGCCCCACCGGACTCGAATCCGTGACGATGCCGTTCAGTATCGACTTCCTGGACGACGGCCGTGTCCTAGAGTGGGAGGCGACCGCCGACGGTGCCGTCGCAACAGAACGAGATAACTACACACCGCGATTCTACGTCGCCGCTCGCGACCCAGCGTCCGACCTCGACCTCCCGACGCTCCAGTCGGTGTACGACCAGCACCCGGATGTCGTCGCGACCGAGATGGTTGCGCGACGGCCGGGCTTTCGACGAGACGAGAAGGCCGTTCTCGCGGTCGACGTCGCCCACATCGACCGCGTCACCCCACTCGCCCGGCAGGCACGCCAGTTATCGGACTATCCAGTCGGGGATCTCGCCTGCTTCAACGTCGACTTCTCGCGAGAGTTCCGCTACTGTCTGGAGACCGGCGCCGATCCGACGCCGGCGAGCGAGCTGTCGACGCTCCGGCTCAGCGTTCCAGTGACCGAAACGAGCAACGACGTCTATGGGGAGTTGTCCGTCGCCGGCGACACCGTCACCGGCTCACCGACGGATATCCTGACCGCCGTCCAGGGGGCGCTCGACGCACACGATCCGGACGTCCTGGTCTGCTCGACGAGCGAGATCGTCCCGACCCTCCACGAGATGGCGACGGCTGCCGGCGTCGACGACTTCTCGCTGAGCCGGTGGCCGGACGTCGACTACCAGCAGCTCGCGAGCCGGTCGACGTACTCAAGCTACGGTCGCGTCGGCCACTCGCCGGCGCGGTACAACCTCCCCGGGCGGGCGATCATCGACGAGTCGAACACGTTCTTCTACGGGGAGACGAACCTCGAGGGCATCCTTGACCTCGTGTCGCGCTCGAAAAAGCCCGTCCAGGAGCTCGCGTGGGCGTCAATCGGGAACGTCCTCACGGCGATCCAGATCTGTGAGGCCCACGACCGCGGCGTCCTCGTCCCGTGGAACTCCTGGCGCCACGAATTCTACAAGCCGATGGGGACGCTCCACGACGCCGACCGTGGCGGCTTCATCTTCGCGCCCGAGGTCGGCCTCCACGAGAACGTCCACGAACTCGACTTCTCCTCGTTGTATCCCAACATCATCTGTACCCGGAACGTCTCGCCGGACGTCATCCGGTGTGATTGTCACAGCGACCGCGACGACGTCCCCGGCATCGGATACTCGATCTGCGACGACCGGGGCTACCTCGTCGACGTGCTCCGAGCCGATCATCGACGCACGGGACGAGATCAAGGCGGCCATCCGTCGCGAGAAGGAACGGGACGACCCCGACGAGGACCGTCTGGCTGAACTCGAAGGGCGGTCGGGAGCGCTGAAGTGGATCCTCGTTGCCTGCTTCGGCTATCAGGGGTTCAGCAACGCGAAGTTCGGCCGCATCGAGTGTCACGAAGCGATTAACGCGTTCGCTCGCGAGATTCTCCTGACGGCGAAACAGCGGCTGGAAGCTGGCGGCTGGCGGGTCGTCCACGGCATCGTCGACTCCATCTGGGTGACGCCGGACCCTGACGTCGACGACGATGACCGCGAAGACCTCCAGACGCTCGCGACGGAGATTACGGAACGCGCCGAGATTCGGCTTGAACACGAAGCCCACTATGACTGGGTAGCGTTCGTACCACAACGCGAGAGTGACGCCGGCGCGCTAACGAAGTACTTCGGGAAGGTCGCCGGCGACGACGATTTCAAGATACGCGGGATTGAAGCTCGGCAGCGCTCAACCCCACCGTTCATCGAGGACGTCCAGCGGGACTGTCTCGAACGGCTCGGTGCGACTAAATCTCCGGACACCGTACTCGACTGTCTTCAGGACGCGATCAAGCGCCTCCACGCTGGAACGGTGCCGGTCGAGCAGCTCGTCGAACGGAATCGTGTCTCCAAGCCGCTGGAAGGGTACACGCAGAATACGCAGAACGTGGCGGCGCTGAAGCGGGCTCGGGACCAGGACCTCGCCATCCACCCAGGACAGGACATCGAGTACGTGGTCGTCGACGACGAGAAGAGCTCGCGAGAGCGGGTCGCGTTAGCCCACGAAGAGATAGAATCGTACGATGCGTCGTACTACGAGACGCAACTCGTCAGAGCTGTCGAGAGTGTGCTGGCACCACTTGGCTGGGATCGGATGGAGATTCAACGCGAGATCGCGGAAACTCGGGAAACGGACTTGGACGCCTTCACCGAGATTGAGAGTGGTTAACCAACACTATCGAGGTATCGGGAGGTTTGTTGGTTAATACTGAGTGAAGACACGGAAGGGAGCTGGAGAGAATACCTCGCCCACACACCCCTCGTCCAGAGTGAAAACCAATCGGAGAGTGGGGTGAGGTCCACGGGAAACGGGGGTTCTTGTGGGGAGAAAGCAACGGGAATCGCGGAAAGACTGCTTGAGACGGGAGAACACGGAGGAAATGGAACAGCGAACACGAGCAGCGGTTCGAAACCACCCGGACGAATGCCGCCTTCGTCCTCCTTCTTGTGCTGAATGCACTTGGGGAGTGGTAGGAGGTAGGTAGTAATAAAACCTCTAGGTAATACTATGAAGATTGGTATATTTAGCGGATCTTCGACTGTGTGACGACTGCTGTTCGAGGGATACTCGTCTCACGTCTTGTGATTTCGGTACTTCCCAGCCGACTCGTCGTGTGGTTTCCGCCGGGTCAACCGAGGGACTCTCGTAGCGTTTCACTCTGGACGAGGGGTGTGGGGGTTCGATTTCATCGTCCGCGTATTATGAGACGTTGAAGGAACAATCGTCATTCTGACTATTCGCCAACCAGCGAACCGGCATCAAAGCCGAAATCGGGATTGGTATCTCCCGATCTCCCTCATCACTCGGAATCAAGATACCCGACCCCGACAGTTCCGATTGTACCCTGCTTTGCTTCGGCTGGAGATCTGACCTGTGTCTTCACTCTTGATTGGGGGTGCCGACGAACGCTCGTCAGCATCACTCGAGGTTCACACTTCACTCCTGCTCGTCACACCTACGCTTTCACTCTGGACGAGGGGTGTCTGCCGTGCGTCAGACGTCCAGGGCCGATGTGTCCTCTCATAGAAATGATTGATTACCAGGTTCGGGAGATACACTCTGGACGGGGGGTGTCGTCTCAACCAAGTACGCTGCTCCCGTATGGAGGGCTATTCACTCTTGACCAGGGGTGTGTCAAACCCGCTCCAGTCTGGCGTTTTCACTCTGGATTGGGGGTGCCCGTCTGCGGCGGTAACTCTCGCTCCGAATCCGATTTCACTCGGGACCGACTCGACCCTTTGTGAGGATGATACGCCAGCGACAAAACATCAGAAGACGACCATAGCCCGATTTACACTCTGGTCGAGGTAGCCAAATCATTAAGTAGGTCCCATCCGCGATATCTGATATTGATGGCTGAGGAACCGTCCCAACTCTCTGACTTCGACGGCCGCTACGAGGATCCCGCTGACGATCCCCTCTTTGACTTTGATGAAGACGACCCCGACCGAGCCAACATTTTCGCTCGAAAGGAACTGCTGAAGGTTGGCCACGTCCCTGAAAGCGGCCGTATCGTCGGCCGAGATGGCGAGATCAAGGCCGTTGCTGCTGAACTCAGGCCGATCGTTCGTGGCGATCCGCCCAACAACGTGATTATTTACGGGAAAACGGGTACGGGGAAGTCGCTCGTTGCCCGTCACGTCACAGAACGAGCCCGCCGAGCCGCGGAGTCGAACGGTGTGTCCGTCGGCACGGTCTACGTCGACTGCGCGCAGCACAACACACAGACACGCGTCGCGAGGACGGTGACTCGTTCACTCAACGAAACGGACGAGACTGACTTCGATATTCCACGCGCAGGGATTGGCAGCGGGGAATACTACGACTATCTCTGGGAGATTCTGGATACTGCCTACGAGTCAGTCATCATCATTCTCGACGAGGTGGACCGACTCGATGACGATGATATTCTTATCGCAGCTCTCGCGGGCTCGCGAATCGGGGAAAGCGGATTGCCACCTGGGCGTCATCGCAGTCAGCAACAAGATCGAGTATCGCGACCAGCTGAACGAACGCGTCAAGT